>CAYOBW010000165.1:0-15551 GCA_964402115.1 uncultured Victivallales bacterium
GCACCGCAACCAACACCTACACGATCCGGAACACAGGCAATCTCCCCCTGACCGGCCTCACCTGGCCGTTCGTGCAGATCGTCGGGGCCGCCGCCGGGGATTTCACGGTGACGCGCGATCCGCAGGTTCCGGTTGCCCCCGGCACTTCCACGACATTTCGAGTGGTCTTCGATCCCAGCGCGGCCGGCACGCGGCGCGCCACGGTGACGATCCCCAACAACGCCTACGGCCAGAACCCCTTCACGTTCGACCTCACCGGCGTCGGCGCGGTGCCGGAGATGGACGTCAGGGGCAACAACGTGTCGATCACGTCGGGCGACACCACGCCCAACGGGGCGGACAACACGGATTTCGGTAACGTGCCCATCGGGCACACGGTGGAGCGTGTCTTCCGGGTGTACAATCTCGGGGGCGCCCCCCTGGCGTTCACGGACCTCGTGCGCGTGCAGGTTTCCGGCCCGCAAGCGTCCGAATTCACCGTCAAGCAGCAGCTTCCGGAAACCGTGCCCGGCCACGGTCAGGCGTCTTTCACAATCTCCTTCAACCCGAGCACGGGCTACCGCCAGGCCACGGTCAGCGTGGCCAACACGGACGCGGACGAGAACCCCTACACGTTTTCCATCGCGGGCACCGGCGTCGCGCCCGAGACGGACGTGAAGGGAAACGGCACGTCCATCGCGGACGGCGACGCGACGCCGCGCACGGCGGACCACACGGATTTCGGCAGTGTCCTGGCCCTCAGCCCGCTCACGCGGACTTTCACGATCTTCAACACCGGCACGGGCGACCTCGACCTGCCAGGCACCCCGCGCGTGAGTCTGCTCGCCGGCACGAACCAGTTCAGGGTCACGCAGTACCCCGTCACGCCCGTGACCCCGGGCACGAGCACGACCTTCCAGGTGACGTTCGTGCCGTGGGACGCGGGAGTCTACAGCAATACGGTGCGCATCGTGAACACCGACCCCGACGAGGATCCGTACACCTTCGCGATCCGGGGCACGGGCACGCGGCCGGTGGCGGTCGTGCGCGGCAAGGGCGTGACGATCGCGGACGACGACACGACGCCTTCAAAGGCCGACGACACGGACTACGGCTGCGTGCCGCTCGGCGTCACGGTGTACCGGACGTACACGGTCGCGAACACCGGCACGATCGGCCTCAGCTTCACGAACGCGCCGCGCGTCCGATTCACGGGGCCCGCCGCCGCCGAGTTCGCCCTGGCCGCGGCGCCAGCCTCGCCCGTCGCCGTCGGCGGCAGCACGACCTTCAGGGTCGCCTTCACGCCGCGGGCCGGCGGCTACCGCGCGGCCACGGTCGTCATCCCCGACAACGATCCGGTCAATCCGTCGTATGCCTTCGCCGTGCGCGGACTGGCGGCGGAGCCCCTCACCAACGGCGTGCCGTCCGCGGTCGGCACCCTCACCAACGCGTTTACCTTCGGCCTGACCACCGACAGCTGGCACAGCGTGTCGTGTTACTCCGCCCTCGGTCATTTCGACCTCAACGTCTACAGCAGCACGAGCCGGACCGAGATGCTGGACATGTCGACATCGCAGATACCGGGCGATCCCGACTTCGTTGTGCTCAACGGACGTGCGCTGGGCGCCGCGCCTTGCACGGCCTGCGCAGTCGTGTATGGCACGGCGCCCTACGCCGCGTGTACCGTCAAGGCGGAGCGCGCCGCGCCGGCGATCGACGTGAACCGGCTCTACACCGGCTGCCGGCTGGATGCGGCGGACCCCGCCGACCTCTACGAGGTTCAGCTGGATGCCGGCCGGACCTATCGCATCCGTGTGCAGCCGGTTTCGGCCGCGGCCGGCCAGGCAGCCGGCGACCTCGGTTTCTACCTGTTCAATCCGGAGATGAGCACGGGCATACCGTCCTCCTTCGACATCCACGTGGACAATCTGGGCACGGGCGGCGCCGAGTCGTTCAGCTACGCAGCCATGACTTCCGGGCGCTACGCGCTGCTCGTGATCCGGCGCGGCAACCCCACGGGTTACGAACTGAGCGTGATGACCGGTCCTTTGCCGCGGGTCCAGGGCAACGGCCTCACGGTCGTCAACGGCGATACCACGCCGACAACGGAAGACGGGACCGCTTTCGCTGCCGGGGACGTGAGCGGCGCCGCCACGCTGCATGCGTTCAATCTCTTCAATCTGGGTGTCGGCGATCTCATCCTGACCAACGCGCCGCCCAGAGTGCGGTTTACGGGTACGGACGCCGCCTCCTTCGGTATCGGCACCATGCCGGGCCGGACGATCGTGCCAGACCTCTATACGACGTTCACGCTGGGGTTCGTTCCGCGACACTCCGGACCGTGCACAGCCACGGCCGTGATCGGCTCGAACGAGATCCTGACGCCCACCTACCAGTTTGCCGTGCAGGGCATGGGCTTCCACCGGCTCGCGGACGACGCCCCGGCGCCCACGGCGCTCACCGCCGTTCCGGAGTACCTGACGTTCGACGCCTCCGGCACGCAGTGGAGCGCGGTGGGGGTGAAAAGCCCGTTGCAGAACCGCGAGCTGCGCCTGGCGCGAGATCCGTCATTCGCCGACTGGAACCTCGACTCGAAGGCGGCGGGAACCCTGACCGAGTTCGTGGCCGTCGAATCCACCAAGACCACGAACTGGTACGTCCGCGTCTCGGGCGGCACGGTCACCAACTACAGCGCCCAGATGTGTCGTCCCGCGACGAACCTGGCGGCGGGGGTGGCGCAGGCCGGTTTCATGGGCGCCGCGGATGTCCTGGCCGCCTATCGGGCCGACTGGACCGCCGGCACGACCTACTACGTGGCGGTAGACCCGCTGCCCGATTCGCCTGCCAAGCAGAACCTGTCGCTGTTCGTGCTCCGCCCGGGACGCAGTTACGGCAGCCGCACGGCGGCGGACGCGGGCGCCGATGCCTCTGGGACAAACGCACGCGAAAGCTTGACGCTGACCGCCACACAAACCGGCACGTACCTCGTTCTGGTCGTCAACGAAACCTCGACGCCCGCCACCAAGTGGAGCGTGGTTGCGGCCCCGGCCGTGCCGGACATGGGCGTCCTCGGCAACAGCCAGCCGATTCCCTCGGGCAGCACGTTGCTTTCCGTAACCAACAACACGCGTTTCCCGATGCTCTCGACCGCGGTGGCCTGCACGAACACCTTCACGATCCGCAACGCCGGCTACGCGACCCTGCAATTGAACGGCACGCCGCGCGTGCAGTTCGACGGCGCCAACCCGCAGGACTTCACCGCCACGACGCTCCCCGCCGCGTCGGTCCCCCTGCGCGGCGCGGGGACGACCACGTTCGCCATCGCCTTCCACCCCCGCGGTCGCGGTGCGCGCTCCGCGCGCGTGGTGATTCCCAGCAACCAGGGCGCCGCCTACACGTTCGCGGTCGGCGGCACGGCGACGGGGCCAAGCATGGAGGTCGAATCCTGGGCCACGGGCGCGCCCGTGCCACACGGCAGCGTCGCGCCGCTGGTCACCAACGACACCGATTTCCTCGACTTCACGCCGGGAGGACCGTGGGCTCACACCAACATGTTCCTGATCCATAACGTCGGCGAGGACTGGTTGAACTTCACCAACAACCCGCGCGCGGTCGTGGCGGGACCGCAGGCCGGCGACTTCCGGGTAATTGTGGGCGGCGCGGCGCTGCCGGCGGGTGAAGCCCTTGACCTGCGCGTGGCGTTTCAACCCACGGCCGTGGGCCTGCGCCAGGCGACCGTGCGCATTCCGAGCAGCGACCCGGCACACGATCCGTTCGAATTCGCCGTGCAGGGCACGGGCGTCCTGCCCCGGCTGACGAAATTGGAGGACGTCGGGGGAGGCTGGTTCAGGCTGTACTGGCAGAGCATCGCGAATGTCCAATACGACGTGTATCGGACCGATTCCCTGGCTCGGGGGTTCACGGGTGTGGTGACCCGCCTGACCGGCGCCACGCCGCCGACGAACGCGGTCTACATCGAGCCTGCCGCTGCCGGCAAGCCGCTCTACCTGCGGGTGAAGGTAGGCCGGCAACGGTGAGCCCCATGGCCGGGAGGGAGAGTATGCGCACAAGTTCGCAGGCAGTCTGGTTGGGTTTGCTCGGGGTGGGCCTGGCGGTCACGTGCAGTCCGGGGAATCCGGTCACGAACGGCCTGGCGGCCTGGTACGACGCGTCGCACCTGACGCTCGCCAGCGGTGCGTCCGTCACGCTCTGGCCGGACGCCTCGACCAACGCCCGCGACGCCGTGCAGAGCGTCACCGCGGCGCGGCCCGTCTTCCTGACCAACGTTCTCAACGGGCTGCCCGCCGTGCGGTTCGACGGCACGGACGATTCGCTCGAATACGACGGCACCTTTCTGGCCGCCTCCGACTACACGGTTTTCGTGGTCGAAGGGCGGCGCAGCGCGAAGATCGCCTGCTATTTCCTCGGCGGGGGCGCCGCGACGGCAAACGCCAACCTGCACCTGGGCTATCGCACCGACAACCAGCTGACGCACGCCCAGTACGCCAACGACTATAACATGGCGGTTCCGACCTACACGAACCAGCAGTTCTTCATCCACTCCTTCCACCTGGACGCGACGGGCGGCACGGGGCGCCAGACCTACCGCGACGGGGCGCTCCTCGGCAGCCTGGCCTCCACCGTCCCGCTCGCGTCCTATGCCGGCGCCCGCATCGGCGGCTACCTGGCAACCGGCAACCGCTACAGCGGCGACCTCGCCGAAATCCTGCTCTACAACCGCTGCCTGAATGCCGTCGAACGCAACGCGGTCGGCCACTACCTGGCGACCAAGTACGCGCTCGGCGCCGCCTACGTCAACCCCGCCGACGCCGATATCGCCGTGAGCGCCGTGCGCACGACACCCGCCGTCGTCACGGCGGGCGACGAAGTCGCGTACACGCTCACGGCCGTCAACAACGGATTCACGAACGCCACCGCCCTCGTCGTCACCAACGCCCTGCCCGCCGGCCTGAGCTTCGCTTCCGCCTCCAGCGCGGCTTACGACGGATGGGCGGGTACCTGGACCATCGGCCCGCTTGCTTATCTCGCGTCCACAACCCTGACCGTCCGCGCCACCGTCAACGCCTCCGCGGCGGGCGCCGTGCTCACCGTCGCCGCGGGCCGTCGTTCGGCCGATCAGCACGACTACGCGCCCGCCAACGACACGGCCGCCGTGGTCATCGACGTGCGGGACACGCTCGCCCCCGCCGACTTCGCGTTCCGGATGCGGCTCGACTTCCCGGGCTACACGCGCGGCGCCACGCTGACGAACTTTCCCGTGCTGGTGCGCCTGTCGGAGGCGCTGCCGGGCTTCCGCTACGCCCACTTTGCCTCCCCCGACGGCAACGATCTGCGCTTCGTGGCCGCCGACGGCGTCACCGTGCTGTACCATGACAAGGACCGCTGGGACACCAACGGGGCGTCGGCCGTCTGGGTCCAGGTCGACAGGCTCGCGGCCGGCAGCCACATCTGGGCCTGCTGGGGAAACCTCGCGCAGGCCGCGCCGCCCCCCGCGCTGGCCTCCCGGCTCACTTGGGCCGACGGCTACGCCGGCGTCTGGCATCTCAATGAGGCGGCGGTCTCCGATCCCGCGCGCGACGCGGGGCCCGGCGCGCGCGACGCCGCCCCCACGGCCAGCCCCGGCGTCGTTCCCGGCGTCGTCTCGGGCGCGCGCGGCATGACGGGCATCGAGTGCTTCACCGCCGGCGCCGGCGTTGACCTCAGCTACAAGCCCTTCACCCTCAGCGCCTGGGTCAACCGCCTGCCCAACACGACGGGTGACAACATGTTCTTCGGGGGCGGGACCGGCGCTGCGGACAAGGGCCTCCACTGCGGCTTCCGCAATGCCAACCTTTACTTCGGCCTCTACGCCGACGACGGCACCTGTGCGACCGACTACAGCGGCGACCGCGGCGCGTGGCACGCCTACACGTACGTCCTGGACGGCGCGCACCGCAAGCAGCTTTACCGCGACGGGCAGCCCGTCCTCACCACCGGCGCCACGAACGCGTTCTACCAATCCACCGGGCTGGTCATCGGCGGGTCGGTCAACGCGGCGCCCTCCCTCAAGGGGCAGATAGACGAAGTGCGCGCGGCCGCGGGCGTCGCCCGCCCGGCCGACTGGGTGTGGGCGGAGTGGGCCACCGTGGCCTCCAACGGCACGTTCACGGCCTGCGGCGAAGTCGTCGGCGCCCCCGTCATCGCCAACCTCGCGCCGACCGGCATTGTCGCCACGGCCGCCGTGGCGAACGGCGCGCTCTCCTTCACGGGCGCCGTCCCGACCGTGGTGACGCTGTGCTGGGGCCCGACCGACGGCGGCGCCGCCTGGGGGGGCTGGGCCCACACGAACAGGCTGGGCGTGCAACCCATCGGCCCGCTGCGCGTGCCGCTGACGGGCCTGACCGCCTTCACGTCGTACGCCTACACGTTCCACGCCACCAACGCCCACGGGCAGGCGTGGGCCACGCCCAGCGTGACCTTCCGCACGCGCACCGATCCCTACTGGACGATAACCCCGCTCGCCGATCCGCACGGCCGAACCGTGCCCTCGACCCGCGAGACCGTGGACGCCGGCGCCGACAGCGCGGTCTACACGTTCGCGCCCGACACCGGCTACCACCTGACCAACGTCCTGGTGGACGCGTTTTCCATCGGCGTCACCAACGCCTGCCGGTTCCTGAACGTCACCGCCGACCACACCATTCAGGCGCAGTTCGGGCTCAATGCGTACACGGTGACGGTCGTCCAGGCGGCCCACGGGTCGATCGTGCCGACGAACGGGGTGGTCGTGTACCACGGCGGCGATGCCTCGTTGCGCGTGCGTCCCGACGCCGGCTACTACGCGCGCGACGTTTACGCCGACGGTGTTTCGATCGGCCCGCTCCACGACGTCACGCTCACCAACGTCACGGCGCCGCGCACCGTCACCGCCCTCTTCGCCCCGCTGCCCTACGGCATGGTGACCAACGGCCTCGTGCTCTGGCTGAACGCGGGCACCGTCTCGCAAAGCAACGGCACATACGTGACCGCGTGGCAGGATCTCTCCGGGCGCGGCAACCACGCCACCCAACCGGGGACGGGGCTCGCTCCGCGCTTCTACAATGACCGCCTGGGGCCGCACTGCTACTTCGACGGTCTGGTCTCCCACATGCGCGTCGCCCACGAAGCCGACTTCGACTTCACAACCGCGGCCACGATCGTCATGGTCGGGCGTCAGGCCAACCCCGCGGCCGACGCCTGGCGTCCCTATGTCGCCAAGAACGGCGAAGCGAGCGGCTGGCAGTTCCGCGAGTACAACAACGTCAACCGCCTCTCGTTCACGGCGCGCGGCCTGACCGGGCCCGATACCGACGGCCCGCGCGGCCTCGGCGATATCCAGAACGATGCCGTGCTCGCCGGGCGCGTGAGCGGTCTCGCCAAGGCGATCTGGTACAATGGCAAGTCCGACGGCGTGTTCACCTACACCGGCGGGGCAATCTCCACGAACGACGTCGCTGTCAGCCTTGGCGCGCGCGACAGCGGCGGCATCGGCGCATTTGCCAGTTGCGACATCTACGAGCTGTTGATCTTCAATAGGGCGCTCAGCGACCGCGAGCTGAACGCCGCGGGCTTCTACCTCGCCTCCAAGTACGGGCTGCCGGGCGACTACACCGACCCGCTGGCGCCCACCGTGGCGGCAACGGGCAGCCCCGCGCGTTCAGCCACGCGGGCCGTGCTTGAGGGCACGCTCACTGCGACAGGCGCCGCGCCAACGACGGTCTGGGCCTGCTGGGGCACGGCTGACGCCGGCACAAACCTCACGGCCTGGCCACGCGTGGCCGCCCTCGGCTTACGCCCCCAGGGCCCGCTCGCCGCCACCGCCCACGGACTCGCGGCCGGCGCCGACTACGTCTACCGCCTGGCGGCCTCCAACGCTCACGGCATGGCCTGGTCCTCTGCCGTGGCCTTCGAAGCGGGCGCCGACCCCGCCGACTACCCCCACGGCCTGCGCCTGCAATTCAGCGGCTACACGGGCGCCACGTCCCTGACGAACTTCCCGGTCCTCGTCCGGCTCTCCCCCGCCCTCGAGGGGTGCGCCTACACGAACTTCGTCTCGACGCTCGGCGGGGACCTGCGTTTCCTCGACGCCACGCGCACCGAGACGCTGAACCACGAGATCGACCGCTGGGGCACCGCGCTGCTCGGCGCCGACATCGGGGCGGTCGCGGCCGTCGGCAGCCAGGTGCAGGCGGACACGGAAGTCGCCGTGACCGGCTCGGGCGCCGACATCTGGGACACGGCCGACGAATTCCATTACGCGTACATCCCGCTGAGCGGCAACGGCCGGATCACGGCCCGCGTCCGGGCGTTCGTGAACCCCGGCGCCAACGAGTGGTGCAAGGCCGGCGTGATGATCCGCGAGAACCTCCATGCCGACACGCGCTATGCCTTCATGCTCGCGCGCCCCGACGGCCAGACCGTCTTCCAGTATCGCAGCGCCGCGGCCACGAATGCGGCCGCCGTCGGCGGCCTGGTCGCGGGCCCCATACCGGGCTGGGTCCGGATCGAACGCGCCGGCAACACGCTGTCCGGCTACACGTCGGCCGACGGCCAGAACTGGGCGTTGAGCGGGCAGCAGACGATCGCCATGGCCACCAACGCCCTGATGGGCCTCGCCGTCGCGTCGCACACGGACGGGTCGCTGAGCACCGTCACGTTCGACCAGCTCGCGCTGGACGTGACTAACAGCTCGTGCGTCTGGGTCCAGGTCCCGCGGCTGGCCGGCCCCGACGACGCCATCTGGGCGGTGTGGGGCAACCCCCTTCGCGCCAAGTCGCCCGTCTATGCCACCGATCACTCGGTCTGGCCCGGCCTGTTCAGCGCCGTCTGGCACCTGACGGAGCGCAACGCCCTCGACCGCACCCTCAACGGCAACCACGGGACGGGGACGCTGAACGCAAACGCCGAAGGGTTGATTGCCGGAGCCCAGTCCTTCACCAACGCCGGCAACATCGCCGTCAACGGGCGGCTTGACCTGCGTAACCGCTCGTTCTCCTTTGAAGCCTGGACGCGACGCTCGGCCGCCGCCGACAACGACTTCATCTGCGGCCAGGGGCTCACGGGCGACATGCTCCACATCGGCTTCCGCGACACCGGCGCATGCACCTTCGCCTTCTGGGGCGACGACCTGGACGTTGCCGGCCCCTGGAACGATACCACCAATTGGCACCACTGGGCGTGCGTCTACGACGCCGCCACGCGCCGCCAGGAGGTCTTCCGCGACGGCGCGGCGCTGGGTTCCCGCACGGCGGGCGCCAGCCTGACCGACACCGGGACGTTCTACATCGGAGCCCGTGGCGACGCGGCCTACAACTTCCGCGGACTGATAGACGAAGCCCGCATCGCCAACACAACCCTGACACCCGACTGGATCAGGGCCAGTTTCAGCAACCAGGTGGCCAACTCCACGTTCCTGACCTTCAGCGCCGTGCCCCTGCCGCAGCCGGGAACCGTGCTGATTCTGCGCTGAGGCGGAGCAGGTAAAGGATGGGCGGCAGCGCCGGGCGGTTTGCGCGCTGCGGATAGCCGCATGACTGGTTATGCCAGGACCTTCCGCGCGAATTTGTGCTTGAGTTTTCCGAAGTCGCTTGCCAGCGTAGGTGGCATGTTAACGTGCAATCGCTTTGAACAGAGCAGACAGGCGCGGGGGCGCAGCCCCCGGCGCCTTCTTGTGAAAGCCCTTGCGCTGGCGCTCGTTGGCGCCGTGCCGTGGCGCCTGGACGGGGCGCCGGATCTGCACGTCTTCGGCAACGGTGTCGAGATTCTCGACGGCACCGGCGGGAGCCAGGAAAACGGCACGCATTTCGGGGTCGTCAACTGGCTTCCCCGCGTGGTGCACACGTTCACGATCACCAACAGCGGCACGACAGCGGCAACGCTGTTGGACCCGCCCATTCGCGACGTCGCCGCCCCCTTCGCGATCGTGTCGCAGCCGGCGCGCACCGTGCCGGCTCACGGCAGCACGGCCTTCTCCCTGGAGTATGCCGGCGGGGCGGTGCCCGATCTCTATATCGACTGGTGCGACATCAAAGGCGATTTCGCCGGCGACAGCACGTTCCATTTCCGCCTTCAGGTGTACGCCCGGACGGGCGCCATCGAGATCAGCGGAAACGGCCGGGCCATCACTTCCGGCAGCACGCAGCCGATCACGGCCAACGGCACGGACTTCGGCGAGGTGCCCGTTGCCGGACGCACGGCGACCAATATCTTCACCATCGCGAACTGGGGTGCGTTCCCCCTGCGTCTCACCGGGGCTCCGCTCGTGACGATCGCGGACGATGACGCCGCGGAATTCACGGTGACAACCCCTCCGGCCGGCATTGTCAATCCCGGCTCCTCCACGACGTTCCGTGTCGTATTCGATCCCATGATCGGCCTGCCCCGGCGGACCACCGTGACCGTCCCCCATGACGCGCATGACCCGCTCCGTCCAAGTCCGTTCACGTTCGGCATTGGCGGCACCGGCGTCGTGCCGGACATCGATGTCAGGGGGAACAACATTTCCATCGCGCCCGGAGACTATACTCCCAGCAGCGAGGACGACACGTTCTTCGGCTACGCCCTGGTGGCGCGGGGGAGCGTGACGCGCGAGTTCGTCGTGCGCAACCGGGGAGGCGACATCCTGGCGCTGACCGGCAACCCGCGCGTCGAGATCGTCTACCTGGGGGAGTCGCCGTTCACGGTCGTGCAACAGCCGCCGGCCACCGTGCCTCCGTATGGCACGGCCACCTTCCGGATCGCCTATAATCCCGTTCTCGACTACCAGGAGGCTTGGGTCAACATCGCCAGCACGGACCCTGACAGGAGTGTTTTCGGCTTTTCCGTCGGCGGCTGCGGCGTCTCGCCGGAGATCGACGTCTTGAACTACATCACCTCCATCCCCGATGGCGATACCACGCCGGGCACGGCAGACAACACGGATTTCGGCAGCGTGCCCGCGCTCAGCGCGGTCACCCAGACTTTCACGATCTACAACAAGGGCACGGGCGTGCTGGACCTCACCGGCAACCCGCCCGTGCGGCTCGACAACGGCACGAACCATTTCCGCGTCACGCAGTATCCCGCGACCACCCTGACCTGGTCCAGCAGCACGACCTTCCGCGTGACGTTCAGGCCGTTGGACGGGGGCAGCTTCAGCAATACGGTGCGCATTCTCAACAGCGATCTCGACGAGAGTCCTTACACCTTCGCGATCCGCGGTACGGGCACGCGGCCGGTGGCGGTCGTGCGCGGCAAGGGCGTGGCGATCGCGGACGACGACACCACTCCTTCAAAAGCCGACGACACGGACTTTGGCTGCGTGCCGCTCGGCAGCACCGTGTACCGGACGTACACGGTTGCCAACACCGGTACGGCGCGCCTGAGCCTGACCAACACGCCCTGCGTGGCGTTCACGGGGCCGGCGGCCGCGGAATTCGCCCTGGCCGAGGAGCCGTGGTCGCAGATCGATGTCGGCGACAGCACGACGGTCCGGGTCGCCTTCACGCCCCGGGGCGGCGGCCTGCGTGGCGCCACGTTCGTGCTGGGCAACAACGATCCGGTGAATCCGTCGTATGCCTTTGCCGTGCGCGGCCTGGGCGCGGCGCCGCTCACCAACTCCGCGCCGGTCGCGACGGTCGCGCTGACCAATGCCTACACCTTCAACCTGGGCGCGGATAGCTGGCACAGCGTGGCATGCCTCTCGCCCTACGGAAAATACAGCCTGGACGTTTACAGCAGCGCGGGGCGGACCGCCATGCTCGAATCGTCGGACGTGGGGGATGTCGGCCTGCCGAACTTCGCGGTGCTCAGCGGGCGCGCCCTGGCCGCCAGCGCGCCCGTACCGTGCGCCACGGTGGCTGCGGCGCTGGCCGACGGCGCCTGCATCGTCGAAGCGGAGCGGGCCGCGCCGGCTATCCAGGTGAACCGCCTGTACAGCGGCCTGCGGCTGGAGGCAGCCGAACCCGCCGACCTGTATGAGGTTGCCCTGGAAGCCGGCCGGACCTACCGCATCCGCGTGAATCCGGTGCAGGTAGGTTCTTCGGAGCCGGCCGGCAATGTGGTGGCCTACCTGTTCAACCCGTTGTTCAACACCGGTATGCCCTCCAGCTACGAGGCGCGACTGGACGCGGGAGGCGTGGGCGATGCCGAGGTGCTCGACTACCCCGCCATGAACGGCGGCACGTTCGCGCTGCTCGTAACCCGCCACGGCAGTCTCTCCTCCGCGTACGAGTTGAGCGTGATGACGGGGCCGGTGCCGCAGCTCCTGGGCAAAGGGCGCACGATCGTCAACGGCGACGCCACGCCGGCGACGGCTGACGGCACCGATTTCGGCGCCGGGAACGTGGCGGGCGCGGCCGTGCTACACGATTTCACCCTGTTCAATCTTGGCCTGGGCGATCTGATCCTGGGCGGGGCGCCGCCGCGCATCACGTTCACCGGCACCGATGCAACGTCCTTTGGCGTGGGCACGATGCCGACGAACAGGATTGCGCCCGCCTGGCATACGAGTTTCACCTTGGCGTTCATCCCCCAGCACTCCGGGCTCTGCACGGCCACGGCCACTCTGAAATGCAACGACCCGCTGACGAATGCGTACCGGTTCGCGGTTCAAGGCATGGGTTTCCACCGGCTCGTGGACGCGGCGCCGGCGCCGACGGCGCTCACCGCTGTCCCGGAGTACCTGACGTTCGATGCCTCCGGCACGCAGTGGAGCGCGGTGGGCGTAAAGGGCACGCCGCAGAATCGCGAGCTGCGCCTGGCGCGGGATCCGTCGTTCGCCAACTGGGACCTCGACTCGAAGGCGGCAGGAACCCTGACCGAGTTCGTGGCCGTCGAAGCGACCAAAGTCACGAATTGGTACGTCCGCGTCTTGGGCGGGGCTGCCGCCAGCTACAACGCCCAGATGTGCCGTCCGACCACGAGCCTGGCGGCGGGGGTGGCGCAGGCCGGCTTCATGGGCGCCGCGGATGTCCTGGCCGTCTACCGGGCCGACTGGACCGCTGGCAAGACCTACTACGTCGCGGTGGATCCCCTGCCCGATTCGCCCGCGGAGCAGGACCTGTCGCTGTTCGTACTCCGCCCGGGGCGCAGCTACGGCAGCCGCACGGCGGCGGACGCAAGCGCCAACATCAACACGTCGAATGCACGCGAGAGCCTGACGCTCGCGGCCACGAAGACGGGCACATACCTCGTTCTGGTCGTCAACGAGACGCTTACGCCCGCCACCACCTGGAGCATTGTCGCCGCGCCGGCCGTGCCGGACATGGGGGTGTTCGGGAACAGCCGGGCGATCCCGACGGGCAGCACGGCGCTCTCCACGACCAACTTTACGCGTTTCCCGACGCTCTCGACCGCGGGAGCCTACACGAACACCTTCACGATCCGCAACAGCGGGTACACGGCCCTGCTATTGAACGGCACGCCGCGGGTGCAGTTCGACGGCGCCACGCCGCAGGATTTCACCATCACGACGCTCCCCGCCTCGTCGGTGGCCCTGCGGGGCGGGACGACGACCTTCGCGGTCGCCTACCGGCCGCGCGGTCGCGGCGCCCGCGCCGCACGGGTCGTGATTCCGAACAACCAGGGCGCCTCCTACACGTTCGCGGTGGGCGGCACCGCGACGGGGCCAGGCATGGAAGTCGAATCCTGGGCCACGGGCGCGCCCGTTCCGCACGGCAGCGTCGCACCGCTGGTGACCAACGACACCGATTTCCTGGAGTTCACGCCGGGCGGACCGTGGGCCCGCACCAACTTCTTCCTGATCCGCAACGTCGGCGAGGACTGGTTGAACTTCACCAACAACCCGCGCGCGGTCGTGGCGGGACCGCAGGCCGGCGACTTCCGGGTAATTGTGGGCGGCGCGGCGCTGCCGGCGGGTGAAGCCCTTGACCTGCGCGTGGCGTTTCAACCCACGGCCGTGGGCCTGCGCCAGGCGACCGTGCGCATTCCGAGCAGCGACCCGGCACACGATCCGTTCGAATTCGCCGTGCAGGGCACGGGCGTCCTGCCCCGGCTGACGAAATTGGAGGACGTCGGGGAGGGCTGGCACCGGCTGTACTGGCAGAGCATCGCGAACGCCCAATACAACGTGTACCGGACCGACTCCCTGGCACGCGGGTTCACCGGTATCGTGACCCGGCTGACGGGTGCCACGCCGCCGACGAACGCGTTCTACATCGCACCCGCCGCCGCCGGCAAGCCGCTCTACCTGCGGGTGAAGGTAGGCCGGCAACGGTGAGAAGCCCGGCAGGGGCAGCGGGCTGCAGCGGGTTCAGGCTGCAGACTGGCTGATCAGCGAGCGCTCCGCAGCATGTGCCTGATCAAGCTCGCCACCATAAATCACCTGGCACTATTCGGTTTGATCCCCAACACTCCGATTAGGATTCTCCACTCTCCTCATAATCGTAATCTTAATCTTAATCCGTTCCCGGCGCGATCCCAACGCCCCGCGTCACGGTGCCGAGTTTGCGAGGCTACCGTGGACCGGGATGTTGGCGCCATGGGCATGGGGACCAACCACGCAGTCACGGAGACTCGGAGCAGACAAGCACACGGAGACTCGCGCATGGTGCCAGGCCTGCGCGGCCTGGCACCATGCGCTCGCCGGGTTAGAAGGAGAGAAAGGGGAGCGTCTTATCCTCCTCTGCCTCCCATGACAGCGAGAGAGAACGGCGGGCCGGCCCGCGTCCACGCGGGACGGGCCGCCGTTGTCGAGCCTCCGCGTCCTGCTGCTCCGTGCCTCTGTGACTCCGTGGTTCATCTTCTCTTTCGGTGCCTTGGCCAACGTCCCCGGTCACGGTGCCGAGCTTGCGAGGCTACCGTGGACGCCGATGTTCTGCCGTGTTTGTCCTTCCGCGATCCGCCTGTCCAGCCGATGCGTCCCCACTCGTGCTCGTCGTCGTCCTCGTCCTCGATTCCCTCCCTTGTCCCTTCGAGTACGAGGACGAGGACCGTTCGCTTCGCTCACTGAGGACGATTGCGTTCCGACAGCTCTTCCTCTCTCCTCACGCACAACCTCTGTCCTTTAGTCGTCAATGTCGGAAGTCACAGGCCCGGGCAAGGGCCAGGGACTGCCGGGGCGTCTGCGGAGGGGGTGGACGTGACGAGTACAACCCTCGACCCCCGTTACCAAGGCGGAAACTAGAACTTCAGGGGTGGAGTCTCAAGGTAAAACAGCCGGCGGAGGCTCGAAGTGGGAGGCGATAACCGGGCAACGGACGGGAGTCCGGCGGTGCCCGACGGTGGCGGGTGCTGAGGCGGCTGTGGTCGGCTTCCACCCGCAGTTGTCCCGCGCACTCCCGCTCCCCCGTGGCGCCGGTATCCGACCGGCGCTGACCCTGCCACGAGCGAAGCGTGCGGCGTTGAGCATCCCCAGGCCAGACCAGCCGCAACCCTCGCTCCGCTCATTCCTCGCGCGGGTCGGATACCCGCGCCACACGGCAGAACCCGCCCGCTTCTTCGCCTGCTTTTCGCCGCGCAACGGAATCCCGCGCAGCTATTCACCTGGCACCGTTACCGACGGGGATGGGCGCCTTGCGGCCCCCCCTGCCAAT
>CAYOBW010000166.1:0-15510 GCA_964402115.1 uncultured Victivallales bacterium
GTAGAGCGTCGTGGTCTTGCCGCTGCCGGTCGGCCCCGTCAGCAAAATGACGCCGTGGGGCAGGGCGCCCAGGTACTCGATCTGCGGCGCCTGGCGCTCCGTAAGACCGAGGTGGGTGAGGTCGATGAACATGGACTTGCGGTTGAGTATCCGCATGTTGACCGTCTCGCCGTAGTGCGTCGGCAGAATGGAGACGCGCAGGTCGAACTCGTCCGCGCCGAACCGCACCTTGATGCGGCCATCGTGCGGCTTGCGACGCTCGGCGATGTTCATGTCCGCCATGATCTTGACGCACGAGGCGATGGCGCGCGATAACTGGTGCACGCCGCGCGGCACGGGGATTTCCTGCAAAATGCCGTCAATGCGGTAGCGCAGGCTGATGCGGCTTTCGAAGGGCTCCATGTGGATGTCGGTGGCGCCCATCCGGATGGCCTCGGCGACGATCTGGTTGACGAACTTGATCACGCCTTCGTCCGCGGTTTCGATGGCGAGATCCGTGCCCTTGGATGCCGGCCCGCGGTCGCCGGCCATCTCGACCAGGTTGTCGATGGCCTCGATCCCCAGCCCGTAGAAGTACTTGACCGTCTTCGTGATATCGCTCTCGGTGCAAAGCATCCACTCGACGCCGAGGTTCAGCACCATGCGCAGGCTGTCCACGGTCGACACCATCGGCACGGACGACGTGGCGATGGTGATGACTTCGCCGTCGAGCTTGATCGGCATGATATTGTAACGTAAGGCGACACGGGCCTGCACACGGGCCACCGCTTCCGGCTGAATCTTGAACTCGGCAATGTGATGAAAGGGGATGCTCGTCAACTCGGATAGGGCACGCAGGATCTCGGCCTCGGGAACCAGACCATCCTTGAGCAGCAACCGGTCGAGACCCTCGTTCGTCAAAGCCCGGCGGGCATTCAGGTCCTCGATCTGCGCACGCGTGACGAGCCCGCGCTCTTCAAGACGGTGCCCCAACTCGAAGAGGAGGCTATCCGAGAAGAACCGGATCTCTCTCTGGCCCGCCGTTTCTTCCATGGGGATCCCTTATTCGACCGGCAGCCTGAAGGTCTGCGGTTCGCGGATGTGCAGGAGATTCGTGGATCCATCGGCCTGCGTAATCAGGACCGTCGTGTTCTCGATCGGGCCGATCTTGAGACCGCGGACGACCTTGCCGTCGGGATAGAACATCGTTCGACCGGTCTTGGAGTCCTTGAGGAGGGCCAGCGACTTGCCGTCCGTGCGCGTCAACAGCCCCTGGTAGACCACGGTAACATCCTCGTGCGTGGGTTTCGCGGTTGCGTCCGGCGGCGGCTCGACCACGACAGGCGTCACGCGGTTCGGCGGCTGCCGGACGGGGCCGTCCGGATCCTTTTGCCAGATCTTGGGCACGTGCCGACTCTCACCCTCGCGCAGCACGAAAAGGCTTTCCGGCGCCGTCGTACTGTCGCGCGCGATGAGATAGCGACTGAAATCCATACCGCGGAGAGGCTCTTCCTTGCCTCCCGCGGCACCCGCCAGCGACGGGTAGGCGGGGGGAAAGAACTCCCGCCATGCCCACCAGCCAAGCACCATCGCCAGGGCGACGACGGCGCCGATTAACACCGCGCGAGCGTTCGCGCGCAACAACCATTTCCAGAACGCGTCCATAGCATCAATGTCCCAGTGGTTCCAGCCGCTCGACCTTCTTCTTGGGAATGTCCTCGATTAGAACATCGGGGTCTCTCAGAAACAGGAGTGCGCTCATCACGGCGCTGACCTTCAGGAGGTCCGGTTGCGCGGGCTCGACTTCCACCCGCAAACGGCGCAGCGCGAACGGCGTCTCGGGCTGCTTGGCCGCCTCGAAGAGGGCATAGATGGAGTTGAGCTGCCCGTAGAACTCCACCTTGACCGGGTACTCCTCCATGAATGGCGGCTTCTCCGGGCGAAACACGTGCTGGATCGGGGGCAGGGGGGTGATCGCCCGGAGCATGTTGATCTTGAGGTCGAACGTGAAGTCGACAAGCTTCTCCACCGTGCGCAGTTGCAGCATCAACCGGCGGGCATCCTCGTCCCCTCTGACGACATCGTCCAGGCCCAAGTCCGTGTCCCTGAGTCGGATGCTCATGTCGCGGGACTTCTTGAGCAGGCGCTGGCGCACTTCGAAAAGGGCGACCTTGTAGTCGATGTGACCCACGGCGTTGGTCAGCGTGTTCCCCGCTTCGCGGAAAGATTGCATGCGGGCGACCATGTTGGTCCACTCCGTGTGCATGGCGCGGTTGTGGGTTGCCTCCTGGTTACGCTTGCTCTGGAGCACATCCTCGCCGATGAGGTAGTTCTTGCTGGCTAGCTGGGTCTGCATTCCGCTGATCTCGGCCTCCAGGCTCTGCCGTTTGCGGTTGAGCGGCAGGAGCAGGAAGAACCACAGCAGGCATAGCACAAGGCCCGCCATGCCGATGATGGCGAGCACTTGTTGCCGCTCCGACCAGGATTTCAGTTGAATAGCCATCAGGGCGCCTTCAGCTTGACGTCTATGACGAAGGGAATGCCTCGGCCCTCGCTGCGGGGCGGCGGCGGAGCAAGCAGTTGATCGTCGCTCAGGAGGTCGGCGGACGCAACGAACTGCGCCTGCTGCAGCGCGGCGATCAGCTCCTTGACAGAGGCGAGATTGGACTTGCGCGTATACCCCTCCAACAGCACGCGCTCGAAGATCGGGAAGGTCTGCTTATCCTCGGCCTTCTCGGAGTCGGGGCGGCGCGGCTGGGCGCCGTCCGCAGGCGGAGGGGCGAGGGGATGGGTTCCGAAGTACGAGTCGGCGTCGCCGATCATCGTGACGAGATCCAGCTTGTCCTTCGAAACGGCGACGTGCGTAATGAGGTCACGCATCACGGTGGTGCCGCTCAGCAGTCGACGCACGGGGGCGCCCATCTCCTGGAGCTGCGCGTTGGCATTCTTGATCTGCTCGATCTCCGCCACGAGCTTCTGCCGTCGTTGCAGACTGTTCCGCTGCTCATTGAGGTGCCTGGCCTTGCGGCTGAAATCGCGATAGCCACCCACGACACTGACCACCAGGATGAGCCCGGCCGCCACAACCGCGGCGATCCAATAGGGCTTCTGCCTGCGGAACTTCTGTTCGTCACGCAGGCGATCCGGAAGGAGCGTGATGGGACTGAACCGGTTCGGTCCCACACACAGGGCAAGTCCGATCGCCGCGGCGAATTCCGTGTTGCGCCGTGCCGCATCCTCCCCGGTGACGACCGCGGCGATTTCCACGGGCAGCATGAACCGTTCGGCGGCCAGGGTCGCCAGGCCCGGCAGGCGCGCCGCGCCGCCGGTCAGCACCACCTTCGCGAGCTTCGCCGTGCGGTCCTGGTAGAGGCTGCGGTAGACGGAGAGGCAGGACTGGGCCTCGGACAGCCAGATGTCGGCCGCCTTCTTAAGCGGAACGGCCAGCGGTGTTGCCGGGTCGAGCGAGCCCTCGTCGAGCTTGCGCTGCTCCGCCCGGCTGCGGGGCGTGCCCTGGGCGGTCGCCAGCGTGTCGGTGAAGAGCTGCCCGCCGCTGGCAAACGTACGGGCAAACAGCAGGCCCGCGGAAGACCCTACCGCGACCTCCGTGTTGGCCCGCCCCATATTCACGTAAACCGTGGGCGGCTGCTGCCCCGGTCCAAAGACGCTGAACAGCGTGGAAATGGCAACCGGCGTGGGCACAATGTCGATCACGTCCAGGTGCAGCTCTTCAGCGGTCGCGAGCAGCGCTTCGATGAGGCTGGGGCGCGCCATCGCCACAAGAATGCGACGTTCCCCGGGGTTCAGCATGAACGGCGCCAGGCCATAGGTCATGGTCTCCGACGCCATCTCGTTGAACTTGACCACCTCCATGGCCGCGGCCTGGTCTTCCGTGCGCGGGTCGCCGGGGGGCAGGAGGAACGGCTGGAACATCGTCTGCTGCCCCGGCATCCCCAGGACGCACGGGTACTTGCGCAGACCGACCTTCTCCGCCCACGGCGCAATCATCGCCTTGCCGCCGGAACCGTCGAGGGGGAACTGGAGCGCCTCGGTGCGCACCACGACCGGACGACCGCTGCTCAGCTTGACCCATGCCGCCTTCACCGCGTGGGTGCCGATATCGAGACCGATAACTGTATCGTATTGCGCCATATGCGCGTCTACGCCGGCCGGTAGTGGCGGCGTCCCTCTCCTGGCCTGTTAACGTCCGACGGGTTGCAGTGCCACGGGAATCGCTTCGAGAGCCCGCGGCGTTTCGACCGGCGCCAACGCCGCCTGGTTGACGGGCGCCTCCTGCGCAGCGGGGCGACGCACCGGACGCAGCGCCGGCGGTACGACCACGCCAGCTTCCGGTGGATTCGCCGCCGGGGCGCCGGCTTCGGCGGCTGGGACCGCGACGGGGGCGGGAACACGCGCCGCTGGAGCGGGAGCGGGCACGATGGGTGGCGCCGCCGGGGCGGCAGCGGGAGCCACCACGGCGGGCGCCTCAGCCGCAGCCGCGGGCGCGACCGGGGCAACTTGCGCGGGTACAACCGCAGGCGCAACCGCAGGCACAACCGCAGGCGCAACCGCAGGCACAACCACGGGTACGACCGCAGTTGCGGGCTTCACGGTGGCAGGCGCAGGCTTCGCGGTGACAGGCGGCTTCACGAGGGGCTTGACCGTAGTCGCGGGGGCGAATGGCGCCAGGGGCACCGTGGGCAGTCCCGACAAACTCGGGGCGACGGTGCGCAGCGGTAGCGGAATCAGGCTCTCGCCGCGGTCCGAGATCAACGTCGCCGTCACGAAGATGAGCAGATTCTCCTTGGTCTCCTGCACGCTCTCGCGCCGGAACAGCGCCCCCAGGAAGGGAATGGAGGAGAGGAAGGGCACCTTGTTGTCGATCCTGGTCTCGGCGGAGGAGATCAGCCCGCCCATCACAATCGTCTCGCCGCTCTGCACGATGACCTCGGTCTCGATCTTGCGCCTGGTGAAGATCGGCAGCTTGATGAGCGACGTGTTGTTCGTGTCATTCACGCCGTTGTTGTTATTGTTATTATTGTTATTGTTATTATTGTTGCCGCCGTAGCTGCTGCCGCTGCTGGACGCAACCTCGTATTCGACCCACTCCTTGAAGGCGCTGATCTCGGGCTGCAGTAAGAGCGTGATCGCCCGCAGGTCCGCGCCGACGCTTGGCGTGACGGTCAATTCGATGCCGAGTTCCTCCAGCGTGGGCGAGCCCACGGGGACCAGCTGGGAACCGTAGGTCGTGCCGCCGTTGCCATTGTTGCCGGTGTTGCCGTACGTTGGCATGGACTGCACGTCGTACTCCTCGAAGTAGCGGAAGTCCTCGCCGATCCGGATGTTGGCTTTCTTGTTGTTGACCGTGGTGACCTTGGGCACGGACAAGGTGCGCGCCTTGCCGGAGGTGTCCAACGCGTGCAGGACGGCCTGGAACATCGGGTCGGTCAGGACGCCCTGGTACGTCAGGTTCAGGCCCTGCGCGGCATTGGCGAAGGGCACGAAGCCGATCGCAGCCCCTTCCTTGATCTCGGTGCGGTTGAGGCGGTCGCCGCCCGCCGTGGCGCGCGTCACGCCCGCTGCGCTGTTCAGCAGCCAGTCGATCCCAAGCTCGCGCAGATCGCTGACGGAGGTGCTGATGAAACGGGCCTCGATCAGGACCTGCGGCGGGCAGACATCGAGCCCGGCGATCAGGTCTTCCGTCAGCGCGAGATTCTGCTTCGTATTCTTGACGATCAGCACGTGGGCTTTGCTGTCGAAAAGAATGTCGGCCCCCTCAGGCTGTGGGACGAAGCGTTGCGTCGTGGTGACAAGGTTGATCTGCTGATCGCCCGTGGCGGCCGCTTCGCCGCCGCCGAGCTCGCCAATGCCCACGCCGCGCCGCAGTCGATAGAGCCGGGTCTCCATGGGGATGCCGGTCTCCATGTCCGCGCCGGGCGTCGCCCAAATCAGGTTCTTGCCCACGGCGAAGGTCACGCCGAGGTTGCGGGAGACGAACTCGAGGATCTCCACGAGTGGCACACTCTCCGCGTGCAGCGTCATCGTCTTCCCCGTGTCGATACTGTCGGTGATGATGTTGATGTTATCGGAGGCGCCGATCGCGAGCACGAAATCGGCCAGGCCGACATTGTCGAGATGCACGGTAACGGGACGGGCCAGAGCGGTTTCCATGTCCGTCGGATCCGTGCGCAGGGGCGTCGTCTCGCCCTGCACGCCCTGCCGCAGGCCGTACGTATCGGGCACGATCTTGTGCGCGTCGAGATCGTTGAGCAGGGTCTGGTCCGTCGCGGCGGCGCGGTTGATCACGTCCTGGCGTTGGGATTCCGCCAGACGGGTGTTGATCTCGCGCTGCAGCGCGGAGAGCCCCGGCAGATCCGGATCCTTGCGCGTGAGATCGATGCACTCCAGCATCGCGGCGCGCAGGTCGCCGGCCGCCAGGAGCTCCTGCGCGTGCATGAGGCGGGGTGAGGCCGGTGGCGCCTTGACGGGCTTGTCGCGGCCGGCAAGGCGGATGCTGCTGCAGCCGGCCAGCACCAGTGCCGAGCAGCCGAGCGCCAGCGCAACGTTTGTCATGGTCTTGCGGTTCATGGTGTCACCTGTGGGTTGCGTATCCCGGCCGCCGCGCCGCGGCGCGCGGCGCACTATTCAAGCACTTCCAGTTCCCATTGCACGCCGGACTCGAAGATGTTCGCGGCGTGCGCGATGTTCAATGTCACGCCTCGCTGGCTCTCATCTACCGGCTTGTCTTTCGGATTCCGCAAGCGGAGCTTGCGCTCGAGACGGTGGTGGAAGCAGCGGATGATCGGGAACGTGGTCGGGTCATAGGGCCCCTCATGGTAAGCGTCGCCGTGTTCGAGCTGGCGCGCCTTGACTTCGGCCCAGCTCATCACGCCGTCGCCATCCAGGTCGCGCACACCCTCCACGTAGCCGTTGTACCATTCACACGGCGCGTTGCAGAACTCGTACATGTAGCTGCACCTCTGGATCGAGGCGTTGCGGCCCCGCGCCACCATCGCGTTGTTCTCCTTCGTGTCGAACGACTCCTGGAAGCGATCCTCCTTGTCGAACATCTCGATCATCCACTTGGGCTTCGCCCCCTCCTCGCCCTGCGCGCGGTCGGAGAGACAGACGTACTGCTCGGGCGAGGTGATGAAGTGCGGGTAGAGGCTCGACAGCCAGGGAGGGTAGGCGCCCTGGTTGTCGTCGCGGTAGATTTGCCACGACATCGCGAACTGCTTCAGGTTGTTCTTGCAGCGCGCCTGGCGGCCGCGCTCGCGGGCCTTCATCACGGCCGGCAGCAGAATGCCCGCTAGCATGCCGATGATCGCGACAACGGTCAGCATTTCAATGAGAGTGAAAGCGTGTCTTTTGCTCACGTCGTGCCTCCTACGGTAAAACGATGTGAAGATAGGATGCCCCGCGGCGTGAAGCAACAGCGAAGTTGGTTTCCAGCGGAAATAAGTGCGGAAATGGCAAGAAAAACACTCCTCATCGGCATTTGGTTGCGCTATCTTCACAGGTCATGCAGACGACGGCGGCGCGGCAGATTGTCTTACAAAAAGGACAGACGTTTTGAAGCGATTGAAACAGAGCTCCGGATGGCGGCGCCCCGGTCCCGCGACGTGGGTGGCGTGGGCCGGTCTGCTGCTCGTGACGCGGCTGGCTTGCGCCGACCCCTTCCCGCCGTGGACGGAGAGCGCGCTGCCGCGGCGCGCGGTCTTCCGCCCGGTGGGGCGCGAGGATGACTACATGCTCGTGCGCGTGCCCGTCGACGAGGAGCTGCGCGCGGCGGTAGCGACGGCCGGCGGGTTGACGCTGGCCGCGCGCGATCCCAAGGGCGAGTCGCTGCCCTGCGCCACGGTCTACGGCACGGAGACCTACGCCGACGTGCTGGTGCAGACCGGCAACCGGGAACGCGGTTCCTACTGCCTGCTCTACTTCGGTCCGGGACCGCGCGCCGGGCAGGTGCGCGATCCCTCCCCGCTGTGCGTGGAGCAGCGCCTGGTGGCGAGCCGCGGCGTGCCCGACACCTGGGATCGGCTCCTCTACATGTATGCGCACGCCTCGCATCGCGCCCGCCGTTTCCAGGCGACCGCCTTCGGCGAAGTCAAGCCGCGCGACGACAGCAACGAGCAGGAGCGGGTGCAGCGGCGGGGCGCGGGCTTCCACATCGTGGATCTCCAGACCCACGTGCTCTGCCCGACCAACGGCGTCTATCGCTGGGGGGCGCAGGCGCGCTATGCGGTGTTCCTGCTCGTGGATGGCGAGCTGGTCATCGGCCGCCCGGGCGAGCGGTACGATCGCGACTGGCAGCTCAGCGCCCCCATCACGCTGACCGCCGGCGTCCATACCCTGCGCCTGCTCAACTTCGCCGTGCTGGACCCCGATATCGAGGTCGGGTGGATTCTGCCCGGTCGCGACGAGATCCAACCCGTCCCGCGCGATCGGCTCATCACGGGGCGCGCGGCGGAGCACGTGCGCGTGGAGCGCCAGGACCGCTCGCTGTACCCGGATTTCGGGTACGAGGCCGGGGACGCCTACTCCTTCCGCGGGAACGGCGCCTGCTTCGTGCCGGTGACCTTCGAGGACCGCACGCGCAACTGGGTGTCCAAGGAGCCGGTGACCCGGCAGTGGCAGTTCGATGCCGCGGCCGGCGGGCAGGCCGATAACCCCACCCACATCTTCCAGGGCGCCAAGCGCCACACGGCGACGCTGAGCGCGCGCGACAACCTGGGCTTCGAGGCCGCGGTGACGCGCACGTTGGACCTGCGTATGTCCGTGCCCCGCGAATATGCGGTCACGGCGGAGCTGGGCGCCCTGCCGGCGGTCGGCTACGCCCTGGATGACGTCTCACCCGCGCTGCGCGTGCTCGGGCTGGCGCCGACGGGCGTGGCGCTGGACGTGCGCTGGAGCATCCGCAAGCGCGACGGCAAAACCGTGCGCGAACACCGGCTGATCTCGCCCGCGGGTGTGGCGGAGCTTTTACCGATCGGTAAGTTCGCCTTGGGCGACGTGACCGCGATCGAGTGGGAGCTTTCGCACGCCGGCGTCACCCTGGCCGGCGAGCGGGTGGGCTTGCTGCAGCCGCCTTTCGCGACTTTGCCCGCGCGTGTCGTCGGCGACCGCCTGTATGATGCCGCGGGCCGCCGGCTCGTGCTGGTGCCGACCCGCGAAACCGGTCACTACGTCCAGCCCCCGCTGACCGACGTGGCCGATGGCTGTAGCGTGGTCTGCGTGGATGACATGGTGGCCGCCGATAGCCTCCCGGCGGCAACGGAGGGTGACGGCGGAACGTTCGCGGCCGTCTGCGGCAGCATCCTGGCCAACGCCGCGGACGGGGTGCGCGTGCGGCGCGTCTCTCCGCGTTCCTGGGAGGAGTCGCCCGGCGCCTACGGGCCGCTTCTGAAACTCGTGGAGATTCCCGGGTTCGTCTCGAATGCCACCGATACGGTCGTGCTGAGCGTGGGTTTGCGCGATATCCTGGAGCTGCGCGACGCCGAAGCCTACGAGCGGTCGCTCGCCGCGCTGGCGGACATCCTGGCGGCGTCACGGGGCTTGCGCATCGTCTGGGTCACGCCGCCGCCCTACGGTACTTCATCCGTCAGCCTGCGGGCGTTCGCCCTGGCCGTGCGGCGAATTGCCGATGCCCGCGCCATGCCGGTCGCCGACCTCTATTCAGGGTTGATCGGCATGGGGGACGAACGCGGGGCTCTTTTCGAGCGGGGCGGTTTGACACTGTCAGGCGCGGGTCAGCGCCTGGCGGGCGAGATCGTGGCGCGTGCGCTGACGTCGGCGCATGAACCGTAGCCGGGCGCGTGAGGATTTGAGCGTGACAGCTGACTGGCGGGTAAGAAGAACATGAGTGCCGATCCACTTCAATTGAGCAGGGTTCGCCCCGACTTGAGCGCGAGCGTGCCCATCACCCGCGCGCAGCGGTTGGTCACGGTGGGGCTGTGCGTCGTGGCGCTGGGGCTGACGATCCTGGCGCCCTGGACGGTGGCGCGGAGTTTTGTCCTGCTGTCCACCGTCTTCTATCTTGTCATCTCGGCCTACAAGTTCCTGCTCGTGCGCTGCTCGGTCAGCGGCGCGGCTGAGTTGGTGATGAAGCCGTCGGACCTTGCGGAGCTGCGCGACGAGGATCTGCCCGTCTACTCGATCATCATTCCCATGTATCACGAAGCTGAGTCCGTGGCTCACCTCGTGCAGTCCGTCCAAAGCCTCGATTACCCCGCGGCGAAGAAGGATGTCCAGCTGCTGCTGGAGGAGGACGACGCCGAGACCCGCGCGGCTGCCGCGGCCATGACCCTGCCCGAGGGGTTCCGCGTGACCGTGGTGCCGAAGTCTTTTCCGCGGACGAAGCCGAAGGCGTGCAACATCGGGTTGGACCTGGCGCGGGGCGAATACCTGGTCGTGTACGACGCGGAGGACCGCCCCGAGCCGGACCAGATCAAGAAGGCGGTGGCCGCCTTCCGTCGCGTGGATCCGCGCACGATCTGCCTGCAGTGCCGGCTGAATTTCTACAACCCGCGGCAGAACGTGCTGACCAAGCTCTTCGCCGCCGAGTACTCGGCCTGGTTCGACCTGTCGCTGCCGGGTCTATCCGCGCTGGGGGCGGTGATTCCGCTCGGCGGAACGTCGAACCACTTCGTCACGGAGCGGCTGCGCGAACTGATGGGCTGGGATGCGTACAATGTGACCGAGGACTGTGACCTGGGCGTGCGCATCTACCGCGGCGGCTACCGCTCGCGCATGCTGCAGACGACGACATGGGAAGAGGCGTGCGGCAGCTTCCCGTTCTGGATCCGGCAGCGCACGCGCTGGCTGAAGGGCTACATCCAGACGTACCTCGTGCACATGCGGAATCCCGTGCGCCTCTGGCGCGACCTCGGTTGGGCCAACTTCTGTCACTTCCAGCTGCTCATCGGCGGCGTGGTCGCGACCTTCCTCCTTAACCCGCTGTTCTGGACGCTCGCGCTGGTCTGGTTCGTCTGCCGCCCGGCCTTGCTGACCGACCTGTTCCCGCTGCCGATCTTCGCGATGGGGGCGGTCTGCCTCTTCGCCGGCAATTTCGCGTTTGTCTACATCGGGGCCGTGGGTTGCTACCGGCGGCGCTACTACGACCTCGTGAAGTACGCGCTGATTGCCCCGCTGTACTGGGTGATGATGAGCTACAGCGGCTGGCGCGCCTTCCTGCAGTTCTTCTCCAATCCTTTCTACTGGGAGAAGACGCGCCACGGCCATATCCCGGCCGCCGGGGCGGCCACGACCGGCTCGTCCGGCGCCGCGGGTTCGGCCACGGGGGAGGGGACGCCATGAGCGGGCAATCGGCCGAAAGAGGGCGGCGACTCCTGACCGTGGCAGCCTTCCTGGCAATTTTCGGGACGTTCCTCGCGGCGGGGCTGCAGCTGGTGGTCGTGCCGCGGCCGGAGGTGGTTGTCTACGAGGGGGTTTGTCGCGAGTTGTGCGCGAACACGACGGCGGGACGCCAGGCCGTCGTGAGTTCCCTGTGGTGGTCGCCGCTGCCGTTTCTGCTGCGCTGGCCCTTTGCGGCCGTGCTGGGCGGCGAGGCGCAGCCGTTTGCGTCGCTGATCGTGAGCGCCTGCTTCGGCGCCGGCTGCCTGTTCCTCCTGGAGCGTCGGCTGCGCGATTGGCCGCTCGGCCGCTGGCGCTTCGGATTCGTCGCCGCGCTCGCCCTGCACCCCGGATTTGTGGATGCGGCGGTGAGCGGCACGGGGACCACGACGACGCTGTGCTTCGCGCTGCAGGCGGGGTTCAGCCTGGCGCGCTGGCTCGGCACCCGGCGGCTGCGCTTCCTGGTGCGCCTCGGATACAGCGCGGCGCTGCTGCTCGGCTGCCACGCCGAACTCGGTCTCTGGCTGTTGATCGCGTTCGCCCTGCTCGCTATCGACCTGCGGCTGCGAACGTCTGAACCGGCGGAACGGCAGGCGGCGGTGATCCTCGCCGGACTCCCGCTGCTCTACGCCGGTGGCCTGTGGTTGCTCCTGAACTGGCTGATCATGGGCGATCCGCTCTATGTGCTGCGCTCCGTGGCATCGGCCGGCTGCCGGCAGTTGGCAGGCGAGGGGACCTCGCCTGGCGTTGGGGCCGCGGCCTATGCGGCGGGCGCCGTGGCGGCGGGGGTCGTCGTGCTGCAGTCGTGGCGGCGCGAGCGGGAGGGCGCCTACGTGGGCGTGCTGGCGGTGGCTCTGCTGGCCGTGGGGCTCTTCCTGCGGGCGCAGCACCTGCTGTGGGCGCCGTCCACCATCCTGGTTGCGGTGGCGCTGTTCACGATCCTCGCGCTGGCCCGGCTGGGCGGCGAAACCGCGTCCGCGGGCGCGTGGCGGGGCGTCGGCCTCGCGCTGGCCCTGGCCCTGACGGGCGCGGCCTGGGGCTTGCCGCGCGCCGACTGGGAGTGGCAGGCGCAGGCGGGCCGGCAGGCCGCGTCCGTCCGTTGCGCACTCGTCCCGGCGCAGATCGAACGCCACGTTCGCGACCGCACGCCGTACGGCCGCGTGTTCGTTTGCGGCTACGCGAGCTTCAACCTGCAGCCCGTGATCCCGAGCGGCTCGCTGTTCACCCGGGACCTCGATTTCGACTTCACGCGGGTCGAGGACGAGTACTGGGGCCAGGACCTGTTCGTGCTGGTGCCGCGGCCGGCCGGCCGCACGGCCATGGAAAGCGTGCACTGGAAGTACGACGGCATTCACCGGTTTGGCAGCCGGAATGCGCTGCATGATAGCGACTGGGGCGACTGGCGGCTCTTCGAGCTGGTGCAGGCGCCGGCGAGGAAACCATGAACACGGGGCTGAAGGTGCTGTTCGTGCTGGTGGCCGCCGGCCTGTTGACGGCAGGCTGGTGGACCAGTAAGCAGATGAAGGCGGAGCGACGGGCGATCGACGACCAGACGACGGCCCTGCAGGGGCGCGTGGAGTGCCTGCGGGAGGTGATGGCGGAGACCGTGGCGCG
This sequence comes from uncultured Victivallales bacterium, assembly GCA_964402115.1. Taxonomy (GTDB): domain Bacteria; phylum Verrucomicrobiota; class Kiritimatiellia; order UBA8416; family CAYOBW01; genus CAYOBW01. Next base: position 12,946 of record CAYOBW010000166.1, read on the forward strand.
CATGGAACAGATGCAGACGGCGGTCGAGAGCTACTCCAACGCCGCGGCTGCCGCCACGGGCGCGCTGGCCGCGGAGAAGAGCGCCAACGAGCCGCTGCGGCGGGAAATCGAGAAGATGGTGGCCGGGAGCATCGACGTCGGGGCGCAGCGCGACCGGTTTCAGGCCGCCTTGAAGGAGCGCACGGCCGAACTGGTGCAGGTCCGCGCCAGCCTCACCCAGGCCGGGGAGGAGCTCGCCCGCGGCGTCGCGGCGCGCTCGCAGTTGACCACGCAGCTGGCCGCGGTGCAGTCGAACCTCGTGGCAGTTGTGCAGGAGCGGACAGCCTTGAGCGCGCGCGCGACGGCGCTGGATGCGCTGGTTGCCTCGACAGGGGTCGCCTTGTGCTCGGCGACGAACCAATTGGCCGCCGCGCAGCAGCAAAGCGCGCAGCTGACGACGCAGGTGGCCGCTCAGGCGGCGCAGATAGCCGCCCAGGCGGGGCAACTGGCCACGCAGGTGGCGCGGCTGGCCGCGCAGAACACCCAGTTGACAAACCAGGCGGCGGTTGTGGCGGCACAGGCCGCACAGCTTGCGGGGCAGACGCAACAGACCGCTGCTGCCGTGGCACGAGGCGCCGAACTCGGCCAGCAAGTGGAGACCGCCCGTGCCGAGCTGGTGAAGGCGCGCCAGTCCGCCCAGACCCTCGAGCAGCGCGCCCTGGCGGCCGAGAAGCTGGTGGCGGAACTGAAGGCCGCCGCCGTCCCTGCGCCCGCCCCCGCCCCCGCCCCCGCGCCGTGAGAGAGAGCGCGCAACTTGGTTACCCTATCGCGGAATCACGGCAGCGGCCAGATCACCCACCCACCAGGGTGCCAGGGCTAGTTGATGGAAGTCGCCACCGCGCGACCGTCTGCGTGCCATCACATGCCTCCGTTCTCGCTTACTGGCCAGCCCAATCCACGCAGAGCAACTCAGCCTGCTGGAGCACGGTCTTGACGGCCTCCTCCTGGAGGTCGGGGGGGTAGCCGTATCGGTTCAGGATACGTTTGACCATCACGCGGATGCGGGCGCGGGCGCTTTCGCGGAGGGTCCAGTCAATGGTCACGCTCTTGCGGACCTGGGTAATGAGTTCGGCGGCAATGACCTTGAGCTTGTCGTCGCCCATGGCCTGCACCGCCGAGTCATTGGCGGCCAGGGCGTCGTAGAAGGCGACTTCGTCGTCGGTCAGGCCGAGGTCCTCGCCGCGCCTGGTGGCGGCGTCCATCTCCTTGGCGAGCTTGATGAGTTCCTCGATGACCTGCTGGGTGGCGATGGCGCGGTTGTGGTAGGCGTTGAGCGTCTTCTTGAGCTTCTCGCTGAACAGTTGGGACTGCACGAGGTTGCGCCGGGCGAAAACCTTCAATTCGTCCTTGAGCAGCTTGGCTAGCAACTCCGCCGCCACGTTCTTGTGCTTGAGGCTGCGCACTTCGGCAAGGAACTGGTCGGAGAGGATGCTGATGTCCGGCTTGGGCAGACCGGCGGCGGTGAACACGTCAATGATCTGGCCGTCAGCCACGATGGCTTTCGCGACGAGCTGCCGGATCGCCAAGTCAATTTGCTCGGGGGTCTTCCGGCTGCCGCCGCCCTGCTTGTTCAATGCGGCCTGGATGGCCTGGAAGAAACTCACGTCGTCGCGGATGGCGGTGGCCTCCTCGCTGGCGGCGCAGAGGGCGAAGGCGCGGGAGAGGTCGGAGACTACCTGCACGAAGCGCGCCTTGCCGTCCTCCTGTTCGAGGATGTGCTGCTGGCCAGCGGGAATGAGGGCCAGGCATTCCGCCGGCGTGCCGGTCGTCCACTTCTTCCAGCGGAATCCGTGGAGCATGTCGCTGGCGATGCCGTGCTTCTCCAGCATGACGGCGACGGCCTGGCTGGTGTCGTACGTGGGGTCCCCCTGGCCACCGCTCTCGGTGTAGTTGGCAAGGGCGTGCTTGAGTTGGTCGGCCAGCCCCAGGTAATCCACCACCAGGCCACCGGGCTTGTCGCGGAAGACGCGGTTCACCCGCGCGATGGCCTGCATGAGACCGTGCCCCTGCATGGGCTTGTCCGCGTACATGGTGTGCAGGCAGGGGGCGTCGAAGCCGGTCAGCCACATGTCGCGCACGATCACGATGCGGAACGGGTCCCTGGCGTCCTTGAAGCGGGTGGCCAGCTTCCGTCGCCGGTCCTTGTTGCGGATATGCGGTTGCCACTCCGGGCCATCGTCGGCGCTGCCGGTCATGACGACCTTCGCGACGCACCCTGCGCCCCTCTCGGCTTCCGCGTTGTCATCCCTGGCGCCGGCCCAGGCAGGGCGGAGCTTGATGAGGGCGCGGTAGAGGTCCACGCAGATGCGGCGGCTCATACAGACGATCATGGCCTTGCCGTCCATGGCCTCCAGCCGCTTCTCGAAGTGCGTCACCAGGTCGGCGGCGACGAGGGCGATGCGCTTGGGATCGCCCACCAGCGCCTCCAGGGCGGCCCACTTCGTCTTGAGCTGCTCCTTGCGGCTCTGTTCCTCGCCCTCGGTGATTTCCTCGAACTCCGCGTCGAGCGTCGGCAGCGCGGCGGCG
>CAYOBW010000167.1:0-15484 GCA_964402115.1 uncultured Victivallales bacterium
TGGAGCCGGCCGTCCCCGGCCGGTAGCCCGCGGGGCAGACGAGGCATGAGAGCCTTGAGAGAGCAGGCGAAGTCAAGCCGGGTGAGTGGTGCGCTGCTTGTGCGAAGACGGGCTGCGCACGCGATGCCATCGGGCGCGGGGCCTCGGAGAGGCCCGCGCTACTGTCGAGCCCGGCGCCTGGTTGCACGACGCGCAAATGCGCCTGCATCGCTCGCTCTCGCCACTCACCACTCTGGCGTTGCCAGCCGCGCGGGAATGCGCGAATATGCAGCCGAACCGCGACCGCGTGTGCGTTGCGGACAGCGAGCAAGGGACGGGGGAGGTTAGCATGCAGCGAGGGGCAGGAATGGCGTGTCTGAGGGTGGGTCTGGCCGTGGCGGGTCTGCAGGCGGGCGTGGTGTCTGTGGCGGCGCAAGGCCGTTTGCAGGCGACGACCCTGCGGTGCGAGTACAAGCAGGAGCCCCTCGGGATCGATGTGGCGCGGCCGCGCCTGAGCTGGGTGCCGGAGGGCCGACCGGCCACGGCGCGGGGCCTGGCGCAGGGCGCCTACCAGGTTCTCGTGGCGAGCAGCCCCGAGCTGCTGGAAGCCGGGCGCGCCGACCTCTGGGACAGCGGCAAGGTGGCGTCGGCCGCCACGGCCCAGGTCGAGTACGCGGGCCGCGCCCTGGCGTCGGCGCAGCGCGCGGGCTGGAAAGTGCGGCTGTGGGACGAAAAGGACCAGCCGGGTGCGTGGAGCGCGCCGGCGTCCTGGACGATGGGGCTGCTGGCCCCTGCCGACTGGCAGGCCCAGTGGATCGGCTTCGAGGGTCAGGCCGCCGGCAGCGAGGACGCCGCGCTGAAAGCCCTGCTGAGTTTCGACCAGGACGCCTGGGTGTGGACGGCTGGCGCCAGCACCGCCGCCCAACCCGTCGGCCGCGCGGGTTTCCGGAAAGTCGTGGAGCTGCCGACTGACCGCACCGTCTCCCGCGCCGTCATGGTCCTGGCCGCGGACGACCAGTTCGCCCTGTTTGTTAACGGCCGCAAAAGCGGTGGCGGCAGCGACTGGAAACAGCCGCGCGTGGTCGAGCTGGCCAGCCGCCTGCAGCCCGGGCGCAACGTGCTGGCCATCGAAGTCACGAACCAGGGAACGACCCCCTCGCCCGCGGGGTTGCTGGGGCGGCTGCTGGTGACCTTCCGCACCGGCGACCCGCTGGTCGTGCCGATCGACGGCTCGTGGCGCGCCAGCCTGCAGCCCGCCGGGCCGTGGCGGGACGCTGCCTTCGACGCTGGCGCCTGGCAGCCGGCGGCGGTGATCGCGCGCCACGGCGAACAGCCCTGGGGCAAGCTCAAGGCCTCGGTCGAGGAGTTCCGCCCGGCGCCGTGCCTGCGCAAAGCGTTCGTCGTGGCGAAGCCGCTCAAGCGGGCCGTGCTTTACGCCTCCGCGCTGGGGCTCTACGACCTGTATCTCAACGGCAAGCCGGTGGGTGCGGACGTGCTGGCGCCGGGGTGGACCGATTACCGCAAACGGGTCCACTACCTCGCCAGCGACGTGACCGCGCAGCTGAAGAGCGGTCCGAACGCCATCGGCATGATGCTCGGCGAGGGCTGGTATGCCGGCTTCCTCGCGTTCAGCGGGCGGCGCCACTACTACGGCCCGGCGCCGCGCGGCATCCTGCACCTGCGGCTCGACTACGCCGACGGCACGACGCAGGTGGTGGCCACCGACGCGAGCTGGAAGGGCGCGGACGGCCCGGTGCTCCGCAACGACCTGCTGATGGGCAGCACCTACGACGCGCGCTGCGAGCTGCCGGGCTGGAGCACGGCCGGGTTCGATGACGCCGCCTGGCAGCCCGTCACCGTCGACGCCGGCATCAAGACCCCGCTCGAGGCGCACCCGGGTGTGGCCATGCGCCGCATGCAGGTCGTGCCGGCGGTGAAGGTGTCTGAGCCGCAGCCCGGCGTTTTCGTCTACGATCTCGGGCAGAACCTGGTGGGCTGGGTGCGGCTGACGCTGCAGGGCGAGCGCGGACAGTGCGTGGAGGTGCGGCACGCGGAGATGCTCAACCCCGATGGCACGCTCTACACGGCCAACCTGCGGGCCGCGCGGGCGACGGATGTCCACTACCTCGACGGCGGCGCGGCGCGGGCGTACGAGCCCGCGTTCACGTTCCACGGCTTCCGCTACGTGGAGGTGAGCGGCCTGGCCGCGGCGCCGGCGCTGACCAACGTCGCCGGCATCGTCGTGCACTCCGCCCTGGCGCGGACGGGCTGGTTCGAGTGCTCCGAACCGCTGGTCAACAAGCTGGTCGAGAACACGGTCTGGGGCCAGCGCGGCAACTTCCTCGATGTGCCCACCGACTGCCCGCAGCGCGACGAGCGCGCCGGCTGGACGGGCGACGCGCAGGTCTTCATGAAGACGGCGTGCTTCAACCTCGACTCGCCGGCGTTCTTCACGAAATGGCTGACCGACCTCTGCGCAGACTCCCAGCGCGAGGACGGCGCCTTCGGCGACGTCGCCCCGCACATCAGCATCGTCGGCTTCGGCAACACCGGCTGGGGCGATGCGGGCGTCGTGTGCGTGTGGCAGATGCTGCAGCTCTACGGCGACACGCGCATCGTGCGGCAGCACTACCCCGCGCTGGTGCGGTTCATGGCCTTCCTCGAGCGGACGAGCAAGGACGGCGTGCGCGGCACCGGCTCGTACGGCGACTGGCTGCGGCTGGCGGGGCCGCAGCACTCGGAGGCGATCGGCACCGCCTACTACTTCTACACGACGCGCCTGATGGCGGAGTTGGCGCGGACGATCGGGGAGGCGGCGGATGCCACGCGCTACGAGGCGCAGGCCGCGCGGCTCCGCGACGTGTTCGTCACCAAGTTCATCAAGCCCGACGGGCGCATCGTGGACGGCAAGAACCAGACGGCCCAGACGTTCTACGCGCTGGCCTTCGGCCTGGACCTGGTGCCCGCGGACCGGCGCGCAGCCGTGGCGGAGCAGTTCGCGGCGGAGATCGCGGCGCAGAAGGGGCACCTGGCGACCGGCTTCCTCGGCACGCCGTTCGTGCTCTTCGCCCTGCAGAAGGCGGGCCGCTCCGACCTGGCCTACCAGATGGTGTTGAACCAGGACTACCCGTCGTGGCTGGCGCAGGTGAAGCTCGGCGCCACGACGATGTGGGAGCGGTGGGATGGCTGGCTGCCGGACAAGGGCTTCCAGGACGCCGGCATGAACTCGTTCAACCACTACTGGCTGGGGTGCGTGGGCGAGTGGCTCCAGTGCGGCGTGGCTGGCATCGACACGGACGGTCCGGGCTTCGCGCGGCTCACCATCCGCCCGACGCTGGCCCCGGCGGGCAAGGGGCTGACGCGCGCGCGCGGCCAGTACGACTCGCTGCGCGGCCGGATCGCCAGCGCGTGGTCGGTCGAGGGCGACCGCTTCCGGCTGGAGGTGACCATCCCCGCGAATGTGACCGCAACCGTGTACGTGCCGGCGCGCGAGGCGGCGGGCGTGCGCGAGGGCGGCCGCCCGGCGGCGGAGGCGGACGGGTTGCGTTTCCTGCGCGCCGCGGACGGCTGCGCCGTCTTTACGGCCGGATCGGGGCAATACGTGTTCGAAAGCCGGCTGTAGGAGCCGGGAGGAGGTCGCATGTCGCCCTATGAATTGGAAGTGCGGCAAGGCGGGGTGTTTCGCACCGCGCTGCTCGCCGCGGTGCAGCCGGGCCAGCTGTCGTCGCTGGAAGCGGTGCTGGCGGATCCGCCCGCGTCGCTGGCGGAGGACCTGGCAAGCGTCGGGCTGACCAACGTGTCGGTTTTCGCCAAGCCCCTGGCGGGGGGCGAGTGGTGCGTGGTGTATGCGGAGTACCGCGGGGTGGAGCGCGAGGACGCTGCCGCGGCGCTGGAGAAGAGCTCGCTCTGGTGGCTGCAGGTGCAGACGTACCTGGAGCCGCACCCGCTCGCGGCGAAGCGTGGGGCGCTGTGGCTGCGGATGGAGTGGATGAACCACGTGGGCGGGGCCGAGCAGCGGCCGGCGCAGCAGGTGCAGCGGCTGATGGTGGTAACGCGGTTGCGGCCGGAGCAGGAGCTCTGGTACCGGACCCTGCACCAGACGAACTGGCCCGGCGTGGCCGACCAGATGTCCCGCAGTCGCGTGCGGCATTGGACGAGCTTCCTGACCGGGATCGCGGACGAGCTCTACCTGTTCTCGTACCACGAATACATCGGCGACGATTTCGCCGCCGACATGGCGGCAATGGGGGAAGACCCGGTCACGCAGCGCTGGTGGACGCATACGGAGCCGTGCCTGAACCCGCTGCCGGAGATGCACGGCCGGGGCTCCTGGGCGCCGCTGCGGCCCCTGCTGCTGGTGCCGGCCGCGTGAGCGCGCTTGCTTTCGTCCTCGCGGCGGGGCTGGCGGCGGCCGCGGCCGCGGACGGGCGCTGGCCCCAGTGGCGCGGGCCGGACGGGACGGGCTGCGGGGGAGCCACGGCCCTGCCGGTGGCGTGGAGCCCCGGCAGCAACCTGCTGTGGACCGTCGCGCTGCCGGGGAACGGCTGCTCGACGCCGTGCGCCTGGGATGGGTGCGTCTACGTGACGGCGCCGGTGGCCGGCGAGGATGCGCTGCTGGCGCTGGACGCGCAGCAGGGGCGCGTGATCTGGCAGACCAAGCTGGGCGAACGGATGATCGCCTCGCCCGTCCCCGTGGCCGGCCGCCTGCTGCTGCGCGGCGCCGCGCATCTGTTCTGCGTGGGGGTCAGTCCGCCATAGGGTTATAGCAGCAGTACCGGTTCTCGAAAAGCCCGCCACTGTTGAAGAAACAACTGCCGCGGCAGCCTCCCCGGCAGACGGGGCCGCGTTCGCAGTCGCGGCAGCGCCCCGCCAGTTGGCAGGGATCGAAGGCGCGGTTGTAGGCGAAGGCGCCGGGCCGGTTCCAGATCGCCGCCAGAGGCTCGCGGCGCACATTGCCCTCGATGAAGCTCTCGCTGCACAGCGACTCGCAGCCGCGCACGTTACCCGCGCTGTCCAGTCCGATCACCCGCAGCCCGGCCTGACAGCCGCTCCACACCGTCAGCGTGCCCGGCATTCCGCGGATGTAGAGCTCGTTCTCGTCGAAGTAGCCGATGTTGTCGCCGGCGTAAACCCACGGGGGGGAACGCTGGCGCGCATCCCGCACGAACGCCGTAACGTCCGGAATCCGCGCGGGATTCAGGGCCAAGTCACGCTGCTCGGCCAGATTGCCCATGGGGGTGCCGATCTGTAATTGCCACAACGTGACGCCGCGCTCGGCGAACAGCGCGCGCAGGGGCTCCAAGTCCCCCACGTTGAGTTCCAGCAGGCTGCTCACGACCCCGACCGGAATGTCTTCGGCCACCAACCGGTCCAGTGCGCTCAGCACGCGCGCGAACGAGCCACGGCGGCGTCGAATGCGGTCATGATGCTCCTCCACCCCGTCGATGGACAGTCCCACAAGCGCCAGACCGGCCGCCTTGATCTCGGCGATCTCCCGCTTGCCGAACCGGTACCCGTTCGTAATGATCCGAACCGCTGCGCCGCCGTCCGACAACCGCCGCGCCACGTGCTGCCACCCCGGGTAGAGGAACACCTCCCCGCCAATGAGCGTCACGTTTGTGCAACCCAGTGCCAGCAGATCCCCGGCGACGTCCAGACACTCCGCAACCGTCAACTCCGCCTCGCGAGCCGTGCCGGCTGCCGATCCACAGTGCAGGCAACGCAGGTTGCAGCGCCGCGTCAGCTCCCACACGCAGTGCTCCGGAACGTAGACCGCCGCCGCGCGACCGGCCAGCGTATCCGGCGGCTTCGTCCTCCGCCCGGCCTGTCGCCGCTGCCCGCCGACACGGTCGCCGCTCTGTCCCGGCCGGTTCACCGTGGCCTGTAGACGGTGGTCGGCGCCCCCTGCGTACCCGCGAGGGACGGCCGCGAACCGACGCCGTACAAGGGACATGCGGCCGGGTTGACGAGAATGTACGCGCAAGCCGTTCCCAGTTCCTTGCGCACGGCGTTCTGCTGGGCGAGCGTCAGCGGGATCTGGACCGGGCGTCCGCCGAGGCCAATCCGCTGAGCTGCCGTGATCGCAGGCGTGCCGTAAAGCACGTTGAGTCCCCCGTGCTGCAGCGGCATTTCCCACGTCGTGAGCCGTCGACCGCAGACCTGCTGCATGAGTGTTTGCTGCTCCGGTGAGAGGTACAGGAGAAGCGATTGAGCCGCCATCGGAATCCCTCCTCGGCCGGCAAGTTCGGCGCGCCGCTGCCGCGCTTCCCTGGTCGGCCAGACCATCTATGTGACAGGAAATCGCTCCTCAGACCGTATGGGCACACGCCCACCTGCCTGCGTGAACCGTCCGGACACACCAGGCGCGACGCGCATGCACACGGCGCACCGACACACTCCGACTGGTCACGCATGGGCAGGTTGATATTGGCCTGAAGCCACGCTTTCGTCGATGTGCTAATGTTAGCGCTACACCGCCGGATGAACAAGAACGAAGTGTGCCCCGACAGAACGAAGTGTCCACCTGATAGCGCCGGGTTCGACTGCAAAATGCTGCAATCGCAGAGCATGCAGTAGTCCGAATTGAGGAGTCAGGCGTCTCGCATGTGACGCCCACTTCCCCCTCACGGATGCCGGACTCGCGCAGGGACGGCGCGGGAGCGCCGTCCTACGTAGGACGGTCCTCCGGGCCGTCCCTGCGTGCGCCAGATCCCGAACCTTGACGCCGTTCCCGGCCACTGATATACCTAATCATGTACATGAAAGGAGTTTCTCGATGGCACAGACGGCAACGCTGCACATCAAGGTCGAGCCCGCCATGGCCCGGAGTCTGAAGCAGGTGGCCGGACGGCGGCGGGTGACCGTTGGCGAGCTGGTCCGCCAGGCCGTTCAGACCTGCTACCAGACGGAAGGGCTGGGCCTGACGGCTGCCCAGCGGCAGGCCTTGGAAGCCTATCGCGGCGGGTACGTCAGCCTCGGAAAGCTGGCCGAGGCCATGGGCCTCTCTGCGCTGCAGACGCGGGAGTGGCTCAGCGAACGCGGAATCGCGCAGAACACGGTTTGCGCCAAGGAAGACCTGGACCATGCCTGAGCACGCGGGCTGGTGCTTCGACTGCGTGACGCTCTCCAACTTCGCTTTGGCTGGCGGGCTGGAGGTGCTCACTCGCCGCTACCGTGACCGTGCCCTCGTGGCCACCCAGGTGGTCGACGAGTTGACGCGTGGCGTGGCCGCCGGCCACGCGGCGCTGGCCGGCTGTCTCGACCTCGTGGACAAGGGCCTCCTGCGCGTGGTGTCGCTGGAGCGGGCCGAGCGGGATACCTACCGGGAACTCAGCGCGCACCTGGGTGCCGGCGAGGCCGGCACGATCGCCGTGGCCCGTCATCGGCACGCCGTTGCGGTAACGGATGACCTGGCAGCCCGCCGGACCTGCGCCGGCCTGAACGTTGCCGTGACGGGAACGATCGGTATCCTGCAGGCGGCCGTTCGCGATGGCGATCTGACGCCCGCCGCAGCCAACGAACTGCTTCGCAAGATGCTTGAGTTCGGGTTCCACTCGCCTGTGGGGCGGATCACGTAGACTCTCGCCATGCAGCCCCGATCCCAGATCCGGGGGAGACGATGTGTATCCTGAACACTCCCGGTCTGACCGGAGAGGGAGGCCAACATGACGGTTCGCAACGATGGCATGCATCCGGCTGACACGTCTGGCTGCCTGGTGGGGCAGGGGGGAGCGGCGGGGGCACCGCGGCCCGACGCGGACACCGCGGAGACGCGGGCGGCGCGGGAGGCCATGGCGCGGGTCGTGGAGCGGCACGGGGTCACCAACTTGGCCGTGCTGGCCGCCCTGCGCGCCGTGCCGCGTCACCTGTTCATGCCGCCGGCCTTTCGCGAAGGGGCGGATGCGTACGGCGACCATCCCTGCGCGATCGGCTACCAGCAGACCATCTCGCAGCCGTTTATCGTGGCGTACATGACCGACGCGCTTCGCGTCCAGCGCGGCGAGAAGGTGCTCGAGATCGGCACCGGATCCGGCTACCAAGCGGCCGTGCTGGCGGAGCTGGGCGCCGAGGTGTACAGCGTGGAGCTGCTGGAGCCCCTGGCCGGACACGCGCGGCAAGTGCTTGCCGACCAGGGCTATGCGAACGTGCGCGTACGCCACGGCGACGGGTACGAGGGGTGGGCGGAGCACGCGCCGTTCGACGCGATCATCGTGACGTGTGCGCCGACCAAGGTGCCGCCGGCGCTCGTCGCGCAGTTGAAGGATGGCGGGCGAATGGTGGCGCCCGTGGGCGTTGGCGTGCAGCGGCTCGTCTTCTTGCGCAAGCGCGGGGAGCGGCTGGAGCAGGCGGAGGACCTGGCCGTGCGGTTCGTGCCGATGGTGCCTGGCGGAGCGAGCTTCGAACCTTGATGGATGCTGCAGACGATGGTGCGGCAGCGTCGGGTCGTGGTTGACCGTCAGAAATGCGTTGCCAGCGGGGGGCGGGTCGTATTAACTAGGCGGCAGTTTTGGGATCAAGCGGGGGGCGTGGACATGCAATTGCGATATCAGGACGAAAACGGCCAGTCGGTGGAGATCGCGCTTACGGACCGGACCGTCGTCATGGGGCGCGGCGAGGGCGTCGAGATCGTGCTGGCGAGCGAGAAGGTGTCGCGCCGGCATGCCGAGATCCGCTGCTGGGACGGCGACTACATCATCAAGGACCTCCACTCCCGCAACGGCACGTTCGTGAACGACGAACCCGTGGATGTCGTCAAGCTGGAACCCGGCGACCGCGTCCGCATTGGCGGAATCGAGCTCTTCTTCGAGGACCAGGCCCCCAAGGCGCCGAACACGGTGATCCGCAAGATTGGCGAGGAGATGGCGGAGGGCAAGGGCTACTCCACCATGCTGCGCGCCATCGTCAAGGAAGCTTCCGGCGACCGCTGAGCCACCCTTTCTGCTGCTGCCCATGAACGCGACCTTCGATCACGGCGGGCGGGGCCGGTCATGACCGCGGCCGTGCAACCGGGGCGTACGGGGGCGGACAACGCAGCCGGCTTCCCTGCCGATGCCGTGCTGCTCCCGCTGACCTCCGGCGCGCTGCTGGTCTCGCGGGCGCACGCCGTGTTCTGCCGCATCCCATCCGCGGAGCTGGCCGCTGTCCGCGCCGTCATCGGCGGCGGCCTGCGCGTCGAGGCGCTGAGCGCCGGTCTGCGCGCTGACCTGGAGCGGCACGGCTGGTTCGCTCCTCCGCGCCCGCCCAAGGCGGACCCGCCTACCGTGCAGCTGCAACTCACCAACGCCTGCAATCTCGCCTGCGCCTACTGCTGCACCAACTCCGGCAAGCCCCGCGCCGGCGAGGTCTCGTTCGAGCGGTTGCGCGACGTCGTGCGCCGGATTCCCGAGGTCGCCGGGGCGGACACGCGCGTGGCGCTGCTCGGCGGCGAGCCGCTCCTGGTGCCGTGGGCGCTCGACCTCGCGACGGAGATCCTCGACCGCGGCCTCCACGTGACACTCTTCTCGAACGGCATGCCCCTCGTGGACGACGACCTGGCCCGGCGCGCAGCCGCCTTGACGGCGCGCGGCATGGAGGTGCGGATCAGCCTGGGCGGTCCCTCGGCGGAGCTGTGCGATGCCGTCTCCGGGACGCGCCGCTTCGATCTGGCCATCGAGGGGCTGCAGCGCTTCGCCGCCCACGGCGGGCGGGCCGCGGTGGACCTGATGCTGATGCCCGAGTCCGTCGGGACCGTGGCGCAGGATTTGCCCCGGCTGCGCGAACGGCTACCGCCGGGCACGCCCGTGGCGCTGGGGATCCTCTACCTCAGCGGCCGCGAAACCGGCGCCCACCTCTTCCGGGGCCGCGCGGAGCTGGAGGACGCGCTCAACCGTATCGCGTTCGAGGCCGGCGAGAGCATCGCCGCCACGGCCCCGAGCCCCGTCACGCACCGCCGCGAGGGCTGCGGTTGCGCGCTGGGCCGGCACGTGCACATCCGCAGCGACGGCGCGCTTTTCAACTGCTTCAAGATGGAGGAGAAGGTGGGTGATCTCGCCGGGATGGGCTTCGACGCTGCCGCGCGCTTCATCCGCGAACACCCGCACCGGGCCGCGGACCTGCCGACCTGCGCCGCGTGCCCGCTGGCGACGCTGTGCGGGGCAGGCTGCCGGTCGGAGAACCTCCTCTACACGGGGGACGCGGACGTGCCGCCCTGCGGTCCGTGGCGCGTGCGCGTGCTTAGCGAACTGCTGGCCGAGGACCGGGTCTCGGCGCTGGAGTGGCCCGTGGCCTTCCTGGTCGAAGCCGCTCGCGCCCGCGGCATCGCCACCCCGCCCGACATCGCCGCCCGCGGCATCTCGCGGCACCTGGTGGATGTGTAGTCCCCGTCCCCGCAACCCCGAGGATTTGGGTGCTTGCTCCGCACGGAGCCCGGCGTAGAATGCCCCGCATGAAAAGCAGGCGGGGATGGTTCCTGGGGTTGCTGGCTACGGGGGTGTGTGGCTCGGGCATCGGTCAGGCGGCGGCGCCCGTCTCCAATCTCCTCGCCAACGCCGGGTTCGAGCAGGCGGCGGCCGGTGATCGGCCGGCCGGCTGGTCGGGCTTGTGGACGCGCGAGGCCGGCGCCGGGGTTCTGGCGCTGGACGCGGCGGAGCGGCATGGCGGTGCGCGCTCGGTGCGCCTGGAGCACCGCGGCGCGCGCGACTGGAGCTTCACGCCCGAGTTGAGCCTGGCGGCGCAGCCGGGCGAGGTCGTGGAGCTGCGCGCCTGGGTGAAGGTCCGCGGCGAGGGCTCCGTGACGCTTGGCGCCGCCGCCTACGGCCCGGCTGACGTGGTCGTGGACTGGATCGCGGGCGCGGTGACCGCGGAAGCGGCCCCGGCCTGGCAGGAGCTGCGCACGCGGCTGGTCGGGACGCCGGAGGTGGCGCGCTGGGCGCCACGGCTGATCGGGGAGGGTGCGGCGACGGTGTGGGTGGATGACGTGACCGTGCTGCGCGGGGGCAGCATCGGGGACCTGGCCGCCGGCCGCCCGCCCGCCACGTTCGCGCTGACCAACACCGCGCTCGTCGTTGCGCTGCGGACGGCGGATGGCACGCTGGCGGTGACCGATCGGCGCACAGGCCGCACGTGGACGCAGGCGCCGGCCGGCCGGCGCGGGACCGTATTGGCGGCGACCCGCGCCGATGGGGAGCTGCGCGCGGAGTGGCTGGATCCCGCGCTGGCCTCGAATGTCACCGTCACGGTGCGGCTCGACGGCGCGCTGCCCGAGGTGCTGGTCACGCTCGAGGGCCGCGGGGGCCAGTCCGCGAACGTCGCCTGGCCGCCGCCGTTCACGGGTGCGCCGGGCGAGCGGCTGATCGTACCCATGAACGAGGGCATCGCCTATCCCGTGGACGACCCGCGCATCGAGCCCTTCTCGCTCGTCGGCTATGGCGGCCACGGCATCTGCATGTCCTTCTGGGGCTTGACCGACGGCCGGCAGGGGCAGATGGCCATCATCGAGACGCCGGACGACATGCAGATCCGCATTTTGCGCCAGGGGGCGCAGCTCGCCATCGCCCCGGTCTGGCAGCCCCAGCGCGGCGCGTTCGGCTATCCGCGGCGGCTGCGCTACGTCTTCTTCGCGGACGGCGGCTACGTGGCGATGTGCAAGCGCTACCGCGCCGCCGTGCAGGCCGCCGGCCGGCTCAAGACGCTCGCGGCCAAGCGCCAGGCCAACCCGCGCGTGGACCTGCTGGTCGGCGCCGTGAACGTCTGGTGCTGGGACGGGGACGCCGCCGGCATCGTCGCTGCGCTGCAGGCGCGCGGGATCGGGCGCATCCTCTGGAGCGCGGCGGCCAAGCCCGAGACGCTGCGGGCGCTGAACGCGAAGCCCGGCGTGCTCACCAGCCGCTACGACATCTACCAGGACCTGATGGATCCCGCCATCGTGCGCGAGCAGGGGATGTGGCGGCATGGCGACTGGACGCAGGAGGGCTTTCCCGCCGACATCATGCTCGACGCGGCCGGGCGTCCGCTGAAGGGGTGGGAGGTCAAGGGCAAGGACGGCCGCATGTACCCCTGCGCCGTGCTTTGCGACAGCCGCGCGCTGGAGCATGCCCGCCGGCGTGTGCCGGCGGAGCTGCGGACGCACCCGTACGGCTGCCGGTTCATAGACACCACCACCGCCAGCCCGTGGCGCGAGTGCTATCACCCCGATCACCCGCTGACCCGCGGCGCGAGCCGGGAGTGGAAGATGAGACTCCTCGCGTACTTGTCGGACGAGCTGGGCCTCGTCACCGGCAGCGAGACCGGCCACGATGCCGCCGTGCCGTTCGTGCACTACTTCGAGGGCATGCTGAGCCTGGGGCCGTACCGCGTGCCTGACGCCGGCCGCGACATGGCACGGACCTGGACCGAGGTGCCCGAACTGGTGGCGCGGTTTCAACTTGGCCACGCCTACCGGTTGCCCCTCTGGGAGCTGGTTTACCACGATTGCGTTGTCGCGCAGTGGTACTGGGGCGACTACAACAACAAGCTGCCCGCCCTGTGGGACAAGCGCGACCTCTTCAACGCGCTCTACGGCACGCCGCCGATGTTCATGTTCGACCGCGTCGGCTGGGAGCGGCAGGCGGACCGGTTCGTGCGCTCGTATCAGGCCGTCTGCCCGGTGGCGCGCGCCACGGGCTACGCGGAGATGACCGACCACCGCGACCTGACGCCCGACCGCGCCGTGCAGCAGACGACCTTCGCGAACGGCGTGACCGTGACCGTAAATTTCGGGGAGGCGCCCGTCGAATTGCCCGGCGGCGAGCCGCTGGCGGGCGGCGGCTGCCGCGTGCAGGGGCTGCCGCAGTGAGTGCCGCGCAGGCATTGACAAGGAAGCAGGCGTGCGCTATTGGCTTGATCGTCCGGCGCACCCGTGGCGGGTTCGCCGTCCGGTCCGGCGCAGGCGTTCTGCCGCAGCGGAAGACCGGGAGAGACGCGAGGATAACAGCACATGAGCACTTGTCCCACGTGTGGTGAGCAGAGTGAGGATCAGTTCGATTCATGCTGGAAATGTGGATCGGCGCTCCGCGACGCCGACGGTCGGGTGATTCCGCGCAGCACGGCTCCGCCGGTGCCGACTCCTGAGGTCGTCAGGCACCGTATGTTCCGTGGGACTTTCACGACCTGGAAAGCCCTGTTTGAAGAAGCAGGCGAGTTCGCGACGCGAGTTGGCAGGGAGCGACTGATCGGCATTTGTCATTCGGAAGACCAGAGCAATAGTGTTGTGGTGGTTTGGTACTGGGGCCCACCCCGCGAGGACGGTGTCCAATGAGAAGGGACTTGTCTTGGTCCAGATCACGGACAGGAATCACCATGCAAGCGGTTGCAGGGTGCCCTCCACAAGGTGTCGGGTCCCCTGAACCGTGACGTCGGCGGACAAGGATGAGCATCACTGGGACATTTGGACTGTCTGGCTGGCATTGGTCACGTTCACGCCACTTCGGCGATTGCCGTTCCGGCTTCATCTGACGTTGGGATCGCTCTGGTGCATTCACGGTTGTTCAGCAACAATGGCAATCTGAGGAGCGAGGCAGCCAACAATTAGCGGCCCTATCACCTTCGTTTATGGGCATTCCGTGGTGGAGATGGGAGAAGGCTGAGTAGGGCCGCCTTCTCCGAAGGCGCGCGAGATTGGTGACAGTCGAATGGTGATGGGGTCAACCTTTTGGTGGCGTGGCTGCGGCAGAGTCGCCTGTGGTGAGTTGGTAGAGGACTTCCCAGCCGCTGGGCTTGAGTAGCGGACGGCGCATGCGTGCTCACGCCTTACGGCGGTCGTGCTTCTTGCCCTGCCTCTGTAAGAAGGAAGCCGTGCACTCTTCCCTTTTTCAGAGGAATGTGCAGATAATCTGCCTGGCGCCAATTGCCCCGACCCGGTATTGAACCACCGAGACACGGAGAAGGCCGGAAGACGAGGCTCGACAACGTGATCAAGGGCATTAACTGGCGGCGAGGAGAGATACGAATGGCACACCCGAGGATACAGTTCAACGATGCGTGGGAATCGATCCCTTTGGAGTATGCGGACGACGTCATCGCGTACTTTGACCGGGTCTTGCAGCCCACCCACCCCCTGCGCGCCTTCAAACTCTTTCCCGCAGCCAAATGCTGTCTGAAGCAGAAGTACCTGGTCGAGGAGGAAGAACCCAGCGACCTGCTGTGGGTCTTGGACATGGAAAAGAGGATGCGGATTAGCGGCAAGACGTTCTTCTCCTTCAAACGACTGGAAACCCAAGAGGAGCTGGACGCCCTGCTGCGGGCTGATTACGAGGCGTGGGTTCAGCACATGAAGGAAGCAGGCGCGTGGGGAGAGTAGGCGGCATGCAGTATTCATGAAAAGAGGGCGCTCAGCAGCATTGAGGGGCTGGCTTTTCCCGGTCGTGTTCTGGGTGTGCCGCTGGACGTCGGCCGCGGATATTCCGGTCCGCGCCACGCAGACAGAAACCAACCGGCTTGATTTTGGGGTATTCTGGCCGCCCAGGGCACTCGCCGTAGCCCCTCTTTCAAACGCCAAACCCCTGCTCAATGGATGCCTTGTCGTCAACCTGGAAACCTTCCCCGACCGCAGTCGGGTAGCCCGCCTCCGGATCGTTCTGAGCCGGCCATCCGATGAGGAGGGACGAGTATCCTGGAATTCGCGATTGGCGTTTCCCGAATACGATTGGATGCGATCGGTCCGGGTCTGGGATTCGGATAGCCGCTGGCTGTGGCCCAATCTGGCCTATCTGCTGAGGCTTCACGGGGTCGAACGGGTGGAACGCTACGGCGGCGTGGATCCGGGTAAGGGGGTGGACAACGACTTCGCCGGTGTCCTTATCCGCGAGTATGACGAGAGTGGACGCGATGAGGCTGAAGCTACGAAGCGCGAACCGCTGGTGGCAGCCGAGTGGTTCTCATTGGGCAACTCCGCGTTCACGGACAAAGAGACCGTCGTGCATACTGTCCAGTCTGACGTGTTCACGCTGCATCTGGGTCGGGCGGATGCCCAAGGCCAGGGTCGGGCTGCGATCTGGCTCATCTACGCTGACTTCATGGGCGCCAAGGTGCCAGTGGCCTGGCCGAAAGCCCTCGAGTTCGCCGGGGGAATCCTGGCGTATTTTGAGGTTCAATGGGACTTGAAGGCCCAGCCCGGACAGGAGGTCGTGTTGCGACAACTCGTGCCCAGGCAGGGCACCGGCTTCGATTGGCAGCGATGGTCCAGCCTGGCACGGGCGCTGCAGGATCCGGCTGTTACGGCCAAGCTTTCTGACTTGCCGGAGGGCACTCGCAGTCGCTGAACATGGGATAGCCAACCACTCCGCGGTTGAGTGTGGCTGCGAAGGATTGAGCGCACCTCGTTCTTGTGCGCAGTCAAGCGCCGGTCGCCGAGTAGCGCGGGCCTCTCTGAGGCCCAGCGCCGCTCGGTGGCGTTGCCTGCGTGGCCTGATTTCATGCAGGCAGGCGCCCGCGCCTTCGGAGAAGGCGGGGCTAACAGCCAGACGACCCGATCCCGCAAAACCGCAGAGGT
>CAYOBW010000168.1:0-15477 GCA_964402115.1 uncultured Victivallales bacterium
CTGCCCGGAGGGGGCCGCTAAAGCCGGGACTCCAAACGGGTTTCCAGCGCGTTTACGACGTTTGGAGTCCCGCCTTCAGGCGGTCTTCGGCAAGTTATTGCGAACTGCTGGCCCCGCGCTGGCCGATGACCCTGGCCGGGACGCCGCCCACGACCGCGCCGGGGGGGACGTCGCGCGTGACGACGGCGCCGGCGGCCACCACGGCGCCGGCGCCGACCGTGACGCCGGCCAGCACCGTGCTGTTGGCGCCCAGCCACACGTCGTCCTCGATGCGGATGAACGAGCGCGTGACGCCCTGCACCTTGATCGGCAGGTCGTGGCGATCGAAGCGGTGATTCTCGGCGAGCAGGTTCACGCGCGGACCCATCATGACGCGACGGCCCAGCTCGATGTAGCCGGAGCAACCGATGTAGGCGTAGGGGCCGATATTGGAGTAATCGCCCATGAGCAGCCCCTCGCCGGGCTCGTCGAGCAGGATGTTCGTGGGGCGGATCGAGGCAAAGCGCCCGACCGTGCAGCGCGCGCCGAACACGAGGCCACGCTTCGTGAAGCCGACCAGCTCGCACCCCTCCTCGAGGTTGAGCGCCGGGCCTGCGCTGATATGCCACGGGTGGTGGATGACCACGCGCGGGCCGCACAGCACGAGACCGGGCGCGCGCTTCAGCCGCAGCTTCCAGTACCACCCGCGCAGGATGCGCCCGACCAGCGTGCAGCCGAAGGAAGCCAGCTCGCGCCCGCCCCAGGCCGCCAGCGCGTCCGGGTTGTCCATGTGTTTCAACCGCGCCAGCCGCCGCTGGATGCCCCGCACCTTGCTCATGCCGTCTCCCTCCGCTCCATGCGCATCACCGTGTAGCCGAAGAGCGCCTGCATGACGGCCGGACGCCGAGCCAGCGGGAACGCCGGCCAAGCCTGGCCGAGCAGGCAGCGGACGCGGTCTATCCACGAAACGTCCCTCGCCAGCATCAGTCGCCGCAACGCCAACCGCACGGCGAAAGACCGACGTTCCTGCAACTCCAGCAGGCGACCCAGAATCTCGATGTGCCGACGTCCGGCCGCGATGCGCGAGAGGGCCGGTCGAGAGGGGGTTATGGCCCGTTCACGAATGAACGCCAGGAGCGCGTCATAGGCGGCAAGCCCCCGCGCGTAGGTGAGCGGGTAGTCGCGTGTGGTGTTGTGTTCATGGATGCCGATAACCGTTCCCGTCTTTTCCACAAACGCAAGCCTGGCTCCCAGCAAAATGGCTTTCCAAAAGAAAAGCGCATCCTCGGCGATTTCCAGTTCGGGCGGGAACTCGATGACGCGATCGCGAAACCAGTTCCGGTCAATCATGGCCGCCTGGATGGCGATTTGAAAGCGGTAGAAGTGGTCGAACGGACGGTTACGGCCGCGGCGACGCGACACCCTGCCGTTCTCACGCGCCGTGAGATAGGGCAGCTCAATCCCGCAGTGGACGATCTCCGCACCGGTGCGGCGTGCAAGGTGCGCGAGGGTCTCGATGTGGTGGGGTAGAAACCGGTCGTCCGCATCGAGAAAAGCCACGTAGTCACCACAGGCGGCATCCATGCCACGGTTGCGCGCGGTTGACCGACCCGCGTTCGCCTGCGTCAGAACGACGATACGACTGCCGTAGGCGGCAAGGATCCTGGCTGTGTCGTCCGTGGATCCGTCGTTGACCACGATGATTTCGCTGGGCGGCTGGCTCTGTTTGAGCACGCTCTCAAGGCACGGCCCGATGAAAGCCGCACCGTTGTACACGGCGATGACGACGCTGATAGTCATGTCAGGCCCCGGCATGTATCCGTGATTCCAGGACCGCGGTTGCCGCCGCATCGAAATCGTGGGCGAGCCGGTCCCAGCCGTGCGCCTCGGCAATGGCACGCCGGCGAGCCTGCGTTGCACGGTTGTCGTTAAGCGCCAGACGCAAGCCGTCGGCGAATGTCGCCGCGTTGTCCGCCAACGTCAAAACGCCCGGCGCCTCGAACGGTGACAGCACGTGCATCCGCGTGGACACCGTGGGCAAGTCGCAAGCGACGTACTCGTAGAACTTGAGTGGATTCACATGGAGCGTCAATTCGTCGATTTTGAAAGGGATCATGCCTGCGTCGCAGTGCCATAGGTAGGCGGGCAGATCCTGCCACCGCTTGTGGCCGAGATAGTACACATTCGCGGGCAAGGGCGGAGGCGGCACGAGGAAGAATCCCAGGAGCACGAAAGAGACCCGCGGAAACAGCTGCGCCTGCGCGCTCAGCAAAGCGAAATCGAACCAGTCGGTCAACGCGCCGACATAGACCACGCGAGGGTGCGGCAAACGCGCCAGATCGGCCGGTTCCGACGCATCACGGCTGCCGAGGTAGTGCTTGAGATCGACGCCGTTGCCGATGACGGTCAACCGTGCGGCGGCACCATGCCGCGCAGCCAGTTCCGCACTCGTGGCCACGACGCTATCCGCGCGGAGGGTCAGCGCCTGATCGCACGTTTCAACCCATGCGCGCTGCCGGCGCAGTTCAGGATAGGCCGAGAAGACGTCGATCACATCGTACAGCACGGGTTCCCCGGTGACAAGGAGGTCCCGATCGCAGGGGTTATACGCCACTTGGACATAGGGACCGGACGCGAAGTGCAAACGGGCGGCCCGGTGTAAACGGGTCCGAACCAACCGACGGCCCAGCCGTCCCATGCAAGGGCTTCTCACCAGCAAGGGCAGCGTCAGCGGCGGATCGTGAACGACGAGCCGCGCTGCCTGGTCCTCCGTTCGACTGGCGCCGCAGCAGACACGGGCAAACGCCTGAAGGGGATCGCTGCGGAAGGCCGTTGTCATCGTCTGCAAGGGATTGACGTAGAATACATTCCAGCCATTCCGAGCCAGCCGCAGGGCAAAGTGCTGCCGCCGGAACCAGTGCGGAGACTCCCACGGCGACGTCGAAAACATGAGCAAGTTCCTAGCCAAGGCGCACCTCCAGCGTCGTCGTACACACCGGACGGAACATGGCGGTGCGCAGCGCGCGCGTCGTGCCGCATTGGCCGAAGCGGTCCGAGTAGCGCACCGCGGCCATTTCCCAGTCGCCCGCATCCGTCACAAGCGTCAGCGTCGCGCCGCCGCGCCGCACGCGACAGGTGCCGCCGCGGCACTGCACGAGCTGCACGTCGGGATGCAACACCCACTGCACGCGCGCCCCCTCCAGGATGCGATTGAAACGGTCCTCGACTGAAAAGCCCCCGCTCCGGGGCCGTACGCGGCGCTCGTGCGCAATGCCGCCGTAGCGCGCCTCCATGTGCAGCTCGCCGCCGTCCACGCGCGCCCGCGCCTGCCAGATGCCTTCGAGATGAAACAACCCGTTCACGCCCGGCAGCCAGCTCGCCGGCTCACGGCCAGGGAAGGCGCAGCCATGCGCGCTGGCGCTCCGCAGCCGGTTGCGCAGCCCGGGGTCGGCCGTGTAGCAACCGGTGCCGGGGTCGACAAGGACCTCCCGGCCGTCGAGACTGAGCAGCACCTCGTTGACATGGGCATGGTCGTGGGCTCCCAGGCCATCCGAACCGACCGGTCCGCAGACCGCCAGCAGCTCCACGCCGGGTGCGCGCCAGATATGCCACCCCGCACTCGGGTAGACCAGCCAGTCGCTGCCGCCCGCCAACCCGGCGCTGCCGGCGGATGGCCCGCGGCCGGACACCCCCAGCAACGTCAACACGGCTTGCAGCGACAGCGCCCCGGCGCCGGGCTGCGCGTTGAGGCTGGCTTCGGCGGCGGCCAGGAACGGGCGGATGTCACGCGGTTCCGCCGTGTACTCCAGGCCGACGCAGCAGACGATTTCCGAATCGTTGTCCCCGATCTGCGGCAGGATGCCGCCGGCGTTGGCCAGGCCGGACAGCACACGCAGCATCGCCCGTAGCCGCTCCTCGCAGGCCGGCGGGAAGTCGCCGCGCCCCGCGGCGCGGGCCAGGAAGACGGGCAGCAGAAACAGCTCGGCGACGAAGCGGTGGTAGTGGCTGCTGAATTCGCGGTGCACGCCGTCGGGGCGGAGCTGCGTCCGGCAGGCGCGCGCCAGGCGCGCGGCGGCCCAGGCGCGCAGCGCAGGCGCCCCGGGCAGGCCCTCGAACACGAGGCCCAGCACGTAGAGGCCCGTGAGGTTGGCGACGTAGTGGTTCGACCGCAGGCCCAGGTCTTCGAGCCGAGTCCAGACGAAGTTGCCGTGCGCCACGAGCCCCCGCTGCAGCCGCTCCTGAAGATCCGCGGGGGCCCGGCCCACCTGCTCGCGCAGGAGGAGCAGGATCAGCGCCCAGCTCACGGTGCGCAGCGCCACTTCCATGGGGCTCCACCAGTTGGGCCCCTCGCCCGCGGGGTTCTGGAGCAGCCAGCCGTCCAGCTCGCGCAGCACACTCGCCGCCGAACCCTCCGCGCCCGTCGCGGCGGCCTGCGCGGCGGCCAGCAGCAGGTGGTGCGCGCAAGAGAGTTTCCAGACGCGCTTGATGTCGCCGCCCGTGTGCTGGTCAAACCCCTGGGAGGGATCGAAACGCCGGCCCGTGGCGGGATCCGCCTGCCAGTCCACGCGCGGCCCCAGGTCGTAGCGCGTGCCGTAGAGCCACACGCGGTGCGCAAGGATGTCAGCCACGGGATAGTCCGCAAGGGGCGCGGCAGCACCGCGCGGGAGATCGTGGACGATCCCGAGCGGCCCCCAGGCGGCGGAGAGGCTGGCAGCCGGTGCGAGCGGCGGATGGCGGGCGCGCCACCAGGCGCGGCCGCGAACCGCCCTTTGGGCCACGCCCAGGGCAACCCGCAGGCCGGCCAGGTAGAGCCGCCGCGAAGGCGGCAGCGCAGCGGGCCGGGCCGCGGCTGACGGGCGCGACGGGCCGCCCCCGGCGGAGCCGGCCGCCGGACTGGCAGGCATCAGGAGGGTTGTGGACTCTGTGCGGGAAGCGGCCATGGGCGGCAGGCTAGACGGGCGAAGGGGGAGCCAGGGGTGGCGCCTCGGACACGTCCGTGTCCGCCGACTCCACCTCGGCCTCGACCAGGAGGTACCGATCGACCACATGCGTCAGGGCCAGCGCCAGGAACAGCGTCGTGGCCACCGTGCCGCCGCTCAAGATGCCGGAGATGAGCGTGAACACAAGCCAGACAGCCAGCAGGTGGACGGTGACATGCAGGTCATGCCCAATAGCCATGTGCAGCGCAAGGCGCACGGTATGGCGGGTACGCTGGATGACGTACCAGGCGAAAAGCAAGCCGGCCGGAATGCCGAACGAAAGGAACGGCGCCAGAAACAGGTTGTGCGTGGCGCCGGCATCCAGTTCGCCCTCGGTCACCGTGTAGAGTCGCGAAGCGTAATAGGTTACGTTACGCTGCACGTACTCCGAGTAGCGGCCGGAGAAACCGCGGCCGAGCCACTTGTGCTCGCGAATGGACTCCAGCGCGCGGCCCCAGAGCATCTTGCGCCACTCCAGCGTCTCGCTCGACAGGTAGGGGTTGTCGGCCATGCTGTAAGTGTTCTGACCCATGACCTTGACGCTCAGCGCGCGCACGACGGGGGCCAGCGGCGAGCTTTGGCTGACCCGGATATTGGCGACGTAAAGAATGGCGACCGCCAGCAGACCCACGGCCATGGCGGTCTGCAACCACCAGCGCTTGATGAGCATGATGTACAGGAGCGTGCCGGCGGCCGCCATGGCGAGGGCGCGCGTGCCGGTGAGAAGCAGCCCCACGCCGCCGATCCCCAGCGCCAGTATGTACCAGACGGGCCGCGGACCCGGCCGGTCGCGGGGTTCGAGGAACAGCAGGGTCGAGGCGGCGACGAATAGGCAGGTGGATGAAAGCGTCAACAGGCTGAAGCGGCCCTCGACCAGGTAGAGCATCTGTGGCGTCGTGAAGAGCAGGCTCTGAATGCGCTCGTCGGGGATCCAGACAGCGATCAGACGCACCAGCGTGGCGACCAGGCTCACGCCGAGGAAGTAGCGCGGGAAAGCGACCAGCGTAGCGCGGTCGAAGCAGGCAGGCAGGATCAAGTAGGGCACGAAGCCGGCGAAGAACTGGAAGTACGCCCGGAACCCGGAGCCGGACCCCACGCCGAAGGTCGGCAGCGCCGGATCGCGCGCGTAGTGAGCCACCGCGATCGCGACGTAGGCCAGCCACGGCAGCGCCGCCATGCCCGGCGGGAACAGCGGCTCCTTGCGGAACAGCACGCGCACGAGGTGGGCGGCGGCGCAGACGCAGTAGTACAGGTACACGGTGCTCACCGACGTCATGCCGAAGAAGTACTGCAAGTCGAGCACGAGCACGACGAACAGGATGCGGCCGGCCAGCACGGGCCGGACGAGGACCGTGGCGAAGAGCACGGGCAACACGATGAAGATCGCGAACACCCGAACGACAGCGTACAGCGACATGCTGACGCCGAGCATCATGGAGAGCACTTTCAACACGAACAGCACCAGCAGGGTGCCGCACAGAATCAGGATCGCTTTTTCGCGCGTCATGTTATCCGCTTCCCATCCTCACGCCCGCCGGCGGTTCAGCCCCCGGCACGCCACCACGCCCAGGCGGCCCGCCATTCCGCGCCGCGCACTTCCCGCACCATAAGGAGTACAAGCCCGTAGATCAAGCCTCCGGCTGCCACCCCCACGACGAGCCGCAGCGCGGCCGGCCACGGGGGCAGCGCCGCCAGCAGCCCGACCACCCCCGCCCCCATCGCCGCCGCGGCCACGGTAATGCGTGCCAGCGCAGCGGCCGGGAAGCGCCAGGGCAGCAGCGGTCGCGCCAGCGGCACGGTCAGGGCCAGCAGCACGGCATAGGCCAGCAGCGTGGTCACCGCCGCGGCCGGGTAGCCCCAGCGCGGCACAAGCAACAGGTTCAACCCCAGGTTCAACACCCCCGCGGCGCCGATCGTCAGCATCACGGGACCGGTGCGGCGCCGCAGCACGAAGCCGAACTGGAAGATCTGTTGCACGCCCTGCAACAACACGCCGGCGGCCACCCAGCCGACAATCCGGCTGCCCTCCCGGTAGGCCGCGCCCGTAAGCAGTTCCAGCAGGGGGCCGGCCAGCACGGTCAGCCCGACCGCCGCCGGCACGCCGAGCAGCAGCAGGCCGCGCATGACCCGCGTCACGAGTGCGCCGGCCGCGGCGGGACCGTCCTGCTCCCAGGCGCGCACCACCAGCGGACCGGCCGCCAGCGTGAAGAGCGCGACCAGCAGCGCGACCGTGTTGTCGGCCACGTTGTAGCTCGCGGCGTAGATGCCCACCTCCGCGTCGCCGCGGTAGCCGCGGATCACGTAGCGGTCGGAGAGCCGCAGCACCCAGGCAGCGACGTTGCCCGCCACCAGCGGCAGGCTGTAGACCAGCCACTCACGCGCGGCGGGCGCCAGCCGCCGGCCGGGGGCAACGGCGGCGCCCAGCACCGGCGGACCGAGCACGAGCAGCGCCACAAGCAGGCTCAGCGCCGCCCCCAGCAGCAGGCTCTCCACACCCGCGCCCAGCCACCACACCGGCACGAGGCCCAGCAGCAGCGCGCCCGCGCTGCGCCAGATGGTCGTCAGGCCGTAGAGCCCCAGCCGCCGGCGCGTGCGCAGGACGTGCTGCAGGACGGCGAAGATGACGGTCAGCAGCACGACGACGAGCCCGTACCACCAGAGGACGCGGTTGACGGGCGCCAGCCTGCCCTGCACCGCCAGCAGCGCGCCGGCCAGCAGCAGGCCCGCCGCGAGCACGGAGAACGCGGTCAGGCGGTTGACGATACCCAGGAACAGCCGCTCTTCGCCCCGCTGCGCATACGCCGGCTGGAAGCGGATCACCGCCATCGGCAGCCAGGCCAGCACGGTTGTCGCCACGGCCACCGCGGCCAGGACCAGGCTGTACGCGCCGTAGGCGTCGGGGAGGAACAGGCGGGTCAGGATGGGCGTGGACACGAAGCCCACCAGGCCGGGCACGATTTGCGCCGGCAGGTAGCCCGCCAGATCCTTGAGCAAGTCCTTACTCACGCACCCGCCATCCCGGCCGCAGCAGGCCCACGCCGCAGCGCCAGACGAACCGCGAGGCCAGCCAGCGCAGGAACGCCGGCGCCGGCCGCAAGCCGTGGCGCCGGAACCGCGTGCCCCACGCGCGCAGATTGCCCCGCAGGTAGACGGGCGCGATGTTCGCGTACCACCAGGCTTCCGTGATCCGGTTGGCCGCCACCGGCGCGGAGCGCGCAGCCACGGTCCGGCGCAGCGCTTCGGCCCCGGTCGCAGCCATCGGGTGCGGCACCCCCGCCGCATCCAGTTGCACGGGCAGCAGGTCGTGGTGCCGCACGCCGCCGCGCTCGAGTTCGACGCGCAGCACGAACGACCGTCGCGCCTCGTCACCGCCTGCCGGAAAACAGAAATTGCCGAGGGAATAGGCGATGACGCCCCGCCCCCACCGCTCGACGCCCTGCACAACGTGCGCGTGGTGCGTCAGGACGACCGCCGCGCCGGCGTCCACCACCGCGCGCGAGACGCGAATCTGCTCCGGCGAAGGGTAGAACGCGTCCTCCACCCCCCAGTGCAGCGTCACGATCACCGCGTCGCACGCCGTGCGCAACGCCCGGATCGGCGTTTCCAGGTCCGTCCCGTGCACGCCGTGCAGCGCATGGCCACGCGCCGCGTCGTGATACCGCTCCGAGGCGTAACCCAGGAACCCGAGCCGCAGGCCGCCGCGCGTCAGCACGGGCGGTTGCACGGGGCCGGCCCGCTCGCAGCCGCCGCCCGCCACCGCGATGCCCTGCGCAGCCAGCGCAGCCAACGTGTCGTCGAAACCGTCCGGGCCGGCGTCGAGCACGTGGTTGTTGGCCACATTGACGACGTCCACGCCGGCTTCCGCCAGCCAGGCGGCGCGCGCGGTCGGGGCGCAGAGCGTGACGGCTTTCTCCGCGCGTCCGCCGGCGCGGTCGGTCAGCGCCGTCTCGAGATTGGCCGCGATCACGCCGTCAGGCCGGCGCAGCGTGCCCAGCCACGCCAGCGGATTGGCGGAGCCGGCGGTGTGCAGGCTGACGTCGCCCACGGCCAGGAGTTGCACGGTTTGCATGGCGGCTTGCCCGCGCGGCGCCCCTCAGGGGGCCCCCACTCCCGGCGGCAGCTCAAGCTGCTGGACCAGGAAACGCTGTTTGCCCATGGCCGTACGCGGAATCTCCTCCACGCGCACGATTTCGACATTCATGGCCGGCCCCAGCTTCGCGCCCATGACCCTCCGAATGGCGGCCTCGTCGTCCGGCCCGAAACCCGGCGACGGCACGACCCGCACCGTCAGCGCGTCGCGCTCGGCTTGCACGAACTGGAACTGCCGACAACGGTCGAATACGCCCGAGTGCATGTTCAGCGCGGTGATGGAGACAACGCCGCCGTCCGGCTTCAGCACCAGTTCCTGCAGCCAACGGCCGGTGACACGGGTCAGCAGCGGGTACGCCCGGCCGCACGGGCAGGACTGCTCGGCGGCGTACTCCGCGTAGTCGCCCGTGCGGTAACGGAACAGCGGCAGGGCGTCGTTGATGAACCCCGTGCCGACGAGTTCCCCCCGCACGCCAGGTTCCGTGATCACGCGCCCCCCCTCGTCCACCAACTCGCAGCGGCCATACTCCGGGTTGACGTGGCAGGCCTCGCTCCGCTCGCACTCGCCCGCAAAAATGACCCGCTCGCTCTGCCCGTACATGGTGATGAAGCGCGCGCCGTATCCGTCCTCCAGAAACGCCCTCTGCCCGGGATAGACATTCTCCGACGTGGCCACGATCCAGCGGATAGGCAGTCGGCGCATGACCCCCGCCTGCCGCGCCAGCGTCAGCAACGCGGCCGCGGCGGAGGGATACGTATACAACACGGCAATGCCGGAAGCCGCGATCGCGTCAAGGTACTGCCCCACATTCCCGGGCGCGAGCTTGAATGCGTCCAGGACCAGGCGGCGCGTCTTCGGACTGTAGTCCCATAGCCGACCGCCCGCAAGCACATCGTTACGCAGCGTAATCATCCGGTCGGCGGGACTGAGCCCGAACCGCTCTAGGAAAGCGTCCCAGAAAGCCCGGTCGCGCTGCAGCGTGATCACACGGTCCCCGAGCAGCGGGATGGGTTGTCCCGACGTGCCGCCGGTGGTCTGATAGATTAGCCGCCGTCGCGGGATCGCGTCGGAAGCCAGTTCGCGCGCGTGCCGTGCAAGCGCCGAGCGGTCGAGAAACGGCAGTCGGGCCAGCGTCTCCGGAGCGGCCAGAGATTCTGGATCCAACTCCAGCCGGGCGAACAGCGCGCGGTAGTAGGGCGCGTGGCGCACGGCGTGGACGGCCACGCGGGCCAGTTCCCGATTCTGCCATCCGGCCAGTTGCGCGGCGGACCAGTGCCCGGATTGCGCCAGGAGCGCCCGCGTCTCGCGGTACGCACGGCCGCCGTGCCGCCACCCATACGGCACTGTCGCATGAACATAGCGGTAGACCGCTTTGAGAAACGACGGCACCCGCGATCTGAGGGCGTTCACGTCCATGTGCGGCTAGGGCCTTCCTTTCGCGTACAGCAGCTTGACGGAATCCACGCCGTCGGGGCCGGACAAGCGATTGAGCGGGCTCAGCAGATACAGCAGCAGATTGAATGCGTGGCGAACGGGGGGGGGCGTACACATCGCAATCGAAAGCCGGCCCAGCCAACGGAAGAGCCATTCCTTCTCGGCGTAAGCGTTTCCGCGAAACAACATGCGATAGGAATCCGCCGGGCGGATCACCCCCTTGCAGTAGTCGGAACGTTCCTCGACAGGCACGAAGCCCGCCTCACGAAATCGCCGTTTGCATGCTGACGGTAACTCCAGGCCGTAGTGGCCGAAGGCGTCCATGAACATCTGGCGGTAGAGGTCGGGATACTTGCGCGCCCGCCGGTAAACAGGGTTGTCCGCCTCGCACTCCACGCTGTGCAGCGAGAACCCGGGACGCCGGGTGACCCGGTAGACTTCGTTCACCACGCGCTGCTTCCGGTCAAGCGGAACGTGGCCGAGCACATGGGAACTGAAGACAAGGTCGAAGCTCTCGTCCGGAAACGGCAGGCGTTCGGCATCGGCCTGGCAGCCGCAGGCGTAAAGCGCGCGCGCCTCAAGCAGACTGGCCAACGAGAGATCGACGGCCGTGACGGCGCCGTGGCGAGAGAGAAAGCGGTGGCCGCCTCCCGCGCCCACGTTCAGAATGTCGAGCGGACGATTGCCGAGTGTCTGCCGGATCGTCCGCATGCCGTACCGCCACATGCGATCTTCGCTGCCGTCAATGCCACGCCGGCGGAGCATTTCCAGCAGGGCGGACATGGCGCCGGGCGGCGCCCCACGTGTCAGCGTGAAACGTCCTTCGTAGAACGCATCGTCCGGAACGAAGCGGTAGATGCCTTGCGTGAAGGGGATCGTCGCGCCGCACATGCAGACGGTTTCGCCGGAAGCATCGCACGCCGGCGTCGGCAGGGCCGCACCACACTGGAGGCAGACCACGGTTACCGGCATGGGATCAGGCGCCTTTGCTGCGCCGCACATCTTCCTTGATGCGCTGGATGTGACCGCGGCCCATGCCCTTGACTTCACAGCCCAGTTCGAAGTAGCGGCGAATCTTGGCGTCGTCCAGGATGCAGAAGCAATCCACGATGGCGCAGGGCCGCCCGACGGCCTTGACCACCTGCTCCGGCCCCAGCGCCAGGTACGGCGCGTGCCGCACGGCCAGAATCACCGCGTCGGCGCCCTTCAGCGTCTTCCACATATCCGTCTCGATGCGCAGCGCCTTCAGCTTCTCCTGGCGGTGGAAGAACCGCGCCCAGCTGTAGTTGTTGGCCACGGCCGTGCTCTGCGTCTCGAACTCCCACCAGTGCTCGAGGTAGGGGTCGTGCACGCGGATGTCGGAACCCATTTCCGTCAGCTTGCGCACGATCAGTTCCGAGCCGCTGTAGCGGGTGTCGCCCACGTCCTCGCGGTAGGCCGCGCCCAGCACCACCACCTCGGCCGCCGCGACCGGCTTGCCCATGTTGCGCAACGCGTCGCGGGTCAGCTCCGCGGCGTGCAGCGCGCGCGTGTCGTTGATGTCGATGGCCAGCGGCGTAATCTTGAAGATGCTGTCGTCCCAGCCCAGGATGTGCTTGTAGGCCCACACGCCCAGCCCGCCGTCCTTCGGCAGGCAGTAGCCGCCGATGCCCGGTCCCGGGAAGATCATGTTCGAGTGCGTC
Organism: uncultured Victivallales bacterium; assembly: GCA_964402115.1. Lineage (GTDB taxonomy): Bacteria > Verrucomicrobiota > Kiritimatiellia > UBA8416 > CAYOBW01 > CAYOBW01. Next base: position 12,165 of record CAYOBW010000168.1, read on the forward strand.
GGCCGCACGCGGATGGCGTCGATGACCTTCTTCAGGTCCACGCCGTTGCGCTCGGCGTAGAGCGACCATTCGTCGACGAAGGCCAGCATCGTCGCGCGGAAGCTGTTCTCCATGATCTTCGCCGTCTCGGACTCGATCGGCCGGTCGAGCACGGTCAGCGGGAACTTCTCCGTGTTCAGCACGTCCTTGAGGAACTTCGTCACGCGCGCGCGGGCCGTGGCGTTGACGCCGCTGCAGACGCGCCAGAAGTCGCGGATCGAGGCGACGTAGTTCCGGCCGGGCATCACGCGTTCGTAGCTGTGCGCCAGCACCGGCTCGGACTTGATCCCGCGCCGCGCGAAGACCTTCTTCATGATCGGGTACGCGATCTGCTCGGTCGTGCCCGGGGCGACCGTGGTCTCGATCAGCACGAGGGCCTTGGCCGGGATGTTCTCGGCGATGACTTCCATGGACGCTTCCAGGGCGTCCATGTCCGCCTGGCCGTGGCGGCAGTTGCCGAGTTCTTCCTTCAGGTAGTCGCACTGCACGTCCACGACGACCACGTCCGCGAGCTTGAGCGCGTCGTACGTGTAGGTCGCGACCAGGGTGCCCTTCTCCTTCACGCAGCGCGAGATCAGCACATCCACTTCCGGATCTTCGGACTTCACGGGGGAGAGACCGCGGTTGAGCAGGGGGATCTTCCAGAAACTGCGCGTGCTGGGCCGCTGCATGCCGATGACGAACTTCGTCGGCTTGCCTTTCTTGTCGGTCGAGTCGGCCACGACGGCGGCCATCACGGCGCCGACGAACCCGACGCCCACGACGACGACGATCTCGCGCTTGAGTTTCCGCTGCTCCGCCACCAGCGCCTGCAGCCGCGCGTATTCGGCGGCGTATGCGGCCGCCCCCGGGATCGGGAACCGTTCGCCGGTCGGACTGATGGATACCTGCTGCTCCTGCCGTTCGCTCATGCGTCTGCCTCCTTGCTTGTTTTGCCCCGCTGCATCCCCTGCCGTCGCCCGTCCGTCACGCCTCCCGGTCCACCGGCGCGGCCCGCCCCAATCCGCCGGCGACGATCGCGGCGCAGAGCCACGTCGTCGCCGGCAGCTGGAGGTTGAAATCGCCGAGCGCATGCACGGCCATGGCCACGCCCGCCAGCCAGGCCGCCAGCAGCCAGCCGTGTTCGCGGCTGCCGGGCGCCACCCACTCCGCCCGCCGGCACGCCGCCACTTCGGCGCGAAAACCCCGTCGCACGAAACCCAACGTAGCGCCGCAGGCTAGCAGGAAGAGCAGCAGCCCGACAAGCCCGTATTCCTCCAGCAGCTGCAGCCAGTCGTTGTGGGCCTGGTAGGAGTACATGTGCTCGTTCGGCCGGGTCGGCCAGCGGTTGGTCGCGCGGTCGCCGTCGGCGCTGGGCGCGAAGTGCGGCCACAGGTTCTGGTGCATGCCGGGGCCGATGCCGCACCAGGGCGCGGTGCGCCACGCCCGCCAGGCGGCGGCGTACATCCGGCCGCGCGGGGTTTCCGCGAACTTGCGCGCGAGGGCCGGCAGGTAGGACGGGCGGGCGGCAGCGACGGCGCCGGATGCGCCGGCGTCCGCGGTCACCCGGAACTCCGTGGCGAAGCGCCGGGCATACCCCGCGCCCACTCCCGCCCAGGCCGCGCCCACGATGGCCAGGACCCCGGCCGCGCACACGAGAATGCGGGCGTACCAGCGCAGCGCGCGGGGCCACTGCGCGAACCCTGCTCCCAGTGCAGCCAGCAGGAGGGCCGCCACAGCGATCCCGCCGCCGCGCGATTTGCTCAGCACCACGGCCACCAGCGCCACGGCAACCGTGGCGGCGGCGACCAGGCGCCACGCCACCGTCGCGCGCCCCCGGGCCAGTAGCAGCCCGAGCCCCAGCGCCAGGGCCAATTCCATGATGCCGGCGAAGTGGTCCGGGCAGTAGTACGAGCCGGTGGCGCGCTGCTCCACGACGTACTGCGGATAGCCCGGCTCCCACAGCACGAACCGGCTTTGGCAGACGTAGTGATTGATCAGGCCGTACACGCCCAGAAGGAAGAGGTTGAGCAGCACGAGGCGGAGCAGTGCCAGCCGCTGGCGGGATGTGCAGCCGGCCAGCAACAGGACGGCCAGCAGGAGGGGCGTGAGGAACAGGAGGAAGCTGCGCTCCGCGTCCATGTAGACGTCGGCCTGGCAGGCGCGCACAGCCGCGTAGCCGAGGAAGGGGATCCACCACGGCAGCAGCCGCAGCGCGGGTGCCAGGGGCGCCGGCGCGGGCACCCAGGGACGCAGGCAGAGCCGCACGCCCAGCAGCAGCGTAGCCAGCATGAGCAAGGCCGTGAACCCCCAGAACCACCACATCTCCCAGGCGCCGAAGAGCCAGGGACTGCCCGCCAGCACGACCGCGAGCAGGAACCGCGCGCCCGCGCCCAGGAACCGGTAGGCCAGGATCGGCAGGCTGCGCGCCCGCGGCAGTTGGAGAGAGACGGACATGAAGGCGGTTCCCCGACTGTTGACACACTCCGTGCGGGTGGATTATGCCCGGCATCGTCCACCGCACCCGCGCAACAGCAGACCTAACCATATCAAACCCCACCCTACCCTGTCCATTGCACCGAACCGTCAACAGGGCAGACGCATCAAATCCCTCGATCATCTGGCTGCGGGGGTTGACCACTGAATTCTGGATTCTCGGCGCGGCGGCGGTCTCCGGTGAACTCCGAACGGAATGGCATTCGGAACCGCCGGATTGCCGTGGACTTCCACGGTTGGTGGTGCGAAAGTGCCTTCATGGCCCGGTCGTAAACATCAGCCGGGTGCGAAACGCGCGACATGACGAGGAGGCACGACGATGCAAGGAATGCGGTGCTGGTACGGTCTGGCAGGCGCGCTGGCGCTCACCCTCGGTTCCCCGTCAGCCAGGGGCGCGGAGAAAGCCGATGCCCTGGAAACGCGGTGGTATACTCTCGGGGCCACGAGTACGGAAGGCAAACTCATGGCGCTTGCCCAGACGTTCTCGCAAAAGGGCGAGAAGGTGGACGTGGATGACATGCCCCTGCCGACGGCAAACAAACGGCCGGCCGCCCGTCAGGACCACTACCGGGGCGCAGTCGAAGGGGTCTGGAAGGATGCGTTCGCGGAGTACGGCGTCGCCTGGCCGGAAGGCAGTCGGATCCGCCACCTCCCGCAGTTCTCGCAACTCCTGGTCCACAATACGCCGGGCAATCATACGCTGATCGAAGCCGTGCTGATGCTGAGCGGTATGACGCCGCTCCAGGTGCAGATCACAGTCGAGTTCGTGTCGTTCCCGCTGGCGACGCTGGAATCCGCC
>CAYOBW010000169.1:0-7281 GCA_964402115.1 uncultured Victivallales bacterium
GGTAAGTGAGCCTCTTGCTCTTCCGGGCCCGCGCTTCGGCGCAAAGGCGTCGCCTGTTCCGAGCCTGCCTGCAGGGTACGCTGCGCTTTCCCCGAGGCCCTTCATTCCGTCGGCCAGGCGATGCAGGTAAACAGCGCCTCGTTGGGTTGGGTCACATCCAGACGGGAATGCTGCACCACCACATTCCGGTCGCCGGTGACCCGCAGGGAATAGGCCACGTCGCGCGGGATGAGCGGGCTGCCGTCGGCCGCGGCCAACTTGTCCAGGCGCAGGTGCAGCGACCGTTCTCCGCCCACTTCGAAAGCGATCTCCCGGATAGGGTCCCGGTCTTCAAAGTAGATGTCCAGCCTGCAATGGGCCGTTTCGGTGCCGTCGTTCAGCAGACAAACTGACTCGTGGGAGACAAAGCCCAGGGGCCCGATATTCCCCTCCGGCGTGGTGGGCATATACCCGTCGGGGATAATCCACATCCTGTGCCCGTGTCCGTCAGCCATGTTTGTTGTCGCCTCCTTCCTTACATCGTCAGGTGTTGCGCGCCTCAACATAGCTGGACCAGGCTCTCGGTGTACCCCAGGCACACGCGGACGATCATTCGCTTCCCCTATCTTCTGACATTCTGGTGTCATTTGCCGTTTGCCTGTTCTGCCGCCAACGTCAACCGTAGCGTTGCCTGGATGTGTTTCAGCTTGCACAGCACCAGGCCGTCGGCGCTCACTTTCCAGCCTTCCTCGGCGGCGTCGAGGTCGGCGACCTGCGCGAGCGCCTTACCATCCTTGTGGACCGCAGCCGGCGTGGTTCCGGCAACAACCAGGTAGCTGGTCTCGTCCTGGGGATACTCGATTTCGCAGGAGACGGTCTTCTTCGCGGCGTCGTAAGCGGCGGCCTTGAGCCGGGCGGCCGTGCTGATGTGGATCTTCCCGCCCGGCGCGTCCACGATCCGGGTGCCGACCTCCACCGGCGTGTCGCGCATGAGCAGGATCGGCTTCATCATGCTCTCCGGCTCGAAGCGGCAGGGCGACACATTGCGATCGATCAAGCCGATGCTGTCGGTGTATGTGCCCGGATAGCGTTTCCAGACGCTGAACATTTGCTGGATGGCATTGTCCACGATGCCCTGTCCCAGTTCTTTCCAGGGATAGCCTTCGTCCAGTTCTCCGAGCCGGAACATCCAGTAGGCGGGCACCAGGCCGCACCACTGGACCGGCCGGGCTAACCAGGAGTGCGTGTAGAAGCTGGTGCCGAAGACGGCGATCGTGCAATATTCCACGATGTCCCGATCGGGAGCCTGCCAGAGGTACACGAAGGGAAACACGGTCTTGCCCCAGTACTTGGCCTGCTCCAGGTACTTCTGCTCGCCGGTGATCTGGTAGGCCTCCAGATACGCCCACAAGGCGTGACCGGAAGCGAGAATGTCCGGGGTGTACTTGGGGCATTCCCAAACCTGGGCGCCGCGAGGCACGGGCAGCCCCTTGAGCACTTCCAGGGCCTTCAGCCCGGCCTTCAAAGCCCGTTCGTCGCCGGTCACCCGGGCGTACAGCAGCACCGAGCCGGCCAGTTCGGCGATGGTGCCCGAAACGATTTCTTCGCCCTGGCGGCAGCTCGCGTGGCCTGCGACGGGCCAACTGCCGTCGGGCCTTTGGGTCGCCAGGCACTCCTTCTCGATCCGCTCCTTCCAGGCAGCCAGCCCCGGCTCCAGGTGGCCGATGCACAAGGGCAGGAAGTAGCCGCGGATGTGGCAGGGCAGCGTGCCGAACGCCCGCGTGTCGATCGGGTCCACCAGGCCCGCCGGGCCCTTCTTCTCCAGGGCCTTGTCGACGATCAGCTTCACGCGCGCCTTTTGCTTCTGCTTGACCTCGGGGTCGGTGGACCACACGGCGTCCTGCCAGAGGATCGCGCAGGCATTGGGGAATTGCTGCGCCGGGCCGCCGTCCCAGTGCTTCGTGCCGACGGCCTTCGCGTCCCACATGGTCTCCATGTAGCCCACGCGGCATTTCTTCATGATCGCATCGTAGTCTTCGGGCAGGGACAGTTTGCCGAGCGGACCGAACGCGGCGAGGTACTGGTCGACGATACCCATCAACTGCCCGGACGACGCGGCGACAATCGAGGCGTTCAGGCGGATTTCCTTGCCTGCCTTCAAGGGATAGGGCTTGGCCGCCCGGTCCTTGTTCTCCGGCACATACTCGGGGATGGAAGGCAGAAAGAGGCCCATGAGGTGATTGTCCTGGCCGTCCTTCCAGTTGGGCGAGGCGAAGCGGGCGGAAAGCTGCTGGCGCTCGCCGTCCCACTTCTGGAGCGGATCCCACATCAGGCCCACCAGGATGTCCCCGGCCGTGACGGCCATCACCGGCATGCAAATCTTGTAGGGATGCGGCGCATAGCGATTCGCGATAGCCGGAATCATGTCGCGGTCGGAAGACGAACGTTCCTTGCCCTCCAGCCACTCCAGGCCGCCGAAGACGGCCTGCTGCTTATGGGCCCCGAAACTCCCTTCGCCCGCGTAGAGGTCCGGTCCCTGGAAATAGAGAAGGGCGCGGTCTTTGTCGGCCCGGGCCCGATAGTCGGCCTCCACCCGCTTTGCCCCGGAATCGAGGCGATAGGTGAAGGTGAACTCCCAGCGGCAGCCGTCCTCGTCGGTCTGGGCGCCCTGGAGCCGCACCTGCGCCGTCTGGCCGCCCGCGGAGACGATTTCGCCGGTCGCCGGCGCGATGTCGCGTTCCACCGCTTGCCCCTGGGCAGTCCGATAGGCCACGTGCCCGATCGGCTGGCTGACGGCCGCCTGCCGCCACTGCTTGCCGTCGTAGACAGATAATACGGCGGCCGAGTAACCTTCGGCACTTCTCGGCAGCACCAGGCGCAGGTGCTGATTGGCCAGGACCAGGTTCTTGGCTTCGTCCAGTTCCGCCACGGCCTTGTCAGGCGCGGCGGCAGGCGGTTGCGGGAGCGCAGCCTGGGCGGCCAGACGGAACCCCATCTTCAGCGGCACCTCCTGCCCGGCGTGCTGAACGCTTACCTCCGCGCTGCCTGCCGCGGGCCCGTCGGCGCGAATCTTCCAGGACACGCTCTGCGCCTGGCTGGTTTTCAGTTCCTCGATCGGTTGCGCGGCCGGCCCTTCAGCCAGCGTGAACCCTGCGGGCAGCGAAAGCACGGCACGCACGTCCTTGGCGGTCTTCCATCCGGAGTTGCGCAGTTCGATCTCAACGACCGTCACGGGGCCGGCAAAGAGCATGCGCGGCAGCGCCGGGGGCATGACGTCCAGTTGCACGGTGACGGGCTCATCGGTCGCCACGCGGATATTGTCCACCTGGATGTGCTCCCCGCCGACGCAGCGGAAGCCGATGTAGCCGCCCGCGAAGCCTTGCTTGCCTTGCCAATCCGCAACCAGCTTCATCCGCTCCGCCGTCTCGCCGAGGTAGCACTTGAATCGCTCTCCCCGGACCTCGAACCTGACATGCACCCATTGGCCAGGCGCGATCGGCGAAGGCAGATTGATCGCCTCCGAGGTCCATGTTCCGCGCGTCGCGGTATGGGGGCAGAGCCGTTGCGGGCCGAACTGCATCATGTACAGGTTCCCGGCGTCCTGGGCACGGAAGATGAACCCTCCATAACCCTTGAGGATGCGGAAGTCGGCCTCGTAGTCGAAATTGCCGAAGCCGAACACCGGCAGGCCCAGGCCGACGTCACCGCCGTTGACGTCCAGCACGGCGCTCTTCTTGCCGTCGATGTCCGCCTCGACGAGGGACCAGCCGGCGCGTTCGCCCCAACGTTGCCGGAAGTCGCCCGGCGACTGGAAGTCTTCCACGAACACAACCTCGGCGACGGCCGTTGACAGACACATCGCGAGGGAAAGGGCAGTTGCTGCAATTCGGCGCATGGCTAACACGGTTGCCAGGTTCACTTTTCGCATGCTGATTCCTTGTTTGATGATGCTTGCTTGTTTCTTCCTATGACTCCAGCGCCTGCTTCAAATCGGCGATCAGATCCTCCGGATCCTCCAGCCCCACGCTGAGCCGCAGGAAACCTTCGCCAATATCCTCGGGATAGTTCAGCACGCCGAGTTCCGGATGATCGCCCTCCTGCGGGTAGAACTGGACCAGGCTCTCGGTGTGCCCGAGGCAGACGGCGTGGGTGATCACGCGGAGGCGTTGCAGGAACGCGAAATATCCGGACTTCGGGCCGTGGAGCGCGAAGTTGATCATTCCGCTGAACCCGCTCATCTGGCGCCTGGCGACGTCGTGCTGCGGGTGGCTTTCCAGGCCCGGATAGCGGACGAACTTGACCTTCGGATGCGCCTCGAGGAAGCGCGCGACCGCCATGCCGTTCTCGCTGTGTTGCTTCATGCGCAGCGGCAGCGTCGCGGCGCCGCGCATGATGAGCCAGGCGTTGAACGGACTGATCGTGGCGCCCAGGTGAATACTGGCGGCGTCGCGGATTCGCGTGATCAAATCCCGCCGGCCGATCACCGCGCCGCCCAGCCCGTCGCCGTGGCCGTTGATGTACTTGCTCAGGCTGTGCATGACCAGGTCGGCCCCCAGGCTCAAGGGCCGTTGCAGCACGAGGCCCGAGTAGGTGCTGTCAACGCTCAGCAGCGCGCCCGCCTTGCGCGCGATGCCCGCGATGGCCGCGATGTCGCTGACCAGCGTGGTGGGGTTGGCCGGCGTCTCCACGTGGATGAGCTTCGTGTTCGGCCGCACGGCCGCCCGCACATCCTCCGGATCGGTCGTGTCGACCAGCGACACTTCGACCCCGTACCGCTTGGCCAGGTGATCCACCAGCAATCCGTGAATCCCGATATAGCAGATCCTGGAGGAAATGATGTGATCGCCCGCGCTGAGCAGCGAGAAGAAGGCGCCCCCGATGGCCGCCACGCCGGAGGCGAACACCACGCAGTCCTCGCCGCCCTCCATGCCGGCCAGCCGTTCTTCCAGGTAGCGGCCGTTGGGATGGCGGGAGCGCGGGTAGTTGAACTTGTGCGTGTTTTCCCAGGCGAAGGATTCGGCCAGGGTTTCGCTCGTGTCGTTCAGCTCGAAGCTGTTGGCCAGCACAAGGGGGCGCCGCACGGCCTTGGTCTCGGCGTCTACGCCCTCGCCGCAATGGATCGCGCGGGTCATCGGTTTCAGGCCGCGCATGTCTTCGAGTGACAGGTTCATGACAAGTTTCCTTTCTTCTCCGGTTCGGAATCCTTCCGACCCTTCCCGTCCGACAGGGTCGAGTCCTCGCGGCGCTCCCGCCCGAGCGGCCGCCCCGCTGAATCGTATCCCGCCTTGAAGGTGTCGAAGCGCGCCGGGTTCAGCATGACCCGGATCGCGCAAATGCTGACCCCCAGGCACAGGAGCAGGGCCGGCAGTCCCCCCAGTTTCGAGAGCATGCGGATCCCGTCAAGCCGGCCGAACGTGAGCATGATCCACGAGAGCAGTCCCACGACGAGCCCCCAGGCGATCTTGATCGGCATGCTCGATTCGGGGTTTTCCGGCGAGATTCCGACGGAGCTGATGTTGCCCATGGCATCGGTCGTCGCGTCGGCCGTGGTGACGAAGCTGAGGAAGCTCGTGATCAGCAGGATCGGCACCAGCAGGCCGGCGAGCGGCAGGCGCTCCAGGAAGGCGAACAGCACGCGCGACGGATCGCCGGGATCCAGCAGCCCGACCAGGTTCACCCCCTCGTAGAGCTGCGCGTGCACCGTGGCGCCGCAGAAAACGGCCATCCATGTGCCCGTGAACAGAGCCGGCAGCAGCACGTTGAACAGGAGATAGGTCCGCACCGTGTACCCGTAGGCGATGCGGCCCAGGAACACGCCCATGATCGGCGCCCAGGCGAACCAGGCGGAGAACTGCATCTGGGTCCAGTCCAGCGGCCAGCCGTCCTGGCGGGCGGCGCCGGTGTACAGGGCCTTCTCGAAATAGTGGCTCAGGAAATAGCCTAGGCCCTCGGTGGCGAAATTCAGGATGAACCGCGTGGGGCCCAGCAGGAAGATCATCGCCAGGAAGAGAACCAGGAACGCGGTGTTGATATTGGCGACAAGGCGGATTCCCCGCGTAAGACCGCTGACCGCGGCCGCCACCGCGGCGCCCATGACCGCCGCCATGATGACCGCCAGCAGAAGGTTCGAGGGCTCCCCCTGGATGCCGAACACGTGGTGGATTCCTCCGCCCAGCAGCAGCGAGGCGCCGGCCAGCGCGGCGGCCATGGCCACGACCAGCGAGTACAGGCAAAGCGCATCGATCGCGTGGGCCGATTTCCCCGAATCGTGGCGCCCCAGCAGGGGCGACAGCGGCGCACCCAGGCTGAACGGCTTCTTCATGTTGTAGTAGGCGAACGCGAACATCAGTCCCACCAGCGTGGCGATGGCATAGGGCGTGCAGGTCCAGTGCAGGTAGACCGTCGAGATGGCAAACAAGGCGGCCTCCGGCGAATTGGGGGCGGCGTGCGCGCTCGCGGCCGGCTTGCTCAGGTACGCCAGCGGCTCGAACGCCCCCCAGAACAGGACCCCGATGGCGATGTTGGTCGTCAGCACCACGGCAAACATCTGCCAGCGGGTCAACAGCGGTCTGGCCCCGGGCCCGCCGATCACCGTCCGCCCGAACGGCGAGACGAAGATCGCGGCGCACAACACCAGCATGGCAAACGCCAGCAGCATCACCAGCCATCCGAACGAATCGGACACCCACTGTATGGTGGGCTTCATCGCGGCCAAGAAAAGGTCCGGCGCCGCGAAACTCAGCGCCACCGCGGCCGCGCACAGCACGAACGGCGGCCAGAAAGCGATCGGCTTGATCTTGGACATGGCAGTCGTCTCCCTTCCTATTTCAAGTCGCGAACGTAGAATTGCCACCAGCCGTCCCGGCCCTCGCGCCAGGTGCGGTCATCCTCCTCCAGGCGGGCCGCAACGGCCGCCGCTCGCCCGGCGGTCGTCCGGACCTCCTCCGCGGACGGCGCCTCGTCCAGGATGTCCCGGACCTTCCGGTGGGCCGTCGCGTACCAGTCATCATACGACAACGGGCAGCGGCCCGTGAAGTCGCTGTAGCGCATGGCCTCCTTCATGTGCGCGACGGTGTGTTCGTGCGCCATGAAATTGCCGCCCGGCCGGCCCTCTTCCCGAATCACATCGAGGGCCAGATGCTCCGCGTCGAGCGCGGCGACCGCCGCGGCCCCGCGGAGCTGGCTCGCCATTTCGTCCACCAGCACCAGGTGCTCCAGGCTCAGCATCAGCGTCGAGTCAAGCAGGCCGGTGTTGACCAGGTTCGCCCCCGCGGCCATGCCCATTTGCAGGCCCCATGCCGT
>CAYOBW010000169.1:7381-15314 GCA_964402115.1 uncultured Victivallales bacterium
CAGCAACGCCTCGGTCTGCCGCGGTCCGTACAGGATGGCATGGCGCAGCAACTCCATCTTTTCCAGGGGCGCCGCGGTGCGCGGGCTGTGGATGCGGGAGTTGGACTCCAACCCGTGGAGAATGTTGGAGTGGATGGCGGGCGGCCTGGCGCCCTGCATAACGCTCCTGCGGAGGCGGTGCCGGAGGTAGTCGGTGCAGACCTCCGTCTTCCGGTAGTCTGGGAAGACCGCCTTCGCCGCCCGCTGGGCCGCCGTGATACAGCAACAGCAGTCGTACTTGAAATTCGCAAGGCCGTCGAGCACAAGGAACTTGTCGTCGACATCCGCCTCGGTCAGGTCTCGCTCCCCGCCGGCATGGTCATAGAGATAATACGGATTGCCGATCAGTCCCACGTGCGACTCGCCCTGCTTCAGCCCGAGCGGTTCCGAGAAACCCAGTCGCGTGACGCAGATCTTTAGCGCGTTGCGATCGGGCAGCCGGCCAAGGCAATCGGTCAGCACGCGACGGGGAATGCGCACGCGGCCGTCGTCAACCCGGCAGCCGTTGCCCTGGAAGAGCTCGGCGGCTTCCGGGCTGTCTTTGAACCACACGCCCGTGCGTTCCAGGATCTCCAGCGTCGCCTCGTGAATTTGCGCGAGCTGTTGCTCGCTGAGCGCCTTCAGTTCCATGCTCGAACTCCTTTGTGAATTAGGCATAGCCCAAATCCTTGACCTGCGCGTGCTTCGGCAACTGCTTGTGTTCATCTGGATCCCTTTGTTGCCATGTCACTCTCGCGTCGACAGTCTCTTCTCTCGTTAGTCCTGGCGGCGAACATCGATAGCAGAGCGTGAGACTTGGTTTGACCCCCAATTTAACGGACGATGAGAAGCCAGCCAGGCCAACCCAGCTCCACGTACCCGGGTGACTCGCTCACGTCCCACCCGTCGTACGCCCCGCCGAGGAAACGGGCGCCAGGCGGGTTGGCCGTAATGTTGAACGCGGCGCTGGTCGCGCTGGTCAGCGCGCCGTCCGTGGCGACCAGCGTGTAGCCGTCGCCCGCCGCGCTGATGCTCAGGTCGGTAAAGGTCGCCACGCCCGCCACTGCCGCCTTCGAGACCGTCCCGCCCAGCGTGCCGCCGCCCGGGTTGGTTCCGATGGCCAGCGTGACCGTGGACGAATCCGTCGTCACCCGGTTGCCGTCGGCATCCTGCACTTCCACCACCGGCTGCACGGACAGTTGCGCCCCCGCCGCGCCGTTGCCCGGCTGCGTCCGGAACGCCAGCTTTGTCGCGCTGCCCGGAACCTGCCGCACCAGCAGTCCGCTCGTGCCGCCAACGTTATCTTCGTGATGCGCAAACCACAGGCTCTGCCCTGACGTAAGCGTGACGGAGATCGTCCTGGCGCCTCCTGCGCCGTAATTACCTGTGTTATCGCTGCCAGGTTCGTTGCCCGCTGCGCCAGCCCATATCTTGCCGGCCTGGGTCGCATCGGTTGTCCGCCCCTCAAAAACGGTCACGTTGTAGGTTCCAGCCGGAAGCCCCGTGATCTCCATCTTGACGTAGCCGCCGTTGACACTTCCCCACATATAGTCGTCCCGCGCCTCTTTCGGGACCGGGATCCCGTCATAAGTGGCGGAAGTTCCGGGCGCACCAGCATTGCCGTCGCCCCCGAACGTGCCGGAGCGCGTTGAGATCTTGACACCCGTGACCACACCCGCCCAATCGGTCAGCGCAAGGTCGGTGAACGTGTTCGCGGTGATCGTGTCGAAACCGCTGGCGGACCCGCTTAGAGAACTGAAATCAATCTTCAGTACGCTGAGACCGGCCGCCACGCTCAACACGCCATTCGCCGGATTGAAACTCCACGCCTGCCCGCCCGTCAGCGCGGGCGTGACGCTGGCGAAGTCGCCCGTCTTCGTGCCGGAAGCCGAGAACAGTTGGAAGGTCTGGCCGATGGTCAGCATGCCGGAGAGATTGGTGACAACGAGCGAGCCGCCGTAGGTGAGATTGGTCACGCCCTGAACGAAATCGCGCTGGCCGTTGCTGGCGTTGACCTCGACGAAGGTTGTTCCCGCCAGCGTGAGGCTGTTGCTGATGGTGAGCGTGCCGAGGGAAGCGCCGGGCGCAAGCGTGCCGCCCGCCTGCACACTGACCGCGCCGCCAATGACGCCACTGCCGCCCAGGATGCCGCCGCTGACGGTGACGGGGCTGTTGTCGAGCGAGCCGTTGACGAGCAGGGTGCCGAGGCTGACGGTGGTGGGGCCGGTGTAGGTGTTGGCGCCGCTGAGCGTGAGCGTGCCGGCACCGGACTTGGCGACCGGCATCGCCGCAGTCGAACCGTTGGCAATGACGCCGCTGACCGTGCTGTTGCCGCTGCCGGTGAATACGACGTCTCGGCCGGTCGTCGTGGGCGTGATGTTGCCGGCCAGGGTCAGCGTCCCGGCGTCGCTCTGGAACATCGTGCCGCCACCGCCGATGGGGAGGCTGAACGAACCGTTGATGGTGTTGTTGCCCGCCACATTGATGATGGGCGCGGAGGCCGCAGTGGCACCCCCGGCATCCGAACCATTGTTGCTCGTGTTGAAGCTGATACCGAACGCGAGCGTCAGGTCGCCGCCGCTGCCGTCCAGCTTCAGGGTCCGGCCGGTGCCTGTGATGTTAACCGTCTTCGTTCCCGTGCCGAGCGCATTGCTGTGCTTGATGGTGAGCACGCTGGGTAGGGTGGTGCTGCCCGACGCGCCAATCGTGACACCGCCGGTTAAGGTGTTGGCGACTGATAGCGTGGCGGTGCCGGCACCCGACTTGGTCAGGCTGCCGTTTTCGCTGACGACGGTGGGCATGGTGAAGGTGCTGCCGCCGCTGCCGATGGTGAGCGCGCCGCCGCCGGTGGTGATGCTGCCAGCCCCGGTCACAGAGTCAAAGGTCTGGGCCTGGCCGTTCATGTCCAGAGTGCCGGTCACCACGATGTCGTTGCCGGAGGCGATGCGATTGGCCCCGCTGGATAACTGGAGTGTGCCCGCGCTGATGGTCGTCGTGCCGCTGTAGGTGTTCGCGCCGGAAAGGGTCAGCGTGCCGGTGCCGGTCTTGCTAACCGTGCCGGTGCCGCCGATAGCCCCACCGGAGAACGTGTAATTCGACGACGAGTTGACGGTCACGGAGCCCGGCGTTACGGTGCCGGACACAGACACCGTGCCCGCCCCCGAACCGAGAAACTTGGCGTTGTCGCCGCTCTTGTATGTGGAGCCGCTCCAACTCGTGGAGTCCGGCTGGGCCCAGGTCATGTCGGTGCTGCCGTCCCAAATGACATCAGCGGGCACGCTGGCTTGGAACTGGTAGAAGTAAACGGTGGCCCATTGCGGCTTGTCGGCGGCCAGCGAGCCGATGACCTTGCCGTCGGGCGTGAGGGTGCGGCAGCCGCCGACGTTGTTAAGCAAGGTGTTGCTGAGGTCGCCGCTGCCGGAGGTCGGCGTGATGGCGTGGTTCTGCCAGGTGCTGCCGTTGTCGTAGCTGACCAGCGCCACCAGCCGCAGTTGCGACGAACTCCCATAATGGCGGCCCACGGCAAACAGCGGACCGGTCGGATCATTCGGGTTGGAGGCGAACAAGCCGTCGCCTTGCGAAGACTGGATGGCCGGATTGCCCCACTGGTTGCCCCAGTCGGTGTAGCTGTCGATCTCGCGCACCCCGGTGGTGGCGTTGAAGCGCATGTAGTGCTGGCGGACGGGGGTGACGCCGCTGGTGTTATACTGGAAATGCACCTTGCCGTTCTTGACGTGCATGTTGCCCAACCAGGTGTTGAGGGTGTCCTCGTCCTCGAGGTTGATCTGGGTCGAGTTCGGGCTGTCGGGGTCGCACGAGACGGGGATCGACACCGCCGTGCCGTCCATCTTCTTCCAGTTGTTCCCGCCGTCGGTGGACTTCACGTAGCGGATGGTCTCATAGGGAATGGCACCCGCACTGTCAGCGGTGGTCATAGTATAGTGGATCACGCCGCCCTCGTCCACGAACAAGTGAGGGTAGGAAGGTCCCGATCCGGTCGAACCGCCGATCCAGACACGTTTGGTCAGCGGTTGGCTCCCCGTCTTGGTGAAGCCCAGAAAATACCCCGTCTGCGTGGCGTGATAGAGCATGCCCCGGGTGCGGTCGTAGCAGGAGGCGAACTTGCCGCCGCTGCCGGCGGCGCCGGTGTCGTCGTTGACGACCGGCGTGGTGTAGTTGCCCGGCGCGAATTTCATGAAGCGCGTTCCGCTGCTGTCGCTTCTGGGAAAGATCAGGTAGAGGTTGTTAGCCTCGTCGGTCTCGAGGGTCGGCGGGTTGACGCTGTAGGCCTCCTCGTAAACCGTCGCGAAGGTCCGGCCGCCGTCGGTGCTGCGGTTCAACCAGAAATGCCCGGGGACGCTTTCCCGATCGCCGCGCGTGGCGAAGATCCCGTAATCGTTCTGGACCACCTTCTGGTTGTGGCTTTGGAAGGGCACCCGGATGCCCCCCGGGATGGTGGCCACGTCGATGGTGACCTGCGCCGCGGCCGGCGCCCCCCCTGCGAGGACGAACGCCGCGCACAGGACGATGATGATCGGAGAGCTCCTCATCTGGAAAGAGCAGTTCAACCGCGCTTCGCGCGCTCGAACTGCTTTGTTTGTTGGCTTTTTTGAGCCGCTGGACCATCCGTTTTGCTTCGGTTGTCGGACCCGTTTGGTGAAACGGCACAGTTGCTCCATCATGCCCGTAAGACTCATATTGTAAACGCCTTAACACAGGGAAGCGGACAGAAACAGACCCCGCTGGACCCGACCCCCCATTCAACGGACGATGAGAAGCCAGCCCGGCAAACCCAGCTCCGCGTATCCGGGTGACTCGCTCACGTCCCACCCGTCGTGCGCCCCGCCCACCCACAGGACGCGCACCTCCAGCGTGTACAGGTCGGTCACGGCCGCCGTGCCGTCGCCCACCAGGTCCAATTCCAGCCGCGAGGCGCCGGCAGGTGCGCGCCGCAAGTCCGTCAGCTTCAGGCCCTCAACCGTCAGCGTGTCGGCCGTGGCGAAATCCGCCGTCACCGGAATCAACAGCGCGCGACCGTCGTCCGAGTAGCCGGCAGCCCCCACCTTGCCCGCGGCGTCGCCGGAAAAGGACACGGCCGCGACGGTGTCAAACCGGCACGGCCAGCCCGCGGGCACGCGGACCCGCAGCGTGCCCCCGTTGGCGATCAGGCCCGCCGGCTCCGTGACCTCGATCGTCAGCGGCGCCAGCGCCGCGCTCGCCGCCCACCAGTCGAACACCTGGTCGGCCCCGGACGAGAGCGACACGCTCAGGGTCGTCACGACGGCCGGCGGGGACGACCATTCCGAGAGCCCCGCTTCGTTCGTAGCGGCGATGCGGTACGAGTACGTCTCGCCCGCGGCCAGCCCGGCGCGGTCCGCGTAGCCGGTGGAGCCCGCCCCCACCGTCGCAAGCGGCGCCCAGCCGCCCGATAGCGTGTTCGAGCGCTCGATCGCGTACCCGGTTTCCGTACGGAAAGAATCCGTCCACGACAGATCAACGCCCGCCGGAGACACCGCCGCGGCCTTAAGATCGGTCACCGCCAAGCCGGTCAAGGCCGAGCTGAACGACCGGTCCCCGGCGCTCCAGCTACTCAGTCCGCTCTCGCTGTTGGTGGCGTAAAAGATGTAGTAGTACTTCGTATCCGCGGTCAGGTTGCCGATCGCGACGCCGTCCACGCGTCCGATGGATAGCGGATCCCCGAAGAAATTCGTATTCGCCCACGTCCAGTTCGTGGAGGCATTGTCCGTGCCCCAGAACAGGTACGCCTGCGCGTTCGTCCCCAGCAGCGTGCAGCCCGCCTCCGCGCCGCCGGCGGTAATCTTCGAGACGCTATCGTCCGTGCCCCACACCGGCTGCCCGAGCAACAGCGAATACAGGAATGTGCCCTCGGCGCGGTCCCAGCCGTCGTACGATCCGCCGCGGAACCGGTCGTCCTCAGCCGCATGGATTGCCACAGCGGACAGGAGGAGAGTTATGATCACGCATTCAATCCTGGCCATCACACTCATGCGCTTCACTTAAACACAAAGATCGTTCCTTGGCTGGGCAGCTCCAGGCTCTCATACGCCGCCATGGCGTCCAGATCCCAACCGTCGTAAGATCCGCCGAGGAAACGGGCGAGCGGCGGGTTGGCCAGAATGTCGAACGCGTCGCTGACCACCACGCCCGGCGTCGTGCTCACCGTGCTGCCGGTCGCCGTCAGCGTGTAGCCCGCGCCGACCCCATGAATGCTCAGGCCGCTGAACGTCGCCACGCCCGTGCCGGTATTCACCGCCACAGTCGCCGTGCCGCTCAGCACCCCGCCCGGCCCCGCGTTGTTCCAGATCGCCAGGGTCACGGTCTGCCCCACGCCCGTCACCGTGTTGTCGTTGGCATCCAGCAGCGTCACTGCCGGCTGTTGCGCCCACGCCTCGTAGGCCGGCCCGCCGCCGGGCTGCGTCGTGAACGCCAGCTTCGCCGCGGCCCCGGTCGAGAAGACGATGTTCCCGCTGGTCACCGGCGTCAGCCCCGTCATCCCCTCCGATGGCGTGGCCGTCAGCGTCAGGGTGTCGGACTTCGAGTAGACCGGCGTCGCGATCGTCACGGTGTGATTCCCCGCGCCAATCACCCCCGTCAGCGTCCCGCTGAGCGTCCCCCCGCCCGTGGCCTTGCTCAAGGTGATCGTCGTGTCGCTGGTCACGGCGGACGGGATGTCGCCCGCGTCCCGCGACTGCACCGTCACGCTGAAGGCCGTCCCCGCCGTCCCGCTGGACGGCACGACCGTGTACGCCAGCTTCGCCGGCGGGCCGGCCGCGGCGGTGATGTCGAATCCCGCGCTGGTCGCGCTCGTCAGCGCGCCGTCCGTGGCGACCAGCGTGTAGCCGTTGCCCGCCACGTCGATGCTCAGGTCGGTGAAGGTCGCCACCCCCGCCACCGCGGCCTTCGAGACCGTCCCGCCCAGCGTGCCGCCGCCCGGGTTGGTTCCGATGGCCAACGTCACCGTCGAGGAATCCGTCGTCACCCGATTGCCGTCCGCGTCCTGCACCTCCACCACCGGCTGCACGAGCAGTTGCGACCCCGCCACGCCGTTGCCCGGCTGGGTCGTGAACGCCAGCTTCGCCGCCGGCGCCAGCGAAGCGACGCCGGCCATGGCGTCCAGATCCCAGCCGTCGTACGGCCCGCCGAGGAAACGGGCACGCGGAGGGTTGGCCGTTATGTTGAACCCGCTGCTGGTCGCGCTCGTCAGCGTGCCGTCCGTGGCGACCAGCGTGTAGCCGTTGCCGGCGATGTCGATGCTCAGCGCGTTGGCGCTGAAGTCCGCCACCCCGTTCACCGCGGCCTGCGTCAGCGTCGTCCCGCTGAGCACCCCGCCCGGCCCGGCGTTGTCCTGGATCGCCAACGTCACCGTCGAGGAATCCGTCGTCGCCCGG
This sequence comes from uncultured Victivallales bacterium, assembly GCA_964402115.1. Taxonomy (GTDB): domain Bacteria; phylum Verrucomicrobiota; class Kiritimatiellia; order UBA8416; family CAYOBW01; genus CAYOBW01. The sequence goes on from CAYOBW010000169.1 coordinate 14,809, forward strand.
TTGCCGTTGGCATCCTGCACCTCCACCACCGGCGGTTGCGCCCACGCCTCGGAGGCCGGCCCGCCCCCGGGCTGCGTCGTGAACGCCAGCTTCGCCGCGGCCCCGGTCGAGAAGACGATGTTCCCGCTGGTCACCGGCGTCAGCCCCGTCATCCCCTCCGATGGCGTGGCCGTCAGCGTCAGGGTGTCGGACTTCGAGTAGACCGGCGTCGCGATCGTCACGGTGTGATTCCCCGCGCCAATCACCCCCGTCAGCGTCCCGCTGAGCGTCCCCCCGCCCGTGGCCTTGCTCAAGGTGATCGTCGTGTCGCTGGTCACGGCGGACGGGATGTCGCCCGCGTCCCGCGACTGCACCGTCACGCTGAAGGCCGTCCCCGCCGTCCCGCTGGACGGCACGACCGTGTACACCAGCTTCGCCGGCGGGCCGACCGCGGCGGTGATGTTGAATCCCGCGCTGGTCGCGCTCGTCAGCGTGCCGTCCGTGGCGACCAGCGTGTAGCCGTTGCC
>CAYOBW010000170.1:0-15242 GCA_964402115.1 uncultured Victivallales bacterium
CCACATCATCAGGTTCACGGGCTATTCGAGCCATCCAAGAGCGTTCGTGCACCCGAACCTGACTTGCACAGATACCCCGGTACAAGCGATCTTGCCTGCTGCAAAACCGTATTCTGTGATGCTATCGCATTATTGAATAGAAGGGCGAACGTCCTCATGAGCCGTGCGCGCTGCGGGTGCGCGTGCAGCGCAAGGAGCAACGCCGCTCCGCGGATTGCTCGTGCAAGTCCCGGCTTGTTGGCGGGCGGACTTCGGGCTATGCTCCCGTTGACATGGCATCGAGCGTGAAAACGGCGGCGGCGGCGAAAGCGTCGTCCTCCCGGGCCTGCCGCGACGAACGCCCCGGTTCGAAAAGCGAGCTGCGGGAGAAGGAACGCGCATACCGCGCCCTCTTCAACACCTGCCCAGACGGCATCGTGGTCGCCTCGATCGACGGCACGATCCTCGAAGCCAACCAGGCGTTGCTCGATCTGCTGGGGTACTCGTCCGCTGACTTGCTGCACCGCTCGTACCGCGACATTACGCCCGCGAAGTATCATAAGCAGGAAGAGGCGCGGTTCTCCGCATTCGTCGCGGGGGGTCGGGCCGTCGGCGCATACGAGAAGGAATACGTGCGCAAGGACGGCAGCCTGGTGCCAGTGGCGTTGACGATCTGGACCATCCGCGACGACGCCGGTCGCACCGTACGGTTTGGCGGCTTCGTGCGCGATATCACGGACCGCAAACGCCTGGAGCAGGAACTGCTGCAGGTGCGCGATCTGGAGCAGCGGCGCATCGGCCAGGATCTGCACGATACGCTGGGGCAGGAGTTGGTCGGCATCAGCTACGCGGCGCAATCATTGGCCCGCCAGATGAGCGACACGGGACACCCGGCAACGGAGCGGGCCGAACACCTCGTCCGCTTGCTGCAGGACGCGCAGGCGCAGGCGCGGCGCATTGCGCATGGCCTGGCGGTGGTGGACCCAGCTGAAACAGGTTTGGCGGTTGCCCTCGAGCGGCTCGCCGCGGACACGGAGGCCCTTTACCATGTGCGCTGCAAGATACACCTCGCCCGGCACGTCAGGGTGCGTGACAACCTTGTGGCGACGAACCTCTTCTGCATCGCGAAGGAGGCTGCCGGCAACGCCGTGCGGCACGGGCGGGCGACGCAGATCGAGATTCACCTGCGCCTCGCACGCCAACGCGGCACGCTCATGATCAAGGACAACGGCTGCGGCATGCCGCCGGCTCGGCCGGAAGCGTCACGCGGCATGGGCCTGCGGATCATGCGCTTCCGTGCCGATATGCTCGGAGGCGTGTTGTGCATCGAACCCCGCCGGCCCTCGGGAACGAGCGTGATCTGCCGGTTCGTTGACGGCAAGGCAGGGCCGTCGGCCGCGGGTGCCAACCCGTGGATCCCGCCTTGCTGACAGGTGGAAGATGGCGCCGGACTGAAGCCACGGGAAGGGCCGTCCGCCGCGGGAGCGCGCAGTCACGGCCTCGTTTGCCAAGCCAGACCCTGACGAGGGCTGCGGCAACGCCTCACCGGATCTTGACAGCCGTGGGTCAACCCGTGGGACGCGCACAACTGGAAGGCCGTGGTTGCCGGCCCCTCACCCCGACCCTCAGCCCCGCCGGGGAGAGGGCGGAGCACATGCCGTCAGCGGGGCTGAGAACGGGACGCCGTGCCCGGGTTGATGTTGCCGTGAAAACACCCGCATCCGCCGGTGTCGATTAGCGAAGCATGATCTCCGAAGGTCCAAGGTTGGTGTCCCGTCCGGCTCGCTTTCCTTTGACAGTCTGCACGCAACGATCATTGGGACGTCGACGAGAGGCTGTTTCTCATGGTTGTCTGACGGACTCCTTGCGGTAGCAGAGGGTCACGCGGCGCACGTACAGCGCGTCACCCCACGTTTCAACGGGATCGACAGCCAGCGCGATCTCCTTCACGCCCTGCCACTTTGTGGCCTGCTGCAGGTCGATCTGCACGAAGCCGATGCCGCCCTTGTCGGGGTGCAGCCAGCGCACGTCGCCACCGCTGAGCAACCGCGCCGCGTACTGGCCGGTGAACCGCGCAGCCACCTCCCACTCCAGCACGGGCTGGCGGTCGAGATCCACCCGGCCGAGCGCGAGCAACGCCTGGCCGTGTGGCACGCTGATCCTGGGCCCCGTCCTGATCTCGCTCCACATCTTCTCGGAGGTGATGGGCTGCGGCGGCGACAGACGCAGCAGGCCGCTTTCCATCGACGCCGCCACGCCGTTCGTGCTGACCCAGTCGGCGGGCGTTTGGCCGTCGGTGATCGTGCGGCCTTCCGGACAGCAGGTTACACGCACGGTGCGCGGGCAGGTCATGCGGCTGTCGGTGAAGACCAGCTCAGCGTCGGCCGGCAGCGCGCAGGGCGGCGGCGTGAACACAATGCGCCGGCGCGCGCTGCCTGCCTGCGGCGTGGGGCCGTACGGCCACGCGGCCGCGTCGGCCTTCCAGCCCTCCGGCAGCGCCCACGTGACGCGCCCCGCCTCTCCCTGTCCGCCGTCCGCGTTGCGCACCTCGCACGTCACGCCGAACGGCTGGCCGCCTGCGGCCTGCGTGCCGTCAGGCGCGACGGTGAATCCGCCGGCCTCGCGTGCGAGCCGCTCGAAGTCGGGCATGCCGACCACCTCGAAGCGGTCGGCGGGCAAGCGGTCGCGCACCGCGGCGAGGACCGAAACGGGCACGCGAATGTTGACCGAGATGAAGAAGGGCGGGTCGTTCTTGGCGGCCACGCGCTGGATGCGGCTGACCAGGTCGCTGACCGGATCCTCGCGGTTCAGCGAGCATCCCAGCCCGGGCCACAGGCACCAGGTCTGATCGCCTTTGGTGTTGTCGCCGAAAATCGCCGGCGTGCCGTCGTCCAGCCAGCGGTTCTCCGCGGCGCCGCCGCCCGGCCACGGCAGGAGGAGGCGGACGGGCGAACTCGGGCCCGGGTCCGTGAAGGGCGGCACGACGCGGTGGATCAGGCCGGGCGCGTAGTCCCAGAAGTCGACGGCCATGGAGAGTCCCGCCTTCTGCATGTCACTCCGCGTCTGATTGGCGAACGCGAGGAGGTTGCCGCCGCTCGCGTAGACCGAGGGGCAGGCGTAGCCCGAGCCGCTCGGCCCGGCGCAGAACGAGTCCGCGGGCGTCGCCTCGGTGGCGAACATCTCCAGGAGCGCGGGCGCCATATTCACCAGGTTGGGGTTGGTTCCCCACGTGACGGGCACACGGCCGCGCGCGGGGTCCCGCCACGCGCCGTGCTGATAGCCGGCGACGATGCCGATGGCGTCGCCGGAGGACATGAGGAAGTTGACGTAGTACTTGCCGCGCACCGGCCCGCGCACGTGCCCGGCGCGCGGGTGGCTGAGCGGGCCGCCGGGCGGCACGCCGCGCCAGAAAGAGAGGTTGGCCGCGCCAGCGGTGATCTCGCGCTTGCCGAGGAACGAGACCTTGTGGATCCAGAACGACTCGTCGCCGCCCCACCCCAGCACCTCGGCCATGGGCGAGAGGTGCCGCATCACCTCGTCGAAGAACGGGTACGGCTCGTGATAGAGTTTGCGGCTCTGGTAGAAGATGAAGGCCTGGCGCGCCACCGCGTAATCGAGCGTGCGCAGGTTGCCCCACCAGGGCTGGGCGTGGAAGGTGACGTCCTTGCTGCACTGAGGGAGCAACTCCTTGAGCGCCCATTCGCAGGCCGCCGTCTCGTTCGTGCCGAAGCGGCCGCGCAGATCTTCGACGACCGGAAGGCCTTTGAACCCGTCCTGCTTCTCCGGCTCTCGCCGGGGAACATGGCCCTGCGCGTCCAGGAAGCGAATGCGCCGCACGGTGACGCGGGTGTTCTGGTCCAGCGCGCAAAGCCGCAGCTCCGCATGTCCTGCAGGCGGGTCGAACAGCTCGTCCTTGCGCAGGTCGAAGCGGTGGACGCCCGCCTTGTCGAGCGGCCCTGCGATGCGCAGCCCCTCCATGTTGGCTTCGCGGCGGGAGCCCATCTTGATCACCACGCCCCACGGCCCCGTTGTCTCGTCGACCGTCACTTCCAGCGTAGGCGTGGCGTTCACGTTCAAATCCACCCAGCGGGACTGGTAGCACCCGTAGGCTGCAGCGCGCTCGCCCATCTTGTCGCGGGGATGGATCGTCAGCCCTTTCTCGGACCGGTCCGCGACCGCGAACATCTCGCCCCATCCGCCCTTGTCCATGTCGTCCTGCGCCCACGCCAGCCGGCCGGCCAGCAGGGGCGTCTCGCCCTTGAGCACCTCTGGCGTCACCGGCAGCAGGTCGCGCAGCCCCGCCATCGTGATGGCGATGTGGCCGTAGAAGCCGTACTTCCCCCAGTTCCAGCCGCCCTCAGGGATGTCGTACTCCACCAGCCCCTTGATCAGTCCCAGGCGGGCGAAGTGCTGCACTGCCGCGCCCAGCCCGTCGAGCGGCGCGAAGGTGTAGCCCTTCTTTGCGGACAGGTATTCGGCGTGCAGCCGGTCGGCCGTCGACCACTCGCAGTGCGTCAGGTAGAAGAGGCGCGGCCGGTCGCGGTTGACGATGCCCTGAAGCGCCGTGGCGAGATAGATCTCCTTGGTATCGTGAATGCCGCCCAGGTCCACGATCCAGGCCTGCCTCGACGCAGCGTCCGGCGCGGTCGCCGCGCAAACAGGGCAAGCGGCGAAGGCAAGAAGCCCGGCGGCTGCTGCGACGAGGATGGGCTGAAGGGCGTTCATGCGTGGCTCACTCAAGGTTCACGTGGCGCGTATGGGCGCCGTCAGATTATCTGCACATTCTTCCGGAAAAGGGAAGCGCTCACGACATGCTCTTTGCAGAGGCCACTCAACGGCGGCAAGGATCTCGTCCGGCACAGCCGACCCGGTAACTGGGAGCGGGGGCGTCCCGCCCCCGGCCTTCGCGTTGCGGGGGCGGGACGCCCCCGCTCCCAGTGAAGGTGCCACAAATCACCTGACACTACTCCGTCGTTGATGAAACAACTCGCCCATGTATCGAGGGGTGCCGGCACGGAGTCCTTGATTTTCTCGATTCCGTCGCCAAGAGTTGTCAATTTGCTGTTCACCGTCGCGTTGCAGCGAGCGGATTGGCGAGTTCGACGGGTTGCGAGGATTGCCTTCATGGGGTCCGCATCCCCGGATATGGGTGCATCTCGTCTTTCAGCGGTCTTTCAGCGAGCACTTCTCTTCAAGCTGCGCCTTGATTCGTTGGAGCCTGTCTGCGACACTCGTGCCATCCAGGCCTCCCTCCTCCTCCCCCCCAAGGACACACACCAGAATGGAACAGGCGCTTGCACGCATCGTTGTTCTCATGGCTTCACCTGCGGTGTGAGAGCGCCGGGGTAGTCTGGCGCCAACCGTCGCCTAAGATCATCCGAGGTCGCCCAGACGCAGTCAGCACCAACGTGAACCAGGACAACTGAGTTGTTCGTACCGACCTCAATTCTGACCTGTGTCAGCACTTGCGAACACATCGCTGGTTCCACCAAGAACGGTGCAAGTTCCTCGATGCGTCGAGGAGTCCTTCGCTGTTGGTACTCCATCGCACGGGCTGCGTGCACCGCGATCGTCAAGATCTTACCACTCCCCGTTTCGCCGTTCGTGCCGTACCCTGTATTGCCAACATACCACAATGGGACAAGCCATGCCGCGGAGACTGCGATGAGCAGGCCAATGGAGGTGTTCCTACCGCGCATGTGAAGCGCCTCGCAAGTTGTGAACAGACGGTCACCGCGCGTCCGCATGCAGCGGCACTAGTTCACCGTCGCCATCAAGTCGCAGGAGACCGTCCATAATGTCGAGCGTCGCCGCCGCCAGTTGCCGGCCTTGTCGAATGCCGCTCGCCGGCGGGAGATCGGGGCAGGGCACTTCGCGTTCCGGCGGCTTGGAGGACGCCAGGCGAGTCTTGCTGCAGACCGGCGGGCAGTGCGTGTGCGCATGCGAAGCACCCTTCGAAACGAGGAGCTTGCGACGATCCGATACGGATACGGGGCAACTATCCCGCGGCATTCTTGAGCCGTCAAGTTGTAATTGGGGTTCTCCTCCGTGCTTGCGTGCCTCCAGCGCAGCGGGTGGCGGGCACTCAATGCGAAACACCCGAGTCGCGGGGCAGTAACGGCGGGGACCGCCGTCTCCAGACCTGCGGTCCAGCGTGCCGCCATCCCTCCACCTCCCACCCTCAACCCTCCACCATCCCGCCGGGGGGGGGCACCGGAACGCCAAAGCGTTCCGCTCCGGGGCACGGCCGAAGTCGGATCGGGCGAGCCGGGCATCGAGCATCGAGAATAGACACCGTCAGGTCTTGATTTCCCCAAACCCCTGTACGATCATCGCGCTGCCTTGGCGACGTTGTGCGGCCGCCTTAATGTATCGGCGACCCTGCAAAAGACAAGTGGTCATATAGAATAGTCCGGCAGCCTAAGTCGGAAATGAAGGAGGTCTTTTCTCCGTCCGTAGGTACGAATGGCTTGCGTGGAATCAAGGCGAAGGAGACTCACATGTTCCTGATTCGCAGGCGTGACGTCGTAGCAGCGCACATTACAATCCACGCACGCTGGAATAGTTTCAGGCTCGACTTGAGTTCAGTCAGAATCCTCTCACACCTGCCTATTGTCTACGTCGTCAGATACGGCGACACTCTTGGTGGCGTCGCCAAGATGTACGGAGTAAGCCAAGCGCGTATCAAGCAGGCAAACAACCTGAACGGGGAAATGCTGGAAGTCGGACGCATGCTGGCAATTCCCTTGGATAAGCAATAGAACTGCAAGACAAGCGCAGCCAGACTACGCGAGTCCTCCCCACGCGCCGGGAAGCCCCCGCGCGATCGTCCGCCGGCTTATGCCGAGCAGGCGCTGGCCGCCGGCCAGTTACTCGAGGAGGAACTGCCACGCGGGAAGCGTCTCGACCACCCCATGGGGCGTAGTCAGTTCGCCCGGCGGGGCGTCCAGGGTGACCAGCATGGCGCGGCTACCCGGCTGTTCCCGCAGCGCTTCACCCAATGCCGCCAATTCCCGCGTCAAGGTCTCGCTGCCCTCCGGCGCGCGCAGGGCCACCTGAGCCAGCGTAAGCCGACTGTCCTCGCCGCGCCAGACGAAGTCCACTTCGCGACCGGAGCGCGTGCGGTAGTAGTACAACTCGCGCCCGCGCCGACGGCCGTCCACAAACACGAGGTTCTCGAGGAGATGCCCGTCATTGACCAGAATCCCCGTTGATGTGGAGCGAACGAGCGCATGGTCCACCGCGTAGATCTTCTTGGGATTGGCGTGCTGTCTGCCGAGCGAGGCGTCGAACAGCCGTACCGTGAAGAGGGTGTAGGCGTCTTCGAGCCACGCCAGCACATCGCCGACAAAAGCCTTACTGACGCTGTGATGGAGCGACTTCAGATAGCCGGTCAGGGCGTTGATCGTGTACGGCGAAGCTGCCGAGTTGAGCAGTCGATACGCCATGTCCCGCACCGCGCGCGGGTGCAGCGCGTCGCGCCGGTCAACGATGTCGCGAAAGATCATGGTCTTGAAGTAGTCCTGATGGATCATGACCCGGAGGGCGTCGTCAGCATCCATGACCTCCGGGAAGCCGCCGGTCCGCCAGTAGCTTTCGAACTGCTTGCGGACCCGGAGCCGCGCCTGCTGCCCGCGCAGGTCGGCCGGGACGCCCTTGGCGTCCAAATACTCGGTAAACGAGAACGGGAACAACTCCCACGCCAAGGCCCGGCCGCGCATGGCCGTCCCAACCTCGCGCGCCAGCATGCCGGACGAGGAACCGCTGAGGTAGACCGTCATGTTCTCGGCCCGCATCAACCGGTCGGCGAACGCCTCCCATCCGCGTGCCATCTGCACCTCATCGAGGAAGGCGTGCAAGCCGGGGCGCCCCTTGCGCTCCGGGTACAGCCCGAAGTACGCTTCCGTCAGCAGGTTGAGATTGCCCTGCCGCACCTCGTCAAGTCGGTCATCGAACAGGTTGACATACAGGATGTCTTCGGGAACGGCCCCCTTGGCGAGGAGGCCGGCGATCATCTGGTTCAGGAGCGTGGACTTGCCACACCGGCGCACGCCGATGCAGACGAAGGCTTTCCCAGGCAGCAGACGGTAAGCCAAGCGACGCGGCACACCTGTGAAGCGCGTCTGCCGCTGGGATTCCAGCAACACGTCCTGGACGGTCCGCAGTGAACTCATGTCCGCAATCATGGTGGAGGCAGCGCCGGCTGTCAACCTCAAGTGGACAACTTGTTTACCACTTTTTGTCATGATCGGTCATTGAGTTGACCGGTTCGCTACATCGCGCGCACCGCCCGGCGGCGGGACGACCGAGTGACCGCGGCGGGGAAGGGGGAGGGCCGAACGGCTTTCGGCCCTGCGTGTAGCGTCGAGAGATCAGGAAGCGAGAGAGATGGTGAATGCAGGCACCGTGCCAGGCAAGGCGGCGATGCCTGCGGTCCATCGTGCTGCCTGCTCGCGCCACCATCCCGCGGGGCTCCAGGCGAAAAGGAACGTCCGCGTGCAGGCGGCAAGATCGTCCCCGCCGGTCAGCGGGAGACCCAAGCGCCACGGGCTCCCGACGCGGACCTGGCCCACGGCCTCTGAGAGGCCGGGGCTACGGGTCGGCTCGGTCACCATTCAGCTTGCAACGGGGGCGTCCATGCGGTTACAAGACCCGCCTTCAGGAGGGACGTTGAGAACCCGACACAGTTTGCTTCTTCTGCTGGCCGCGGCGATCTGGGGGTTTGCCTTTGTCGCCCAGCGCACGGGCATGCGGCACGTCGGGCCCTTCACCTACACCGGCATTCGCTTCGCCCTGGGCGGCCTGACGCTGCTGCCGCTGCTGGTCTTCCTCCGGCGGCGCCCCGGCGGCGGGGCGGAGGGCGGCGACGGCAGCTTCAGGGCGACCCTGCCGGTCGGCCTGGCAGCCGGGGTGGTCCTGTTCATTGCCGCGTCCCTGCAGCAGGCCGGGCTGGTCCACACCACCGCCGGCAAGGCCGCCTTCGTGACCGGCCTCTACATCGTGTTCGTCCCCCTCGCCGGGCTGGCGCTGAACCGCCGGCCAACCCTCTTCGGCTGGATCGGCGCGGTCGTAGCCACGCTGGGGCTGTATCTCCTGTGCGTCACCGGGCGGCTCACCCTGTCGCGCGGCGACACGCTCGAGCTGCTCGGCGCCGTGTTCTGGACGGCGCACCTCCTCCTGATCGACCGCTACGCGCCGCGCCTCGAACCGATCGGCCTGGCCTGCACGCAGTTCCTGACCTGCGCCGTGCTGGCGCTCGCCGCGGCCGCCGTCTGCGAGCCCATCGCCCTGGACGCCATCGGCCGGGCCGCCATCCCCATCCTGTACGGCGGCATCTGCTCCGTGGGCGGCGCGTACACGCTGCAGGTCATCGGGCAGCGCCATGTGCCGCCCGTGCCCGCGGCGATCATCCTCAGCCTGGAGACGGTGTTCGGCGCCCTGGGCGGGTTCCTGTTCCTGCGCGAGCAATTCGGCCCGCGCGAGCTGGCCGGCTGCGCCCTGATGTTCGCGGGCATGCTGCTGTCGCAGTGCGGCCCACGGCAGGCGCCGGCACGGCCGTGAGCAGCCCGTCACTCACCCAGCGGAAGATCGAGGAACAGCCGGGGGAACCAGGCGTCCAGTTACACGATCAGCGCAACCGCTGGAGTCAATTCTCGTGGCGATCTCGGACTTCAGCATCCTCGCCGCCGTCTCGAGCTTGACGCTCAGCTCTCCAGAAGTTCATATTCACGCGCGGAGGGGCGGCGTTTCGGCCTGAACCGAGTCTGCCGGGGCGGCGCAAAAGACATATCCGGGCTGACACGACGATGGCAGCCGGCCACGGAAGACAGAGAGGAGACGCACCATGGCAACCGCACGCGAGATGATTCTGAGTGGTCCCTACGGCAACGTGACAGGCCACGCTGGCCTGCCGTTCCTGAGGACCCTGTTCCGCAATTTCTGCGACTATGCCCAGACCCATTACACCTACAGCGCCACGAAGATGCGCGGCTCCGAGGGGAGCCTCCTGCTGGCCTACGCAACCACCGAGACGAGGATCGTGGACTGCGGCTCGCTGGCTTGCGCGCTCTCCATCATGGCGCGCGACGACCTCGGGCTGACCGACGCGAGCCTGGAGTGCGTCGGCAGCTCGGCATGCATCTGGGCCACGCGGGAGCACTCGCGGTGCTTCGACGCCGCGATCGCGGGCAACGTCCGCACGGCGTGGAACCATTTCAAGCTCGTGGGCCGCTGCGTATTCGCCCAGCATTGGTTCGTGCGGGCCGGCGGCGGCTACTACGACCCCTGCCTGCTGACAACCTACGAGAAGCCGGCGGACGCGCAGGCCTGGTCATTCGATGCCGCCTACGGTGCCTACAACGGCGTCTTGTACCGCATCATCGGCGAGCCGAACGTGCTGATGATCCGCATTCCGCCGGGGCACAAACCGCCGTATGGATTCATGAGCGCGTTCCTGCAGGTCGAGACCAAGGACCTCGATAAGGCCGCCTACAAGGACGCGTTCCGCATCGACAAGCCTGGCTGGCAGGCGCGCACCAAGTCCGTCAACGAACTCCTGCATGCGGCTGGCATTGCGGAGAGCTGGGACGACATCAAGTAGCACCGGGTGCGGACAACCGCGCCAGCCCGGACACCGCGCGCTGGCGCGTAGCGCCTCAGCCACGCAAGGGGACCACATGTGGGGCCTGACGGCGGGGGACGGCCGTCAGGCCCCCCTGTGTTATGATGCATGACGACGGCCCGTAATTCGTCATTGCTTACCCGCAGGCGGCGTGCGTATATCTCGGAATTCGGATGGGTGTGTGCCCGCCGGAACGACGGCTTGAAGGAGGAGGAGTAGCATGTATCAGCGTACCCTGACCGCGCTGGCCATCGGCCTGCTGACGGCCTGTGCGTGCCGCGCGCCGGCAGACGAAGCCGATGACCAGTTCAATTTCGCCACCGGACTGTTCGTGAAGAACGAGTACGCGCTGGCGGTGGATGAGTTCAACGGCCTGCTGCAGAAGCATCCCACCTACCGCGCCGCGGACGTGGCGCTCTACCGCCTGGGCGAGGCGCTGGGCAAGCTCAATCGCAACGCCGAAGCCCGCGCGGCCCTCGAGAAGCTGGCGGCCGGCTACCCGCAGTCCGAGAAGCTGCCGCAGGCGCTTTACCGCCTGGGCCAGCTGGTCGGCGCCGAGGATCATCGCGCCGCCGCCCAACACTACGCGACGGTGGCCGCGAAGTGGCCGGCCAACCCGCTGGCCGAAGCCGCGCGCTACTGGAGCGCGGAGGAGCTGTTCAAGGCCGAGGACTGGCCCGCCGCGGCAGCGGCCTACGCCGCCGCGCTGCAGGCCAATCCCGCCGGCAAGTACGCGCCCCACGCACTCTACTCGCTCGGGTGGTCGCACTTCCGCGGCGGCAACCACGAGGCCGCGCTCACCGCCTTCCGCCAGTTCCTGGAGAAGCACGGCGCGCACGAGCTGGCGCCGGAGTGCAAGCTCAAGGTCGCCGAGTGCCTGCACAAGCTCAAGCGCTTCACGGAGACCACGGCGGCCTACACGGCGGCGCAGGCCGGCGGCGGCAAGCTGGCCCAGGACGCGGCGACGGGGCTGGCGTGGTCGCTCTACGACCAGGGCAAGCCGGCCGAGGCCGCGGAGGCGTTCGTGGCGGCGGCGGCGCTGCTCGGGCAGGACGCCAAGGCCGCGGTCTGCCTGTTCAACGCGGGCAACGCCTACGTGGAAAGCAAGGCGTGCGACAAAGCCGGCGCGGTCTTCGCGCGCGTCGTCACCGGCTTCCCGCAGCACGAGCTCGTCCCGGAAGCCACCTACTGGCAGGGCTACTGCCTGCTGCAGACCGGCAACGCCGCGGCCGCCGTGCCCATGCTCGAGGGCCTGCGCGCCAGCGGCAAGCTGAAGGCCCGCGAGGTCGAGCTGCTGCAGGCGCTGGCCGACGCACGGCTGGCGCAGCAGGACTTCAAGGGCGCGGCGGAGACTTACGCCGCCATCGGCCAGGCCGCCCCGCAGCACAAGCTGGCCCCGGCCGCGGCCTACGGCCGGATGCTGGCGCTCGAAAAGGCGGGCGATCTCGCCGGGGCCATCGCCGCCGGCGAAGCCTTCTTCGCCGCCTACGCCAAGAGCGACCTCGCGCCGCTCGCGCGCTTCGCCCTGGGCGAGTACCGCTTCCGGCAGGGCGCGTACAAGGAGTCGGCCGTGGACTTCGAGCAGTTTCTCGCCGGCCCGCACGCGGCAGACCTGGCCGACGACGCGCAGTACAAGCGGGGCTGGTGCGCGCTGAATCTCAAGGATCCCGCGCGGGCCCGGATCGCGTTTGCCGCCGTCGTCACCCAGCACGCGCAAAGCCCGCTGGCGCCGGAAGCCGCGTTCCTCGCGGGCCGCGCGGCGGAGGAGGCCGGCGACAAGGCCGCGGCGGCGCAGCACTACGGCGAGGCGGCGGCCAAGTGGCCCGACAGCGAGCACGCCCAGCGCGCCGAGCTGGCCCTCGCCTTCCTGGAGCTGAACGCCCGCAACTTCGACGGCGCCCTGGCCCGCGCGACGGCGTTCCTCCAGAAGCGCGCGCAAAGCCCGCTCGCCCCGTTCGCCCACCTCTACCAGGCCGAGGCCCTGCTGGAGCAGGGCAAGCTGGACGAGGCCCTCGCCGCCTATCAGCGCGTCGGCGCCGGCGACAGCGGCCCGGCCCTCGACGCCGCCTACGGGATCGCGTGGGTGCACCGCCGCCAGAACCGGCACGCCGAGGCGGCGGCGGCGTTTGCGCAGGTGGCGGCCAAGCCCGGGCCGAAGGCGCCCGAGGCGCTCTTCTGGCAGGCTCGCGCGCTGGAAGACGCCGGCCAGAACGGCGCTGCCGCCGCCCGCTTCGGCGACTACGTCAAGGCCCACGCCGCCACCCCCCTGGCCGACGAGGCGGCCTACCGGGTCGCCCTCTGCACGTTCAAGGACAAGCGGCTCGACGACGCGGACAAGCTCTACACGGCGTTCCTGGCCGAGCGCGGCAAGTCGCCGTTCGCCGACAACGCGGCGTACGACCGGGCCTGGCTGGCGCTGGAGCGGAAGCAGTCCGACCAGGCGCGCGCCGGCCTGGAGCAGGTGCTGCGCGACTACCCGCAGAGCGAGCTGACGGCCGACGTCCGGTTCCGGCTGGGCGAACTGGCGTACGAGCGCCGCGATTTCACGAACGCCGTCGCGCTCTACCAGGCCGCGCTGGCGCAGGCGGGGCTGCCGTTCGCCGACAAGGTGCTGTACAAGCTCGGCTGGGCGCAGGAGCAGGCGGGCCAGCTCGAGCCCGCCGGGCAGACCTTCGCGCGCCTCGCGAAGGAGTTCGCGCAGGGCGAGCTGGCGGACGAGGCCAACTACCGCGTGGGCCGCCTGCTGCAGAAAGCCGGCCGCCAGGCCGAGGCGCAGGCCGCCTACGCCGCCGTGCGGCCGGGGCCCTTCGCCGACAAGGCCCTCTTCCAGAAGGCGGAGAGCCACCGCCTCGCCAGCCAGCACAAGGAGGCCCTCGAAGCCTACGGCAAGCTGCTGGCCGCCAATCCCCCGCCCGAGCTGCTCGCCCCGCTGCAGCTGGGGCGCGGCCACTGCCTGCGCGCCGCCGGCGCGTTCAAGGATGCGCTCGAGGCCTATGCCGCCGTCGTCAAGGCCACGGACACCGTCGACGCCGGCGCCGCCGTGCTGGGCGAGGGCTACGTGCAGTTCGCGCAGGGCGCCTGGGCCGAGGCGGCCAAGGCCTTTCTCAAGGTGGACATCCTCTACGGCTACGACGAGCTGAAGCCCGAGGCGCTGTCCATGCTGGCGAAGACCTGGGAGAAGGCGGGCGATGCGGCGAAGGGCAAGCAGTACCGCGAGGAGCTGAAGCGGCGCTATCCCCAGTCGCCATTCGCGAAGGAGTAGACCATGAGACGCACAACGGGCAGGCAGATCTTGATTCTACTGGCGGCGGCCGCAACGGGCCTGGCCGCGGCAGCCCTGGCGGGCGAGGCCGCCGGGACGGCGGCCGCGACCAACGCCGTGGCGGGCGCGGCGACGGACACCGCCAACACCATCACGGGCAACAACCTGGCAGAGACGTTCCGCCGGGGCGGCATGCTGATGTGGCCGATCCTGGTGTGCTCGATCGTCATGCTGGCCGTCTTCTTCGAGCGCCTGGCGTCGCTGCGCACGGGGCGGGTCTTCCCCCCGCGCCTGCACCAGGCCATCAGCGAGCTGGTGCAGGCCGGCCGCCTCGATGAGGCGCTCAAACTCTGCAAGCGCGATCGCTCGCCCTTTGCGCGCCTGCTGCACACCTGCCTGCTGCGCGCCGACGCCACCGGCTTCGAAATGGAGAGCGCGCTGGAGGAGGCGGGGGCGCGCGTGCTGTATGACCTGCGGCGCAACAACCGGCCGCTCGGCATCATCTCCGACATCGCCCCGCTGCTGGGCCTGATGGGCACCGTGACGGGTATGATCAACGCGTTCAACGTCGTCGCCAAAGCCGGCGCGCTGGGCCGCACCGAGCTGCTGGCCGCGGGCATCAGCGAGGCGCTGCTGACCACGGCCTTCGGCCTGATGGTCGCCGTGCCGGCCGTGTTGATGTTCCACTACTGCCGCGGCAAGGCCGACGGCCTGCTGCGCAGCATGGAGGACGCCTGCCTGGACCTCATGACCGAGTTGCGCCGGAACCGCAAAGCCGGCTGAAGGAACGCGCGGCATGAAAGCACTCTGCGAGGAAGACGAAGGCTTCGGGCTGAAGATGGCGCCGTTGATCGACGTCGTTTTCCTGCTGCTGATCTTCTTCCTGGTCGCCACGACGTTCTACGAGTCGGAGAAGGACATCACGATCCGACTGGCCGAAGCCACGGAGGGCGCGTCGCGCGACCAGGCGCCGCAGCTCGTGGTCGTCAACATCAGCGCGGCCGGCGTGATCGTCGTCAATCAGCGCGTGATGACGCTGGAGCAGCTGGCGGAGCACCTCACGGCGGCCAAGGCGCGGAACCCGGTGCTGGCCGCCGTGGTGCGCTGCGACCGCCAGGCGCGGCATGCGGATTTCGTCAAGGTGCTCAACCTGTGCGAGAAGGTGAAGGTGACGCAGGTTGCCGTGGCCACCTTCCAGACCGATGAATAACCGCCTTTACAGAGGCGCGCTGGCGGGGGTGCTGCTGGCGGCCGCGGCGGCGCGGGCGGTCGCGGCCGGGGACGGGGATGCGCGCGACGGCGTTCTGCTGGCGCCCGAACCGGGCGCGCGCAATCCGCACCACGCGCTGCTGCGCCTGCCTGGACTTGCGGCGGCGCCCG
>CAYOBW010000171.1:0-15165 GCA_964402115.1 uncultured Victivallales bacterium
CCGGGGAGAGCAACACGGTGGCGAATGTGATCGCCTTGGGCGAGGCGATCAAGGGAACCCTGATCGCCCAGTCCTGCTATCTCGACGGGGACCTGCGGCTGCGCAACTGCAACGGGAAGGGCGGGGGCACGACTCTGCAGTTCGCCACCGGCGCCGCGGTCAGTACCACAGCCACGGGCTTCAACTTCGGCGGCGGCAACCTCACGAACGCCGTCTTCTGTGGGACGGTGCCTGCCCGCGGGGATATCGGCATGGGAGTTTACACCAACTCGCCTTGAGGGAGGAACGGTCATGCTGCGACGTAAAATCATGTTGGTGACGCTGTTGACGGGGGTGGGCGTGGCGGTGGCGCAGGACGCGGCGCGCACGCAGACGGCTGTGGACGCGTTGAGCGCGGAGTTGAGCAGCCGCATGGCGGTTCTGCAGCGCAGTCCCGCCGTCCAGGCGCTGGTGGCCGCCGTGGACCGTGCGCGGGCGGAGTACGAAGCCGCTGAACGCAACTTGCCAGGCATGGCTGCACTCGATGCGCAAATGCAGGCGCTAATGAACCAATTGCACGCCGTGCAGGCGCAGCGGGCGGACCTGCTGCGAAAGCATGAGCCCGAACTGAGCGTGAAACGGGCCGTAGTGGAGGAGGCGGAGGCGGCGCAGTCGGCGGCGCTTTTCGGTGTCGCGCGCGTCAAGGAACTGCTGGCCGGGCGCCAGGAGTTGGTGCGGCAACTCGAAGCCGCCCAACCCGCGCCGGCGCCGCAGCCGGCTGAGGTTGCGCCGTGACGCGCCGTCGGGCGATCCGTTTTTCGCTCGCCGCCGCCCTCGGACTGGCGGTGGCGGAGCCCCAGCCGGCGCGGGCGGCGGGTTACCCCGCGTGGTGGACCAACCGGCAGGTCGTGGTCTCCACAAGCGCCACCAACGACTACTTTGCCGCCAACCTCGGGCAGCTCAAGTGGTTCGCGACGAACGCCTGCGACGAACTGGAGGCGAACCTGCCGGGCGGCGCCGGCACGACCGTCTGGGCGCTCGTGCGCGGGTTCGGGCGCGGCGGCAACCGCGTCGCCGTCAATCTGGGTCAGCTCAAAACCGTCGCGGCGCCGTTCTACGATCGGTTGATCGCGGAGGGTTTGCTTGTCAGCCCGCCCTGGACAACCAACACCGTAGCCGACGATCTCAACTACGCCCCGGCGAACCTGGGCCAGCTCAAACGGGTCTTTGCATTCGATTTGACGACCGATGCGGACGGGGACGGCATGCTTGACATGTGGGAGACGGCCCACAGCCTCGATCCGAGCGACCCGACCGACGCCTATGACGACCCGGACGACGACGGCGTGATTAACCTGCTCGAATTCCAGTGGCGCACGGATCCCCGGAACGGGCAAGCGCATCCACCGCTGGTCATGGACACGGCGCTCAATCCGGATAGCGGCTTCTACACCAACACGGTCACGGTCACCGTCAGCACCGCGACCGCGGGCGCCAGCATCTCGTACACGCTGGACGGTTCTGCGCCATCCCCCACGCATGGCACTGTGCACGCGGGCACGAACCTGACGGTTTCCGTCTCCTGCACGACCGTCCTGCGCGTCATGGCCTTCAAGAGTGGCATGGTGTCGACCGATGTGGACACGCGGACCTACATCTTCCCTGCGGCCGTGGCCAGCCAGTCCCGTCCCGGCGGTTACCCCGAGACATGGGGCACGGATCGCGCCACGACCCCCGCCGATTATGCGCTGCATGGCCTCACGGCGGGCGCCGTCGCTTCGCTCACCGCCATTCCATCCGTCTGTGTCTCGCTTGCCCCGGACGACCTGTTCGGGAGCGGCGGTCTCTACGACAAGCCCTCCGGCGAAGACTACGAGAAGGCCGCGCATGTGGAACTGCTGTACCCGGATGGACGCGACGGCGTGCGCGCGGACTGCGGACTGAAGCCGCATGCGCGCTTTCTGGAAACGCACGTCAACGGTTCCGGTCGGGACGTGGTGAACCTGAAGCGCTCGTTCCGGCTGGTTTTCCGTAGCCAGTATGGCCCCGCGCACCTGCGCTTCCCGGCGCTCGAATCCGCACCGCACCACGCGGCGACCACTCTGGACACCTACAACACATTGGTCTTGCGCGCCGGGTCGCAGGAATCCTACGGGGGGTATCACGCACTCGATCGCGAGTGGAACGCGTACACGCGGGACCAGTTCGGGCGCGACACCCAGACGACCCTATCCGGCGACGGTCCCCGCGGCACCTACGTGCATCTCTATCTGAACGGCCTCTACTGGGGCCTCTACAATCTCGCCGAGTACCCCGATACGCACCTGTTGGCCGAACGCTACGGCGGCGCGGAGGACGACTGGTTCATCGCCAACGGCGACGGCACGCAGGCCGGAGCGAGTGCGACCTGGACCGCGCTGCTGGCCCTGTGCGGAGAGCGCGCTTTTACCCCTTCGGATTGCGCGCTTGTGGCGCGCACGAACTTCTGTGACTATGTGCTGGCATGGTGGTACACGGGGGGCGGCGACTGGGAGGACGGGCAATCCGCCAAGAACTACTACGTGGTCCAGAACACGGGGACCAACGGCCCGCTACGATTTCTGGGGTGGGACATGGAACTGACGTGGCTCGCAACGACGCTCAGTGCCAACGGCGCGTGGGTGAAGCCGACATTCCTGGATGACAGCGTGGACACGCAGTCGGGACATCCCCTGGCGTGCATCTTTCGCGGCCTGTGGGCGGATACGGACTTCCGTCAGCTTTTCGCGGATCGGCTGTACAAGCACACGCGGCCGGAGGGCGCCCTCGGTACGGCGAGCGCCCAGGCCCGCTGGATGCGGTTGTGCGATAGCGTTGAGGACGCCATGCAGGCGGAGGCGGCACGGTGGGGGGATGGCGCCCTGAATCGCGACACGCACTGGTATCCCGCCCGCAACTATCCCTATCGGTTGATGGACGGGAACGCGGAGCGTCTGCTGCTCGCCTGCCGGAATGCCGCGCTGGCCGGCTACCCGCTCTATCCGGCAGCCTGGCCCCCGCTCGCCGCGCGCAATGGCGCGCAGGTCGTGCTGACGCACCGCAACGGGACCGGCACGATCTACTATACGACCAACGGCAGCGATCCGCGCCTACCGGGCGGAGGGTTGAACCAGCAGGCTACGGCCTACACCGCACCCTTCACCCCTGGCGGCACGGTGACCGTGCGAGCGCGCACGCGCACGGCCGCCGAGTGGAGTGCCCTGGAGGAATACGCTTACGAGCCGACCCAGACGCCGCGGATGGTCATTGCCGAGGTGATGTACCATCCCGCCGACGGCGCACCCGGCGTCGACCCGGACAACTACGAGTTCATCGAGTTACTGAACGCCGGCACGGAAACGGTCAATCTTGCCGGTTGGCAGTTCACGGCCGGCATCAGCTACACTTTTCCGGCAGGCGCCTCCCTGACGCCTGCTGGGCGCATGGTGTTGGTGCGAAACGCGACCGCTTTCACAAACCGCTATCCGGTGGCAAGTTATCAAGGGGTGTACACTGACGGGCTCGACAACGGCGGCGAGACGCTGACGTTGAAGGACGCCGGCGGTGTGACGCGCGTGAGTTTCCTCTACGATGACAACGCCCCCTGGCCGGCACAAGCGGACGGCGAAGGCTTCTCGCTGGTGCTGCGCGATGCCGCGCTCGCGCCCGCGAACGCCGCGAGCTGGCGGGCCAGCGGGCGGCGGCACGGCTCGCCGGGCCGTGAGGACGACTTCGTTCTCGATCTCTCGGACAGCCCCCCGGCGGTGAGCGCTGGTCCGCGGCTCGTGGCCGACAGCAGCGCCAGCGTGCCGTTGGTGGGACGGATTGGGGATGACGGGTTCGGCGGCGCGGCGCCCGTGACGACCTGGATGGCCAACGGCTCGCCGGTAAACGGCAACAGCGTGATCTTCGGCGCCAACGGTACGAACGCGCTGAGCTTGGATGCAGCGGATGGCGGAATGGTCGCCGTTACGGCTCTGACCTCCGTGGTCACGGTGCCGGACAGTTCCGCCTGGGTGGCGGCAGGGTTGCCGTCGGCGACGCGGGCCTGGCCCTATGCCGCCGCGGCAACGGTCCCCGCGACAAACGCGGCCGTGTGGGTCAGCGGCAACGGGGGGGAAACCTCGGGCAAGGGCGGCGCGCACAGCGGTCCGCAGCCCGACTACCAGCCGATTGTAAACTCGCCCACTCTCCTCAGCATTGCCCTCGCGGCGGAGTGGATACCATTCAACGACGATGACGACAACACGAACGGCGTCGTCGACACAACCGACACCGCGGTCACGCACGAGACGGATCTCGTGGCCCTGACCTGGACCTGCCTGCGCTTTGCTCCCGGAACGATCACGCTCTCCATCGAGCGCGGCGCGGAACATGTGAGGCTTTGGCAAGCCAGCAACAAGGTCGAGCAGGTGTCGCAGTTGACCTGGAACGTGGACGAACCCGGTTTCGAGAACGCTTTCACCTGTTGGGTGGAAGGGCGCGAAGTGAGCGGGACGACCAACGATGTGGTTTTCCGGGTCGTCTACACCAGCAGTGAAGGCGTGTACACCCAGGAAACGTCCACCTGCGTGGGTTTCGTGGACCTCGACGCCGACTTCTCGCGCGACAAGGCCTTTACGCTGGCCGATCCCGACGACAACCCCGAGAAGCAGTCCCCGGGACTGCTTGTGGCCGTCGCGGGCACGGGCGCCGCCCGCACCAACAACTTCGTAAAGCTCTCCGCCCGCGGGCAGTTGAACGGCGTCCTCAACGGCGAAGTGCACCTCTCAGTCGGCACGAATGGCGTCGGGCGGGTCAAGATCTGGGACAACCCGCAGGGCGCTGGCACGCCGGTTCTCGACAACGGTACGACGAACCTCTCCGAGAAGGTCTGGTCAATCTCCCCGTCTGCGTCCCTCGGCGCCTGGCAGCACACCCTCTACGTCGAGGGCATCCGCACCAGTTCCGTCCCTGCCGACGTCACCGTCACCCTCGCCTATTACCGCCCAAACGGCACTAATGCTCCCGTCTCGATGGCCGAGGATATGGTGAGGATCAGCGTGATCCTCATGGCCATTGCGATGGATGGCGATCAGGATCTCAAGATCGACTTTGCGGATGGAGATGACACGAAGTGCCAGTTCTGGGTCAACGACGATCATGATACCATGCACTACCAGGAGTTCGAGTGGCACGAGGACGACTTCGACAAGTGGGCGGGTGGCGCGAAGAAGCCGAACTGGGACGACGAAACCATCGGCGCGCGCGGCTATCGCAAGAGCCAACCACCGGCAGCGGATGATAACCACTGCATGCGCGATCTGGAGGACTTCACCCTCCTGCAGATCCGGGTCTCCGGATTGACAGCGGCACTGCCAGGGGTCTCGTACGCTCTTAAGCTGCGGAACTGTCAAGGGACGCCCTCGATCAACATCTTCAACGCTGTGACAAACGGCGCGGTGGGGCCGTTTTGCTACCTCACGAACGCAGCGGTTGCCACCCTGCAAAGCGAGGAGATCAGGGTTGGGACGGTCAGTACCACAGAGTGTGCCGTCTTTCCGACACACGTCGCCATCGGCAAGCCCTTCGGCTACCTCGTTGAAGGCTGTGCCACTGGTAAGGCTGATCTGGTTTTCATTCTCAAGCAACATGGCGCTGAAGTATGCCGGAGCACCGTCGAACTTGACCTGCGCCCCATCGCCACTTACTACGACATCTACCAGATTGGAAGCGTAACGAACAAACGCTGGGGCCTGATCGGGAACACGAAGACTAAATGGCGGGCAGAGGTTACCACGAACGCGGTACACGTGCAGACCAATACCGCGTATGTGGCGGAAGCAGACAAATACCTTCTGCTCGTTCACGGCTGGAACATGTCGCCGGACGACAAGCGCTACTTCGCGCGCACGGCGTTCAAGCGGCTTTGGTGGCGTGGCTACAAGGGTGGGTTCGGCTTGTACGACTGGCCGGGGTTGTACGATTGCCCTCATGTGCGGCACGGTTTGAGCGGCAATATCCACCACTATGACGACAGCGAGATGATCGCGTGGCTGTCCTCGACAGCGCTGGCGCGGCTGATGGAGCGGATGAACGGGGCCGGCCAACTCCGGGTCTGGGCCCACAGCATGGGGAACGTGGTCTTTGGGGAGGCTGTCCGCAAGTACAGTGGCGCGCAGCAGATCAAGACCTACATCGCCACGCAGGCGGCGATTCCCGGTTCGCTCTACAGCCAGAGTGCTCCCGCCACGGACTTCGACTGGCTTGGATTCAACTGTGGGCCAAGCACGCCGAATGTTCACGCATTCTGGTACAGCGGCACCACCAACGGTGCACAACCCCTGCTGGCTGACAATGCGACCAAGATCGAGAAGATGTGCAATTACTACAATGAAGAAGACTGGGCGTTACGCTGGTGGGAAAGAGGCAATCGCATGAAGCCCGACGGGGGCCTGTGGTACGGCTTCTGCTATGGCGGTTCGGCGAGCGCGTACAATGAAAGTGCACCGGTCACTAATCGGTTTTACCGCTGGGGATCGCACGCCGAGGGCTTGGAAATTACGGTGTCCACCAATGTGAGTGAGCGCTATCAGGTGTTTTCTTACGCACTGGAATCGCGCGCGCGGGCGCTTGGGCAGGCGTCGAATGCGGCTTTCGGTGCACGAAACAGAAACCTTCAGCTTATCATAGTGCCGCGATACAATGACAAGCACTACTCGCACTCGAGGCAGTTCAGATCCAATGCGATTGAAGAGAGGAACTACTATGAGAAGCTTATGGAGGACATTGGGCCATAGTCGGCGAAGGTGTGATAGGCGGCATGGGTATCTCATCTTGGCTGTGTTGCTCGTGTCCATGCAGTCAGGTTGCTTGATTCCGCCTATCGTGTTTCCTCCGACGCGAGTGCATGGTGTTCTGCTTGAAGAGGACGGCACCCCGATTGAAGGCGCAACCGTGGAAGCTCGGTCGTACCCTCCGCGCCTGATCATGGGGGCTACGTCGATGACACGCGAGATGCTCACGACAAAGCGCGGCGGCAAATGGTCCTACTCCGCAAGGAAAGTGGGTGATCTATACATAGAGGCAATACCGCCGCGGGGATACAAGGACTTCTGGCTGCCGGGAGACAAGTGTGTCCGCTCCTTCATTGGCCCTTTCCAGGACGGAGATTGTCCCACGAACTGCTTTGTGCTGCAGCTACAAAGAATTCCGAACGAGGTCGGAGGCAAGCGATGAGGACGAGTGCAAGGGTATGGGGGGGCGCGGCAATGGGTGTACTGAGCTGGTTCCATTTGTGCGGACTAGCTGAGGAGGTGGCTCAATGGGCGCCTGGCGAGGTCGGCGAATGGACCGTAGGCACGAATCTGTGGCAGGGCGCCGACGGCACGCCCTTGGCCCCGCCTGGGTATCCGGGTAGCGCGCATGCCGTTGGCATAGCCGGTGGCGGTGTTTATGTCGCGTCCCAAAACGTAACCGTGGCGGAGTTGTCTCTGACGGAGGAATCAGTACTTTGCGTTACGAACGGTCGCACGCTCACGGTAACCGCTGCTGCGAACTACGAAGCCGTAGATCGGATCGTAGGCGCGGTCCGCGTGCCGTATGGCACCGTCAACCTGCTCCATACAGGCACCGGTGTCGTGTGCGGTCTGTCCTTCGAGTTGGGCACGAACGCGCTGTCCGGTTTCCTGGATCTCGGCGGTGTCTGGGGCGCGACCAATAACCTGACGCCGGACTTCGGCGCTTTGGACCTTGTAACGATCAATCTTCGCCGTGGCGGGTTGCGAGTTGACACGGGGACCGTCGCCATGCGCAATCAGTGCTTCGTGCAGAATCGGGGCCAGGAGCTGACGTTGCGGGGCGACTGGACAAATCCTGACGGCACGACGACCTTGTGGTTGAACGGCACCGGGGCTGGCACATTGGATGTCGCCGGCAGTCTATTCTTCGGCAGGTGCGCCTTACACGCGACGGTGGACACGAATGGCGTCTCCCTGCTGCGTATTGGTGGCGATGCCGTGCTGACTAACGTCACGTTGACAGTGGGTGCGACAACCGCGCTGACATCACTGGGAGCGGGCTACGATCTGATCCGCGTGCCGGCAGCGCGCAGCATCCTCACCAACGGCTTGGCCGTTACCGCCGCACCGACGGGCGGTATCCTGTGCGGGGTGATGCTTGATTACGATCGTGGCGGGTACAACTACCTGCGGTTGGTGCCAACAGGCTTCCTGCCGACGGTTGTCCTTACGGCACCGGCGGATGAGAGCTTTTTCACCGCGGTGACCAATCTCACCCTACAGGCGAACGCGACGGCTAGAAACGGAACCGTATCGAAGGTGGAGTTTTTCGCCAGTGGCGCGAAGATTGGGGAAACGACCACGGCCCCACATCAAGCGACATGGACCAACGTCTATGCGGGTTGCTACGAAGTCAAAGCGTCGGTGACGGACAGCAACGGTAATCGTGGTGAATCGCCGAGCATCATCATCAACGTGCAGGGACCATCCGTCTCGGGCAAACGCGTGTTCATTACGGGCGGCGCCGTAATCACCTATGATCCCGCTTGCGCGGCGCAGTGAGTCGCACACAGCTTGATGGGGTTATCAGCGAGAGCATCTGGGACGTTCTAGGTAACTCTTGTGAGAGCAACCACTAATGAGGTAGTTGACACACAGTCAGGGCTCGGATAGGGGCTTGGCATGCCAAGAGTCGGGCGGGGCGATCAACGGGCGGTGTGCTATCACGCGCTCAATCGCGGGGTCAACCGGCAGGCGGTTTTCGCTGACGAGGATGATCTGGGCTGCTTTGCGTCGAAGATGCCGTGGTGCGGGCGGTTGAGGGTGAACGGGCGATCGGCGTCCGTTCCGTTGACGCGAGCCTGAAGATGGAACGTGGGCGCTATCGGGTCAAACGCGGCAGAGCTGTGCGAATTCTGAGGGTGGAACATAGTGGCTACGCTTGCGCTGCCGGTCGAATTCATCGGCGATCCACCTGAACTGAGTTCCGGCGACTTGCTCCTGCCGCCGGACTCGCTGGAGATCGGCGGTTACGTTCGGTTGGAACGTATTGCACGCGATCGCATTCAGGTTCATGTGTTCTTGGTTCTTTCCGCGATGTCGTCCGGAGTATCGTCGGCATCGGGAATCGTCTCGCCTGTGTCCGTGTAGTACCACTCCATTTCGTCTTCCAGGCCGTCAACTTGCGCTGCTTCGTTCACGCGCATATCCACGAACTTCAGACGATCTTTTGGGATGCCGGCAGGTATAGGAGGTGCTCCCATGGCATGTACCCGATTGTTTTTGCACGCGATTACGATTTCTCCCGTCCGCAACACCGCCGGCAGGCGGCCGAGGGTCGCCCGGGCGGAGCGTGTCAGTTCCCGGCGTTCAAGCGCTTGGGCTGGTAGGTTGGCCTGGGTCATGGTATTGAATGCCGACAATCCAGGTATCGAGCCGCCCGAACAGGTGAAAGAGTTCGCGTTTCATGTCGATCATGGCTTGTTCCCCCCTTCACAAGTCTCGTTGCCCACCGCCGCGTGGTTCAGGGCCAGCAGCCGTTCGAGAATCTGCTCGTCGGTCAGGTCGACCGGCCAGCCGTAGGCGGCGGCGACGGCTTCGTCGAGGCGGCGGTGGGCGTCGGCGAGCCAGGTGGGGCGCTGGTTGTAAAGATTAGTCAGGGTGCGCTTGGCGAGTTTGGCGGCGCTGGCGGGGTCTCGCGGGATGAGACGCGGGTAACGGACGAGGGCGGTGGAGAAAGGTTGAAGGTCGAGGGTGGAAGGTTGAGGGCGGATTGTCGCGGGGTCTATGTAGCGTGACCAGGGGCCGCCGACGGTGCCCGGAAACTCGAGGATCTCCTCGCGGGTCCACTCGGGCGGGTTCAGCCAGTTCTCGCGGAGGACGTTCAGGTCGCGCGCGGCGGCGGCGATGGCCGCGTGGGTAGCGGGACAGGTGTCGGGATTCGGGGTTGGGGATTCGGGGAAGGGGAAGGTTTCGAAGCAGGTGGTGGGGTTGTAGGTGACGTCATTGCCGAGACCATGCCAACCGCACGTCGCGCGCGTCCAGATCTCGTGCGCATGAGACTGAAGCACGCCAAGACTGAAGTCGTCGCTGAGAGCGATGGCGAGCACCTTCGAGTCCGGCATTACCACGCTATCGAACCACACGAAGAGCCGGTGCTTCGCTACTCTCGGTGTCGCCAGATAGCGCGGACACAGTGCAGCGGCTGTGCGAAAGGCCGGCCGCGCCTCGCCGTGAATCCACCACCTTGCGCGATAGGACGCTCGCCCGTTTGTGAGCCGTTCATCCTTGACATGGTTGGTCAGGAGCTCAAACGGGCTCTCGTACAACGCTGCGTCCTTGGCAGGGGTCTCTGCGCCGAAATCGATCAACCAACGTCGAGAGTCAACGCGGACGATGTCGCTTCCGTTGCGAAACGGCCGAAGTACGTCACTATTTGGGCGTCCGTGAGGGTTTACCGAGGAGAGTAGTGTTAGCGCAACCGACTCCTCGATATCAAAGGCACCCACCTTGGTGATGCCCATGAAGCACTTTCTCAGGTTCCCTGTCAATCGTTCAGCCGAAGTGAAGTCGAGGCCAGATGTAAGGGATGCATGTATGGTGTTAACTTGTCTGCCGTCAAGCGTCGCGGGGCCTTCCATGTTTCGGCCGCCGAATCCGACAATACTAATCCGGACTGACGCACCCTCCAGAATCCAGTCGCGGTCGGACACCGCGTAGAAGATGTGGCACGAGTCGTGTATGCGCTCCAGCACGCGGCGCGCACCGACCTGCCTGATCGCGGTCGTCGCCAGTAGGCCGGTCTGGCGACAGGATCCGGCTTCCACCATTGCCCTGGCTTTCTCGAACCAGTAGCAGCAGAGGTCAGACATGGCCGGGATGCGATTGCCGTAGAGCCGCCAGAGCGCGGTCGTGTAGGCCGCCCCGAGTTCCGACCGCATGCGCTTGTTACCGAGAAACGGCGGATTCCCGACGATGAAGTCTGCTTTCGGCCATTCCGGTTCCTTGGGATTGGCGGGGTCGGTCAGATCGAGAACGGCGTCCATGCAGCGGAAGTTGCCGGTCATGGCGCGCAGGATGGGTTCCTGGGGCTGGCCGAAGCCGTTGAAGCGAATCCACTGGAGCCAGCCGATCCAAACGGTCATCTGGGCGAGGTCGAAGGCGTAGGGGTTGATCTCGAGGCCGTGGAGCTGCCAAGGGCCAACCAGGGGGAAGAAGCCGCCGAGGCCGCGGTCCATGGCGTAGAGGATCACTTCCTTTTCCAGGTCCTTGAGTTTAAGGAGGGCGACGTAGAGGAAGTTCCCGGAGCCGCAGGCGGGGTCGAGGATCTTCACCGACTGCAGGCGGACGAGGAACCGGTGCAGGATGGAAGCGGCTTCGTCGTGAGCTTTGCGGCGGCGGGCATCGGGGAGCGGCTGCGGGGAATCGGGAGCCGGTGCTCCCGCCTTCTTCCCGGTTGTGAGCAGGTTCTCGATGGTTGCCCGTGCCTCGGCCCACTCGCTGCGCAGGAGGCGCATGATGACGTTCTCGACGACCTCCTCAATGTCGGGGCGGCCGGTGAAGTGGGCGCCGAGCTGGGCGCGCATGGCGGGATCGAGGCCGCGCTGGAAGAGGGTACCGAAGATGGTGGGGTCCACGGCGCTCCAGTCGAGGCGCGTGGCCTGGGCGATGCGGGCGACTTCGTCCGGGCTCAGGTCGAGCGCGGCGCAGTCATCGAAGAGGTTGCCGTTGAAGTGGCGGATGGTCTCCATGCCGAAGTCGCCGCCCCGGGCCATGGCGCCGAACAACTGGCCGAGCAGTTTCGTGAAGCGGGCGGGGTCGCCGGCGGACTTTTCCGCGATGCGGGAGAAGATCATGTCGGGCAGCAGGCCAATGTCCTCGGCGAAGAGACAGAAGACCACGCGGTCGAGGAAGTGGGCGACCAGGGCGGCGTCGAGGCTGCGGGCGCGCATGGAATCGGCGATGCCGGCGAAATGGTCCGCGGCATCCTGGGTGACGGCTTCGCTGGTCTTGCCGGGCTTCAGCTTCTCGGGATCGAAGAAGACATGGTGGAGGATTTCCAGGTTGCGGGGCTCGCCGAGTTTCTCCAGGGCGAGTTCGTGGACAGCGGGGACGGTGCCGGTGAAGTTGGTGCGAACGACCAGGCGGTCCATGTCGCAGACGACAAGCAGCGGGGGATTGGCGAGATCGTCCTTGTAGAGCAGGAGTTGGTCGAAGGCGGCTTCCAGATCTTTGTGACGGCCCTTGTTCTCCCACCCGAAGGAGCCACGTTTCCAGACATCGGCGAAGCCATCGCCGCCGCCGTGCTTGGCGGCGCCCTTCTCGAAGCAGAAGTCCGCGCCGGTGGGATCGGCCTCGGCAGGCGTGGGGTGGCCGACGAGGCGGCAGAGGTCGATAAAGAATTCCTGGGCGGCAGAGCGTTCCTTGAGTTCCACCTTGCGCCACTTGGCGATGAACTGGGACACATTCATATTCAGAGGGCCGGGAACGACCGCTTTGTGTCACGGCCGCGCGCGGCAGGGCTCCTTCGCACGGAAAACGCGCGCCGGCAGCACCGGGTCGCGAACCCACGGCTGCCGCAAGCACGTGTGACTGGAAACGTACACGCTGGGGAAAGCTGGTGCAATGGCTTTCTGGATGCGGTGGGAGGTATGAGGGCGGGAGGCAAGAGACAGGAGGCCTCCGCCGCCTGACGACGGATGGCGCGGGGATAGGCGCTTTGGGCTTCTTTTGACTTGAGGTTGACTCGCGGCCGGGCATGATACCGCACTGACCGTGGATCACGTGCTGTCCCTCTCCTGAGCGCCGCGCGGCTTCAGCAGGGGACGCAAGGGTAAGCAGTGGGGGGACGGAACATGACACGACCAGCGAAGGGCCGCAAATGCCTGAATCGAGGGCGGGGAAACGGTGCCGGGATGGGGGGCGGCGCACCCCGTAAACGGAAACCGAATAGCAAGTTGAGGCTGTCGCCGGACTTCGCGCGCCAACTGCATCTCACCGAGGAGCGGTTTCTCGAGATCCTGCTGTCTCAATTCTCGGTGCTGCGGAGGTTGCCGCCGGCCGCTGCCGGGTTCGAATTGCGCGTGCGTTTCGACGAGCATACGCCGGCGATCTGGAATCACCAGGGCCGGCGGCGGCTGCGCGAACTGCAGTCCGCAGCCCTGCGCGCAACGTACCAGCGCGAATTGGACGCGTTCCTGCTGGGCGATGGCAACGGCGGGGGCGCCAGCAAGACGTACGAATTCAACGACCCGGGGTTCCTGTTTCGCTATGCCAGCGGGGGGACGTTGCCGATCATGCGCTTCACGGAGGGCGCGGACCGCAGCGAGTACTACTGCCTGTTCTACCGGGAGGTGGCGCCAATCGGCTGGAACCTGGCCAACGGCGGCACCGACAATCGGGCGGAGTTGCTCAATCCGCAGGTGACGATCGAGCGCGAGTTGCGCGAAGAGCTGATCATTGCCGACGTGACCCGCGACCGCCGATACATCTTCCCGTCGGACATCGGGAAGCAGATCGATCATCCGGCGCACGCCATCGCGCGCAGGCTGTGGAACCAGCAGGTCCCGCACAAGAACCTGGCGCACTTGCGCGGCGTGCCTGTTGCCTTGAGCTGGGTGACCGGGCCGGATTCGCTGCGCGTACAGATGGGCGACGAGACACCGATCACGCGGCGCGGTTTCTTCCTGAACATCAACGGGGATGACTTCGGGATCGAACTGGACCGGATTGCGCGGCTTGCGGTGCCGGAAGACGTCGTCCTGTTCGACGGGGAGATTGACGGCGGGCGGCTGATGAACTGTCCGGTCGGCCTGTTCAACGTGAACCGCTTCGCGGCGAACAGCGCTCCGGAGACGCTGCAACGGAAGGCGTTCATCCCGGACTTCTTCTTTTTCAACGGGGTGCGGTACGAGGGCGACCAGATTCGCCGCATCCTGAAGCATGAGTTCCTCGGCCTGTTACATGAGCATCTCCGGCCTGCCGACATGCGGGACTTCAAGGCTTGCCTGGCCCACGGGAAACCGTTCGCGCTCTGTCCTGTGACCGCGCGGATCATCCTGCGCTACAGCCGGTGGGTGGAGGCGAAGAGGGTCCAGGGACAAGAGTCGGGGGAGCCGGAGGTGGCGAGCAGCAACCCTCGTGGTCCGAGAGCGGCCAGGGGGCAAGGCGAGACGCTGGCGCATGCGGCTCCTGGCACGTCGTCGTCGACAAAGGACGATGCTGTTGCGCAGGTGGAAGCGGCGAAGGATGGTGTCGCCAAGATCATCGGCGGTGGCAAGGTGATTCGCCTGGCGAACGGACGGGAAATCGACCTTTCGAAACGCCACAAAGCGCGGTCCGTGTTGCTGTTCATCCACGATCAAGTGGAGAAGAGCAAGTCGCCGGACTTCTACTTCGAGGAAATGCAAGATTTGTACAACAAGCCGTTCCCGAAGGTGACTGATCGTCGGCGGTGGAAGTCGTCCCGTTTCCGCGAGGATCTATTCAACGAGCATGAAGCTGAGTTTGATGCCTTGGTCCAGACCTTGGACAAGAGCAGAGGGCTGTACCGCTTGAACTTCTAAGCCGACGATTCGACTTCCGCGGCAGCGCAATGTGATGGGGGCCGTGAGGCGTAATGCTTCACGGCCCTTCTTCGTTTTTCGACCGGCACGGCGCGTTCTCCACGCGAATCCACGCGAATCCACGACTTTCCACGCCCGGCTCCACGACTTTCCACGCCCGGCGCCGCGACGGGCGCTTCGCTTTGCGGGAGACTGGTGGCGTGTTGAGGGACGTAGGCGAGCGGGGCTGAGCGCCAAGGAAAGGAGTCAGCACGGTGAGCACGATAAACGGAGACATGTACGGCGACCGCGACTTTGACCCCGTTCCGGATGGCAAGTACCGCGGGTTGCCATGGTCAGCAGTGCCAGCGGAAACACTGCGCATGGTCATCAGATCCTTGGACACCGGGCTGTTCAAGTTGGATCCACGGCGAGTCGAGGCGATTCGCCGGGGGCTGCGTGAAAAGGAGGTGAGTGATGAATGACCTGACGGGGGATTTGCTGGCGGCGGTTATGGCGGCGCCGGCGGAGCGGAAGGAAGCGGCGCTGCGAATGCTGAGGGGGGAGGCCGTGGCGCCGGCGAAGCGGGAAACGGAGCCGTTCCTGGCGCTGAACGAGTGCGCGCG
>CAYOBW010000172.1:0-4269 GCA_964402115.1 uncultured Victivallales bacterium
GACCACACCGTGACACCACGGGCTTGGCGCCCGCGGCTACCGCTGCGGCTGACAGACGGGAGGCAGATCGCGCGCTCCTGCCCTCCCCGTAGCCGCCGACGCGAGGAGGCGGACCGGCCATGACACATGCCGGCGGGATGACGCGCGGCATAACGGCGGAGGACCGCCGTCTCCAGCCGGTGGTCCCGCATGCCGTCTCTTCCCGCCGACAATGGATCGCCCTGGAGCCGGCGGTCCTCCGCCGGTAGACCACGCCGTGACGCCACGGGCTTGGCGCCCGCGGCTACCACTGCGGCTGACAGACGGGAGGCAGATCGCGCGCTCCTGCCCTCCCCGTGGCCGCCGACGTAAGGAGGCGGGGGGAGGCCGGCGGCTACCGCAAGATCAGAACCATGCCACGTTCCGTGTACTGGGTCGTCAGCCGGTAGCGCGTGGCGAGGTAGGCGCCGACCTGCTGCTCTTCTTCATCCGTCAGCACCCGGTTGTAGATGATCAACTCCGCCAAATCGCCGTCCCAGGTCCGGCCAGCCCCCCGGTCGACACTGAGGGCGTTGGCCGTGGCGTTGCCGGTCGTACGCAGGGAGATGACGGCCATGTGGTCGGTGGGCACGGCTGTCGCCTGGCCATTAACCACGAGACCGTCCAGCTTCGTGACGCCATCGCGGACCGCCGCGCTGGTGTTGGGATTCCACATGTACTTCGTCGCGGTCAGGTCGCGATGGAAGTGGTAGATGTCGCCGATGCTCACCGTGCCGAGCAGGAAACGCGGGAAGGTGGCGTCGGCATCCTCGCGCACGACCCAGAACACGGTGCGGATGTCGTCCAGGCGCGTGAAGGTGTAGTAGGTGTTGACCCCGCCGTCGAACCGCACCACGGGCAGCCCGTTGAGCGCGCCCGGCTTGTACGCGGGCACGCCGCCCGCGGCCGCCGTGCCGTGGCGCCCGGCGCCCGAGAGGTCCGGCCACGTGGGCACAACCTGCCCGTCCGCGTAACCGATGAGTGCGGCGGATACCCACCAGAGACTCATCCCGTTCGTGACCGCCAGCGCCGGCCGCGTGTGCAGCGTCCCCACCGTCGGCGACCAGCCGAAGTCCTGCGCGTTGGTGGCGTAGTAGCGCGTGTAGTAGGTCGTGTCGGGCTGCAGCCCCGTGCCGGTCAGGCTGATGTTGCCGATCGGCAGATCGGCAGCGCCGACGGACTGCTGCCACGCGTTGGAGTCCACGCCGCCATTCACCGTGCCGTAGTAGAGGCGGATGACCGCGTTCGACACGGCCAGGTTGCCGTTGACCGCACCCTGCGTCGCACTCACGAATCCGTTGCCGGTCACGTCGATGACCGGGTAACCGACAGCCATCCCGTAGCGTCTCTGCAGGTACTCGCCCAGTTCGTACTGCTCCGCCGCGGTCAGCACGCGGTTGTAGATCAGCACCTCGGCCAGGTCGCCCTTGAAGTAGCGATTGTACAGCGACTGGCTCAGCCGGTAGACGAAAGCGGGCGTCGTAGCGGACAGGGCATGCACGAGGTGCAGCCGGTTGTCGTGCGTGAAGCCGGTTTGCCCGTTGATCCGCATGGCCCCGCCGTTGCTGAAGTCGTTCCCGTCCGAACTGTTGCCCGTATGTTTCCACGCGGGGGTGGTGTTGAGGCGGATATTCTGCGCATCCGAAGCCTGGCGGCAGAACACCCCGCTCAGCGCCGGCGGCGCCGGGTCCACCCGGCACACGATCAGGATGCTTTTCGCGGTGACGTTGTTCTGGCCATCCATGTAGTGATTGACGCCGTCGAACCGGATCAGCGCCTGCCCGTTGGTCACGCCAGGCTTGAAGACCGGCTGATTCGCCACGACCGGCTGGCGGGCGTGGTTCAGGTTGCCCGACCAGTCGGTCAACTGCGAGACACTGCCGCCGTCGACCACGCCCGCCACGGACGAGGCGTCCAGCCAGAGCTGCAGGCCGTTGGTGACCGAGTGGCCCGGCGTGCGGAAAGCCGCCGTCGCGGGCGCCCAACTCGTCCCGGCCCCGTTCTGCCCCCGGAAACGATAGTAGTAGGTGGTCAGGGGCGCAAGGTTGGTGACAACGAGGTTCACCGTTGTCGCGGCGGTGTAGCTGCCGAAGACATGATTCGTGCCCCAGGCCGCCGCATTCGTGCCGCCATCGCTCGGCCCCCAGCAGACCGACAGCGTGACCGGGTCGGACGGCGCATCGGCCACCAGAGCGCCGTTCAACGTGGCCGCGGTGCGACCCACGCGGGTGGCGGACAGGTTGGCGATGCTTCTTTCGGCGGAAGCCAACCCGTACTTTGCGCTCAAATACAGCCCCACCGCCTGCTCCTCGGCGTCGGACAGCACGCGGCTGTAGATAATCAGTTCGGCCACGTCGCCCTGCCAGTTGCGTCCCTGGTAAGCCCGGTCGCGGGAGAGGCTGTTCGCGACGGCGTTCCCGCTCGTGCGGACCGAGAGTACGGCGTGCGTGGTTGGCATGGGCGTCGCCGCGCCATTGATCACGGCCCCGTTCAGCTTGGTTATGCCGTCCAGCATCAGCGAGCACCATGCCCGGTCGTTGGCCCAGATATTGCGCCCTCCCGACATGTCACGGTGGAAGTTGTACGTGGTCGTCGTGTCGCCGAGAACGAAGCAGGTGTTGGTTGTCGCGGCTTCTTCGCGCAGCACCCAGAAGACCGTGCGAATGGTGTTCTTCGCGGGAAACGCGTAGTAGTGCGCGAGGGCGCCGTCCATGCGCACGACGGGGCGCCCGCCCACGGCGTTCGTCACGCAAACGCCGCTGTTGTTCGTCGCCTGGTTGGCGGTGTTGTTGTTGCCCGCGAAGTCGGTCAGCGCGAGGATGGGCAGGCCGTTGGTCACGTTCAGCTGCGAGTCCACGTCGTACCACAGCAGGGGGTCGGCCGCACTCGCCGGCAGGTCGTGCTTCCCGTAGGCCGTCGCCACCATGCCGTATTTCTCCGCCAGGTAACGCCCCACCCGCCGCCGCTCCGCCGTTGTCAGAGCGCGGTTGTAGATGAGCATCTCGGCCACGTCGCCCTGGTAGCCCGTGCCCACGAGGAGGGACTTGCCGGCGGGATTGAACGTGCCGGCGGTGGCGTCAGCCGCGATCAGCGTGCCGTTGCGATAGGCCCTCTGCCCCACGCCGCTGCCGTTCCAGTAGCACATCAGGGCGAGCGTGAGCGTCTGGTTGTTGGGCCACTGCAGCCGCCCGGTGGTGTTGATGTTGCCGAAGTCGAAGTAGCTGTTGCCGTTGCCGTAGCTGTAGTGCGCGAGAAAACGGTTGGCCCCGTCATCGGGGACCGCGTAGTAGATCTGGTTGGCGGTTATCGCGTCGGCCCTGGTCACAAAGAAGACCGTCGTCTCGGCGGACGGCCAGCCGGCGAGCAGGGGGCCGAAGTCCAAAGAGTCGTTGCCGTCGAAGCTGACCACGGGCTTACCGCCGAACCCGTTGGTGACGTACGTGGGCCGCGCCGCAGCCGCGCCCTGGTAGCCGGCGTAGTAGTCGGCGCCGCGCGAGCCCCAGTTGGTGACCGCCATGCCGTCAGCCAGTTTCAGGTCGTCGGCCTTGACCCAGAGCGCCAGGCCGGGGACCGCGGCCGGCGCCGCGGGGGGCGTCTCGTACGCCGTGTCCAAGCCCCACTTCTGCTCCAGGTAGACGCCCACGGCGTTGCGTTCGGCCACCGTCAGCACGCGGTCGAAGATGAGCAACTCGGCCAGGTCACCCTTGAAGTAGCGGTTGTAGGCCGTCTGGCTGAGCCGGTAGCGGAAGGCAACCGGGGCGGGCGCTTCCTCCAGCAGGATGTGATAGCGGTTCGTGTGCGTGAAATCAGCCAGGCCGTTGATGAACACGCGGCCGTTGTTGCAGAAGTCGGCGTTGTTCGCGCCGAGGCGCGGTGCGCGCCACGCGACGACCGAGTGCGAGCGAATGTTGTTCGTGTCGGCGCCGCCGGTCTGGGCCAGCAGGCCGGCGAGCACGATCGCGGTGGGGTCCAGGCGGCAAACTGCCATGATCGTGCGGCTGGTCACGGCAGCGGCCGTCCCGTCCAGGTAGTCGTCCGCGCCGTCGAAGCGCACGACCGGCCGGCCGTTCAGGGCATTGGTCACATACAGCGGCTGGAGGGTGGCGTTCGCCTGCGCGGCGTCGTTGGCGCGGCCCGAACGATCGGACCAGGCCGCTACGGCCGCGCCATGCGCCAGCCCCGTGATGGCGTCCGCATCGAGCCAGAGGGTCAGCCCGTTGGTGACGGGCAAGTCGCCGCGCGCAGAGGCGG
>CAYOBW010000172.1:4369-15143 GCA_964402115.1 uncultured Victivallales bacterium
TCGAGCCAGAGGGTCAGCCCGTTGGTGACGGGCAAGTCGCCGCGCGCAGAGGCGGTGAAGAGAAGAACCAGGCTGAAGCCCGCCATCGCACATGACAAACGCCGCATACTCGCTCCTTCTCTTCGTAGCCGCCGAGGTAACGAGGCGGGCCGGCCGTTTCACGATCCCGTCCCCCTCCTCACGTCGGGGGCTACGAGGAATCCCGTCCAATCCCCCAGTAGCTGCCGCCGTAAGGCGGCGGACCGACCGCTTCGCGATCCCGTCCCCCTCCTCACGTCGGGGGCTATGAGGAATCCCGCCCAATCCCCCAGTAGCTGCCGCCGTAAGGCGGCGGACGCACCCCTTCGCGATCTTACCGGAACATGAACACCGTCGGCTGGATGCTGTACTTGCCTTGCAGGTACTGACCCACGGACGTCACCTGCTCGTCGGTGAGGGCGCGGTTGTAGATGATCAACTCCGCCAGGTCGCCCCTCCAGGTGCGGCCACCGATGTTCCGGTCCTTCACGAACCGGTTGGCCGCCACCGGGCCCGTTGTCTCGACCGAGACGAGCGCGTACTGCTTCGGCTTCTGCGTGAGCACCCCGTTCACCGGCGTGCCGTTGAGCCTGGTCTTGCCGTTCAAGATGAATGGGCTCGCATGCGTCCCGTGCCAAATCTCGCCGTTGTCGCCTGCATGGAAATGATACGTGTCACCCCCGGCATCGCCGTTGCCCAGCAGGAAGCGCGGGCCGCCCGTGGCGTTGTAGTCCTCGCGCAGCACCCAGAAGACCGTCCGGATATCGTTGATGCGGTTGAACGTGTAGTACGTCGCGTCGGCGCCGTCGAACCGCACCACCGGCTTTCCGTGCAGCTGGTTGAGCTTGTAGAGCGGATTGCCCGTGCTGCCCTTGGCAAAATCGTTCGCGTTGCCGGCCAGGTTGTACCACGTGCTGACGGCAGCGCCGTCGGCGAGGCCATCGATCGCGTCGGCGTCGACCCAGAGGACGGGGTCGGCGGCCGCGGCCGGCAGGCTGTTCTTCGGGTAGGCCGCGTTCACCGCGTACTTCGCGGAGAGATAGCGCCCCACCGTCCGGTGTTCGTCTGCCGTCAGTTCGCGGTTGTAGACGATAACCTCGGCGATATCGCCCTGCAACACCCCGCCGAGCATCAGGGTCTTGCCGGTCGGGTTGAAGCTCGAGCCGCCCGCCTTCGTCGCCTTCAGCGCGCCGTTCCGGCGGATGTTCATGCCCGCCGCCGTGCGATCGAACATCCAGATGTTCCACCCGGTCCCGCCGTCGTAACCGTACTGCAGGCGTCCGGGGCCGGCGCTGTCGCCAAAGTCCCAGTAGACGGTGTTGGCCCACGGCAGGTGGAACTGGAAGCGGTTGTTGTCGGCATTTGCCTGTCCGGAAACCGGGTAGTTGTTCTGCCCCGTGTTGTCGTTCTGCTGCACGATGAAGAGCGTGCATTGCGTGGTGGGCCAGGTGCCCGGCAAGGTTCCGGAATTCAGCGTTTGGCTGCCGCCAAAGCTGACCGTCGCCAGGCCGTTCAAGTTGCCGTTCACAATAGTCGGCCGGGACCCCGGGGTGAGCTGCTTGACATCGAGCCGGTTGTTCGTCAGATCGCGCCAGGTCTTGACGGGCGTGCCGTTGGACTGTTTGAGCACCCGGGCATCGAGCCAGAGCTGCAGGCCGCTGGTCACCGAAACGGGCAGCGTCTCGAACACGGCAGCCGTTTCGCTCCACACCTGTCCGGTCGTGTTGCTGCAGTAGTAGCGGTAGTAGTAGACCGTACCCTGAGACAACCCGATCACCGGCGCAGCCAAGTCCGTCGGCGCCGTGTAAGGCGCAGCAAACGTGTACGACGACTGCCAGCTGTGCGTCGCCCCGCCGTCCACCGTGCCGTAGAACACCTTGACGACGGTGCTCAGGCCATCGTCCGCGTCGTTCAGGCGGCCGTTGAGCGTAGCCGTGGTTTGCGCGATGTCCATGGCGCCATTGCGATTGTCCACCTTGCCGTACTCGGTGGTCAGGCTGTACTTCTTCTCCAGGTAGTACCCGACCCGCGCGATTTCCGAGTCCGACAGGGCGCGGTTGTAAACCAGGAACTCGGCCAGGTCGCCATCCCAGCAGCGGGCACCGATCGACCGGTCGTTCATCAGCCGGCTGCCGTTGCAGTTGCCCGTGGTGCGCACGGCCAGGATGGAAGCCGCCGTCGGCATGGTCGTGACCGTACCATTCACCTCAACGCCGTCCACCGTCGTGAACCCGCCGAGCACGTTGCCGCTGGCGTTGCCGCCGTCCCACATCATCTTCGAACCGCCGCGGTGGAAGTGCCAGGTATCGTTATCGCCCAGCAGAAACCGAGTCGTGGCCGTCGCGTCGCTGTCTTCCTTGATCACCCAGAAGACCGTCCGGATATCACCCCGCTCGGTGAAGTTGTACCAGCAGTCGTCGTTGCCGGTGAACCGTACGACCGGCTTGCCGCCGAAGAGGGCGGGTGCGTTGGTGCGGAAGGTCGGGTAGTTGGCCGTGGCCTGGCTTGCCCCGTTCTGGTTGTTGCCGGAGAAGTCGAACAGCGTGCCAACCGTCTGCCCCTGGACCATGTTGGCATGCGAATCGAGGTCATACCACACCACCGGATCCTGCGTGCCCGCCGGCAGGTCGTACTTGCCGTAGGCCGCCGCCAGCCCGTACTTACCCATCAGGTAGCGCCCCACCTCGCGCCGCTCGTCCTTGGTCAGCGTGCGGTTGTAGATGATCACTTCCGCCAGGTCGCCCTTGAACCAGCGGCTGTACTGGTCCTGGCTGAGGCGATACTGGAACGCCGTCGCGCTCGACGCCACCTCCTCAAGAATGTGGTAGGCGTTGTTGTGCGTATAGGCAAGGCCGCCGTTGACGCAAACGCTGCCGCTGTTGCAGAAATCGCCGGAATTGGCGCCGTTCGCCGGCGCGCGCCAAGTCGGGTTGGTGTCGCCGAGCCGGACATTCTTGGCGTCGGCCCCCTTCTGGGAGAAGACACCGGAGAGCGTGGGGGCCGTGGCCTCAACCTTCAGCACCATGAAGATGGTCTGCGCCGTCAGGTTCGCCCCCGGCCCGTCCAGGTAGTCGTTGCTCCCGTCGAAGCGCACGACCGGTTTGGCGCCCAGACCGGCGATGCTGTTGTACAAAGCCGGCCTGTTCGCCGCCGTCCCCTGCGAGGCATCGTTGCCGCTGCCGGAGAGGTCGGGCCAGTTCCCCACCGCCGTCGCATCGGCCACGCCCTGGAAGTACGAGGCGTCGAGCCACAGCACCATGCCGCTGTTGACGGTGGAGAACTTGGTCTCGAACCGCGCGGCCGACTCGGCCCACACCCAGCCGCTGACCGCGTTGGAGACCGCCATGCGGTAGTAGTAGTGCGTGGCCGGGGCCAGGCCGGAGAGCAGCGTGGCCACCGTCTGCGGCGCTGCGATCGTGGCGACCGTGTTCGTCCGCTGCCACGTGCCCGGCGCGGCGCCGCCGTCGGCCGTGCCGTAGAACACCTTCACCAGCGTGCTCTCGCCGCCGTCCGTCGTGTACACCCTGCCGTTGACCGTGGCGGTCGACATGTCGACGCCCGTGGCCCCGCCGCTGTTGTCCACGCGCGCGTAGGAGGTGCTCAGGCCGTACTTGTTCTCCAGGTAGACGCCGATCTCGGCCTGGTCCGCGGACGTGAGCGTGCCGTTGAAGACGATGATTTCCGCGAAGTCCCCCAGGAAGTTGTTGCCCACGGTGGTCAGGGCCGAGAGCGTGCTCCCGTTGGCCGACGTGCCGATCGAGACGCCGTTGATCCAGAACTGGTAGTTGGCCGCGATGGTCTGGAGATAGTTGACGGCAAACTGCTTGGACGAGATCGCGGAATCGATCCGGACCGCGCCGCCCGACCGGGTGAGGCAGAACATGCCCGTGTCCGTTGTCGTGTGCAGGTCATTGTTCAACGCCAGCGTCCACGCTGTCTGGCTGGCGTCCTGTTTGTGCACGAGCACGATGGTCTTGCCCATCGGGTCCAGGCTGGCCAGGCTCAGGGTCTTGCCGGATGCGTTGCGCACGACAGGCTTGCCGCCGACCACGCCAGTTACGTATTGCGGGCGACTGCCCGGCGTGACCTGCGTCGCGTGACGGCCGTTGCCGGACAGGTCAGGCCAGGTTTCCACGGTCTGACCGTTCGACAGCCCCTGGATCGCGTCCGCCGCGAGCCAGAGCGAGACATCCGCGGAGGGCAGCTGGAAGTCGGTCTTGAAGGTCGACGCCAGCGGCGCCCAGACACTGCCCGAAATGGAGTTGCTGACGTAGAAGCGGTAGTAGTACGTGCGCCCGCCCTTGAGCCCCGCAACGGCCTGCGCCACGGTCTGCGGCGTGGTGACGGTGGCCACGTCCGCCGTGTTCTGCCACGTGCCGAACGCGGCGCCGCCGTCCGCCAGGCCCCAGCAGACCTTGACGACCGTCGATGTGCCGTTGTCCGTGTAGTTCACGCGCCCGTTCAACGTCACCGAGGTGGACGTGATGGCCGTCGCGCCGTCGGCGTTGTCCACGCGCGCGTAGCCCGTGCCGAGGCCGTACTTCTGTCGCAGGTAGTAGCCCACCTCCCCGCGTTCGACAGCCGTCAGGACGCGGTTGTAGATGAGCACTTCCGCGAGGTCGCCCTTGAAGTAGCGGCTCATGAAGTCCTGACTTAGCCGATACTGGATCGCCCCGCTGCCGACAGCGACGTTTTCCAGGATGTGGTACTGATTGTCGTGGGTGAAGCCCGCGCTGCCATTCACGTACGACAGCCCGTTGTAACTGAAGTCAGCCGAGTTCGCGGCGTTGCCTGGGGCATTCCACGTGGTGGGTGTCAGCGCCCGGATGTTCCACGCGTCCGCGCCCTTCTGCGCGAACACGCCAGCCAGTCCAGCCGCGGAGGCATCCAGCTTCGAGACCACAAAGATGGTCCGCGCGGTCAGGTTGACACCCGGCCCGTCCATGCGGTCGTCCGTCCCGTCGAAGCGCACCACCGGATTGCCATTAAGCTGGTTGGCGAAGAACAGCGGCTGCAGCGTGCCGGTGCCCTGCGTGGCGTGCTGGCTGTTGCCGGAGAGGTCGGTCCAAGTCGAGACCGTCGCACCGTCCGCCGCGCCGCGCAGGTAGTCGGCGTCGAGCCAGAGCTGCAGGCCGCTGGTGACGGAGGAGGCCTGCGTCTCGAAACGCACGGCCGTCTCGGCCCAGACGCTGCCGCTGACCACGTTCGACGCGTACATGCGGTAGAAGTAGGTCCGCCCCGGCAGGAGGCCGCTGAAGGCCTGTGCAACAGCCTGCGGCGCCGTGATCGTCGTGATGGTATTCGTCCGGTCCCACGCGCCCGCAGCGGCGCCGCCGTCGTTCCGGCCCCAGAACACCTTCACGACGGTGTCCTCGCCGCCGTCGGTCGTGTAGACCCGGCCGTTGAGCGTGGCGGCAATCGGCGTGATCCCCGCCGCCCCGCCGCTGTTGTCCACGCGGGCGTACGGCGTGCTGAGCCCGTACTTGCTCTCGAGATAGATGCCGATCTCCGCCTGCTCGTTGGCGCTCAGCGCGCCGTTGAAGATGAGCACTTCGGCGATGTCGCCCTGCAGGGCGTTGCCGACGTCCAGCGACTTGCCCGCAGGGTTGAAGGTCGAGGTGGCGCCGGCTTTGCTTGCCTTCTGCACACCATTGCGGTGAATCGTCATGCTCACGCCGGCTTCGACGCGGTAGCCCCAGATATTCCAGGCGGCCGCCCCGTAGCCACCATCGTAGGGGTACTGTACGCGGCCATTGACGTTGAGGTTGCCGAAGTCCCAGTAGACGGTAACGCCGTTGGGGAGGTGCGAGAGGAAGCGGTTGTTGCCGTCGTCCGGCTGGGCCACGACGATGTTGCAACTGTGGTTCACGTCATCCTGCGCCACGAGGAACATTGTGGCGCTGGTCGTGGGCCAGTTGCCGCCGGCGATACTGCCCGTGTTCAGCACCTTGGAACCGTTGAAGCTGACGGCCGGCTTACCGTTCAGCCGCCCGGTGGCAAAGGTCGGCTGGCTACCCACCGTGGCTTGAGCCGCATGCCGTCCGTTTCCCGAGAGATCGGTCCAACTGGAAACGTTCTGTCCGTCCGAGACACCGATCAGGGTATCGGCCGCGAGCCAGAGGGCGACGTCCGCGGACGGCATCTGGAAGTCGGTCTTGAAGACCGCGGTGGACTCGGCCAGCACATTGCCGCACACCACGTTGTTGACCATGAACCGGTAGTAGTACGTCCGCCCACCCTTCAGCCCGCTCAGCGCCTGCGACACCGTCTGTGGCGTCGTGATCGTCGTTACGGTGTTCGTGTTCTGCCAGGCCGACAGCGTGCCCCCGCCATCCGTCGTGCCCCAGAGCAGCTTGACTACCGTGCTCTCGCCGCCATCCGTCGTGTAGACCTTGCCGTTCGCCGTGGCCGCCGTGCTGCCGACACTCGTGGCTCCGCCCGTGTTGTCCACGCGGACGAAAGGCGTGGCGATGCCGTACTTCTCCTCCAGGTAGACACCGAGCTCGGCCCGGTCGGCATCCGTGAGCACGCCGTTGAGCACGATCACTTCGGCAACATCGCCGAAGAAATTGTTACCCACAGCCGACAGGGCGGTGAGCGTATTCGCATTGGCCGACGTCCCGATCGAGGCGCCGTTGATCCACAACCGATAGTTGGAGACCACTGTCTGCAGGTAGTTTACGGCGAACTGCTTGGACGAAATGGCGGAGTTGATCTGCTCGCCCGCCGGAGCCCCGGACCTGGTGAGGCAGAACACGCCGGTGTCCGTCGTCGTGTGCAGACTCCCGCCCAACGCCAGGGTCCACGCGGTCTGCGCCACATCCTGCTTGTGCACGAGCACGATGGTCTTGCCCATCGGATCGAGGGTGCTGGTCAGGCTGAGCGTCTTCCCAGACGCGTTCCGCACCACGGGCTTGCCGTTCACGACGCCGGTGACGTACAGCGGCTGGCTGCCCGCCGTGGCCTGCGTCGCGTTCCGGCCATTGCCTGAAAGATCGGACCAGGTGGCCACGTTCTGCCCATCGGAGACGCCGGGAATCGCATCCGCCGCCAACCACAGGACAACGTCCGCCGTCGGCAGTTGGAAATCGGTTTTGAAGACAGCCGTGGACTCGGCCAGCACGTTGCCGCACACCACGTTGTTCACCATGAACCGATAGTAGTACGTGCGTCCACCCTTGAACCCGCTCAGCGCGTAGGAGACCGCCTGGGGCGTCGTGATTGTCGTCACGGCGTTCGTGTTCTGCCAGGCGCTCATCGTCGCGCCGCCGTCCGCCGTGCCCCAGAGCAGTTTGACCACGGTGCTTTCACCGCCGTCCGTCGTGTAAACGTAGCCATTCGCGGTGGCGGCCGTGATGCCGACCCCCGTCGCCCCACCGGTGTTGGCCACGCGGGAGAAGGGCGTCGCGATGCCGTACTTGTTCTCCAGGTGCACCATCACCTCGGCGCGTTCGAGCGCGGTCAGGGTGCGGTTGAAGATCATCATCTCGGCCAGGTCGCCCTTGAAGTAGCGCATGGGCGTGAAGGTGTTGGCCTGGCTGATCCGGAACTGGAAGGCGTTGGCGCTCGTGGCCACCGCCTCGACGAAGTGGTTCAGGTTGTTGTGCGTCCAGCCGGCCGTGCCGTTGATATACATCGTACCGCCGTTGGAGAAGTCGTTGCCATCGGACCCGTTGCCCGCCGTCCTCCACGTGGTAGCCGTATTCAGGCGGATGTTCCTGAAGTCGGCGCCCTTCTGACAGAACAGGCCGGAGAGGCCCGGCGCTGTCGCATCCGCCCGGGACACCGCCAGAATCGTTTGCGCCGTCAGGTTGACGCCCGGCCCGTCCAGGTAGTCGCCGGCGCCATCGAAGCGCACCACCGGTTTGCCGCCAACGATGCTGTTGTAGAAGAAGGGCTGGTTGGCGGCGGTCCCCTGCGTGGCGTGGTTGCCGTTGCCGGAGAGGTCCGTCAGGGTCAGGACCGACGCGCCGTCCGCCGTGCCGCGCAGGTAGCCGGCGTCGAGCCAAGCCTGCAAGCCGCTGAGGGTGCTGATCTGGGTCTGGACGCGCGCGGCCGACTCCGCCCAGACACTGCCGCTGACGGCGTTTGAGGTATACATGCGATAGAAGTAGAGCGTGTCGGCGTGGAGCCCGCTCAGCGCACACGCCACAGCCTGCGGCGAGGTGATCGTCGCGACCGTGTTAGTGTTCTGCCACGTCCCCAGCGCCGCGCCGCCGTCCGCCGTCCCCCACAGCACCTTCACGACGGTTGAGGCGCCGCCATCGGTCGAGTAGACGCGCCCGTTGACCGTCGCCGCCAGCGTCCCCACCCCCGTGCCGCCACCCGTGTTGTCGACCGGCACGTAGCTTGTCGTCAGGCCGTACTTCTTTTCGAGATAGA
The DNA here is from genome assembly GCA_964402115.1 of uncultured Victivallales bacterium. Taxonomy (GTDB): domain Bacteria; phylum Verrucomicrobiota; class Kiritimatiellia; order UBA8416; family CAYOBW01; genus CAYOBW01. Next base: position 12,770 of record CAYOBW010000172.1, read on the forward strand.
TGCCGACCGTCCCCTGCTCCAGCGTGGTCAGGGCGCGGTTGAAGAAGAGCATTTCACCAACGTCGCCCTGGTAGGAGACGCCCGTCAGGAACTTGTAGCCGTTGTAGGCGAAGACGGACGAGTTGGCGTCCGACGTGATCAGCGCGCCGTTGCGGTACGCCTGCTGACCCGTGCCGGCCGCCTGCCAATAGCACATAAGGTTGAGGTCCGTGTTGGGCGTTGTGTTTCCCCAAGCCAGCCGGCCTGTGGTGTTGATGTCGCCGTGATCGAAGTACGTATTGCCGTTGTCGTACTGGTAGTGCGTCGAGAAACGGTTCGCGCCGTCGTCGCTGTCCGCCCTGTAGAGGCTGTTGCCCGTGAGCCCGTCGGCCTTGGTGACGAAGAACGTCGTGAGGTTCGTGCTCGGCCAACCCGCCTGCAGGTTCCCGGTCCAGAGGCTGTCGCCGCCGTCGAAACTGACCACGGGCTTCGTGCCGAACAGGGCGGTGTAGTAGGTCGGCTGGGCCGCTGCCGTGCCCTGCGAGAACGCGTAGCCGCCCTGCGAGGAGTCGTTCCAGGCTGTCACCGAGTTGCCGTTGGCCAGCCCGGCGATCGCCGATGCGTCCAGCCACAGCGCCAGCCCGTCGCTCAGCGGCAGCGTGCGGAAGGCGCCGGTGGCGGTGGCGTAACCCGTCCCGGCGGTCGCGTTGCTCGCGCGCCAGCGGTAGAAGTAGGTCGTGTTCAGCGTCAGGCCGGAGAGCGCCATGCTGACCACGCCCGTCCCGCCGCCGGTGATCCCCAGCACGTTGGTGTTGGCCCACAGGTTCCAGCTCGTGCCCCGGTCAACCGTGCCCCAGTAAAGCGTCGTCGAGGTGGCGCTGTCGTCCCCGTTCACGAAGCCGTTGACGGTGGCCGAGACGCCGGCGATAGACGTCGCGGGACGGTTCTCGATCAGGCCCGTGCCGAAGACTTCGACTTCGGAAAGCTGAATGACGTTCCCGGCCGTCACTTCGCGGATCAGCTTCAGGTAGCGCCCCTGGATCGCATCGGCGTGGAAATCGAGCGTGATCACCGTCGGGCTGCCCATGGCGTTGGCGGGGTTGATGCGGGCACCCCCATGGGCCGCCTTGTAGTCGTACAGGACCGTGCTGTTGTCTTCCGCGAGGATCTGCAGGTTAAGGTCGGAGAGACGGTCCCCGCAGCAGTCCGTACGGTTCCAAAGCCGCACGCCGTCGATGGCGCAGACCCGCTGCAAATCCACTTTCCACCAGGGATTCGCGTCGGAGCCGTCCGAGTGGGAAATGTTTGGGTTTCCGGCGGGACGCACCCCATCGAGTGACTTCGCCGCCGTGTAGGTGCCGCCCAGCGTCGTCGACATCGTGCCGGGACACCCGCGCGCCAGGTTCTCGCTGTAGACCCAAACCTCGGAAAGGTTCATCGTCAGGGAGCCTGTGTAGCTGAGTTTGACCGACCGGCCATAGACTCCCGCCGGCATCACGTAGGTTTGGTCGAGACCGCTCTTGATGTTGATCAGGCGACTGAAGACGGGGGAGCCCGTGGCGTCGGAGGAGAGGTAGACCGCCAGAATGCAGCCGTTGATGCGCCCAAGGTAAGTGGTGTCCGTTCCACGCGCCCGCACCCGAACCGACTGGATGGGAATGACCGCACCCAGATCCGTCTTCCACCACGGGTTTGTGTCGTTTACGGCGGAGTGGTACCCTTGGTCACCCTCCACCTCCTCCACGGCATTCGCCGCCGGCCACCCACTGTACGTTGTGAGAGCGTCGGCTGCCGTCCTGAACGCCGCATTCTGCACAGCGCCTTCAGCCACCGACGGCAGGCCGGCGAGTGCCAGGCACACGGCGCCAGTGAGGACAAGGGGAATCGGACGTAGGATCTTCATAGTCAACCTCCCGACAAAGACCACGTGACTATCGGCCATGCGCCTGCCAAACCGCGCGCTCATGCGAGTCTTACTCAGCCCTCAGTCATCCTCGAGTATGTTACACCATCGTCAGGGGCGTATGCAAGATCAGTGTGGAGACGCTGGGCGGGGAGGGCGCATTTCACCTCCGTAGGGGTTCGCTTGAGAGACGAGGAGCGGAATCATCGGCCGTCCGGATGGCCTCTGTCGGTGGTGCCGGCGAGGACCCCATCGATAGATCGCAACGGTCCCAGCGGGTTCACGACAAAGTTGACGGCGTAGTTGGATGCGGCGTGGTTCACGACGAAGTTCTCTGGGTAAGTTGGCCCCCGGGGCTTGTCAGGCATACGCTTTCCCCGGTGTCATCTGTCCAACTCTCAGCAGCAGTTCCTTCGCACGGGCCACCTCATCTGCGTGGGCAAACGGCATGGTCCTACCTCCCCCGGCATCGCCAACACACTGGATGCAGCC
>CAYOBW010000173.1:0-15081 GCA_964402115.1 uncultured Victivallales bacterium
CGGTGATGTGAATGGGCAGAGAAAGGGTGGAGGGCTACTCCCGTTTCCAGGTTCACCGTTCCAATAGCACCCGATAGTAGGTCGGTGTCGCGCCCGCGCCGGGAATGACGACCGTGTTGGTCACGGGAAACCATGGCCCCAAGCCGCCGGCATAGACGGCGCGATGGACCACCGTCGTGCACGCATCCGGCGCGGGCCGGTTGCCGGCCAGCACGGCCTGCACGGCGCCGCCGCCGCGCCCGACCCACGTCACGCGCGTGCCGCCCCCGCCGGCATCGGCGAGGCCGACGATCGCGAGGCGCTGGCGCGCGTCGCGCGGATCGAAGCCGCCGGCGGCCTCCGCGCCGTCGCCCATGCCGTCGCCGTCGCTGTCGGCCTTGTTCGGGTCGCTGGTGGCGAGCCCCGCGAATGCCGCCCCGCCGACTTCGTCGCCGTCGCGCAGCCCGTCGCGGTCGTTGTCCGGCGCCGCCTCCAGCGCCAACCCGGCCGCGTTGGTCCACGCCGGCCGCAGCGCGACGGCGCCGAGGAATCCGGCGTAGTGGACGTAGCGGTTGTCGGCCGAAACGGCCACGGCGCCCGCCTGGCCCGCGGCCGAGACGGCCTGCAGCGTCGCATTCGTGGCCCGCCCGCCCGCCCCGTCACAGGCGGACGCCGGCTGCGAAAGCTGCGCGCTGGCCGGCCCGGCGCCGAGGCCGAGCAGCGCACCGGTGACTCCTATGGAACACAGTAGTGTCTTCATGGCGTCCTCCTCACCAGCAATTCTGCCACGTCGTCCCGTCGTAGACCTTCAACTTGTGCGTGGCGCTGTCCATGTACATGTCGCCCTCGGCCGGGTTGGTTGGCGCCGTCGCACGCGGTTCCAGCCGCATCACGTCCTTGACGTGCAGCGTGCGCTGCGGAGTGGCCGTGCCGATGCCGACGCGGCGACGCTCGTCCCAGCGCAGGGCAATACTGTCGCCGCCGTTCTTGCTGCCCAACGCCCCGCCCCAGTAGCCGTAGATCACGGGCCCTTCCATGACGATCCCCTCGAAGGTCTTCCCCGTTCCGTACCAGCCGATGCCGTGACTCGCGTCCGTGCCGGCGCGCAACAGCATGTCGGTGTCGTTCAGCGCCGCCCCCGCCCCGAGCGTTTGCTGCGCCGAGAATGTCTGCGCGGCGTTCAGTTTGGCCAAGTTGGTTGGCAGCCGCGCGTCCGGCAGCGTGCCGCTGGTGAGGTTGCCCGCGTTCAGGGCGGTCAACCCGGCCCCGTTGCCGGTGAACCGGTTGAGGGCGTTATTGAAGGTGTTCGAGCCTGTGAACGTCTGCCCGACGTCCCGTCGTGCCAAGTTGGTTGGCAGCCGCGCGTCCGGCAGCGTGCCGCTGGTGAGGTTGCCCGCGTTCAGGGCGGTCAACCCGGCCCCGTTGCCGGTGAACCGGTTGAGGGCGTTGTTGAAGGTGTTCGAGCCTGTGAACGTCTGCCCGACGTCCCGTCGCGCCAAGTTGGCTGGCAGCCGCGCATCTGGCACCGTGCCGCTGGCGATGGCCGTACCGCTGAGATTGGTGAGTCCGCCGCCGTTGCCGACGAGACCGCGGGCGCTGACGGTGCCCGCGACGTTGGCCACGAATTCGCTCGCGTAGATACGCAGCCCGCCGTTATGGTTGGCGAGGTAGGCGTAGCCGTCCTTGACCGCCACGCCGCTGGCGAATCCGTTGTTTCCGTCGTCTATGTGGCCGACGGCGACGGGAAATCCGGGATCGGAGACATCGTAGATGCGCACCCCGTCATCCCAGTTGGCGAGGTAGGCATAGTTGCCCGCCACCGCCACGCCTTGGGCGTTTCCGACATTGTTCGTGTGGGCGATGTTGAGCGGATGGGCTGGATCGGAGACGTCGTAGATGCGCAGCCCATCACTCGAGTTGGCGAGGTAGGCGTAGTTGTCCACCACCGCCACGCGCTTGGCGATTCCGCCGTTGTTCGCATGGCCGACGCTGACCGGATGGGCCGGATCGGAGACATCGTAGATGCGCAGCCCGTCACCGTGGTTGGCGAGGTAGGCGCAGTTGCCCGCCACCGCCACGCCCAGGGCGTTTCCGCCGTCATCTATGTGACCGACAGCGACGGGAGCTGCGGGATCGGAGACATCGTAGATGCGCAGCCCGTCATGGAGGTTGGCGAGGTAGGCATAGTTGCCCGCCACCGCCACGCCCCGGGCGTATGCGCCATTGTTCGTGTGGGCCACGTTGATCGGATTGGCCGGATCGGAGACATCGTAGATGCGCAGCCCGTCCCCGTCGTTGGCGAGGTAGGCATAGTTGCCCGCCACCGCCACGCCCTGAGCGGATCCACCGTTGTTCGTGTGAGCGACGTTGACCGGATGGGCCGGATCGGAGACGTTGTAGATCCACAGCCCCACAAGGCTGTCGGCGACGTAGGCGTAGTTGCCGGCCACCGCCACGTCATCGAAGTATCCGCCGTCGTCAATGTAGCCGACTCTGACGGGTGTGGGCGTTATGGTCAACGGTCCGGTCAACCGGGCGGATTCGAGGGCTGTCAGCCCCGATCCGTCGCCCGCGAAACCGGCCGCCGTCACGACGCCTGAGAAGACCGGATTGGCCGTGCTCAGCGCGTTGGCGTTGAGGGCGTAGGGCACGGAGCCGAGCCTCTCGCGTGGTGAGAGGCGGCTGCCGTTGACCACCAGCTCGACCCAGACCTGCGGCTGAGCCAGCGCGTTGGTCAACGTGCCGGCAATCGTGTTGTCACCCAGCCAGGTGGCGTAGAGCCCGTCCACGACCGTGACGCGGTTCGAGTCCGCGTAGCGCAGCGTGCCGCCGGTCTCGGCATCGTAGAGCCGCAGCACGAGCGACACCGTGCCGTTCACCAGGTTCGAGGACGTCACCAGCCGCCCCTGGTAGTTGATGCGGTCCGGCACGTCCGCCAGCGCCACCCCCGCGATCAGCCACCCCACCGCCACGCCTCCCGCCCCTCTGCGCCAGCCTGCCTGCATTGTCTGTCCTCCTCTTGATGGCCGTTACGTGCCATTCGGCTTGCCAACTCCCCCCTCACCAGCAGTTCTGCCACGTCGTCCCGTCGTAGACCCTCAGCTTGTTCAGGACGCTGTCCATGTACATGTCGCCCTTGGCCGGGCTGGTTGGCGCCGTCGCACGCGGTTGCAGCCGCAGCACGTCGCTGACGTGCAGCGTGCGTTGCGGAGAAGCCGTGCCGATCCCGACGTTGCCGTCGGCTTGAATGCGCACGCGCTCGCCGAAGCCGCCGGGGCTGCCGTTGTAGGTGCTGAAGATCAGATCCGTCCGGTTGTCCGTACGCATGAGCCGCGCCTTGATTTGGGCGTTGGCGTCATCGCCGGCGTAGGTGGAATCATCGACCGCGAAGTTCAGCGCCGCCTCGTTGCCGACCATGGAGACCGCGTTGTTCACGATGCTGACTTCCGCGCCGCGTGCGTTGGCAGCCGCCTTGACCACGGTCAGGGGCGAGTCGGGCGTAGCCGTGCCGACGCCGACGCGGCGACGCTCGTCCCAGCGCAGGGCAATACTGTCGCCGCCGTTCTTGCTGCCCAACGCCCCGCCCCAGTAGCCGTAGATCACGGGCCCTTCCATGACGATCCCCTCGAAGGTCTTCCCCGTTCCGTACCAGCCGATGCCGTGACTCGCGTCCGTGCCGGCACGCAGCAGCAAATCGGTGTCGTTCAGCGCGGCGCCCGCCCCGAACGTCTGCCGCTGGGTGAACGTCTGCGCGGTGTTCAGCTTGGCGATGTTCCCCGACAGCCGCGCGTCCGGCAGCGTGCCCTGTGTGACAGCGTCGGCGTTAAGATCCGAGAGCCCGGCGCCGCCGCCGCTGAAGGTCGTGGCGGTCACCGTACCCGCGACCTCCATGGCGCTGCGGGGCGTGGTGGTCCCAATCCCAACCCAACCGTCCACCGCCAAACCCAACGTGCAGGGGGTCACGTCCATGATCGTCAGCGCTGAGTCAGTACCTGCCGCGACGTACGCCGTGTTGCCAACCACGTGCACGGACCGGCTGCCTCCCAACTGGTGGTAACCGCCAACCCCATCGACGATTTCCGCCAGCTTGACGGGGAGCGCGGGGTTGGATACGTCAATAATCGTCAGCGCGTTGTCAGCATCCGCCGCCACGTACGCTGTGGTGCCGACCACGTACACGGACCGAACACCGCCCAGCCGGTTGAAGCCACCGATCCCGTCCACGATTTCCGCCTGCTTGACAGGGACCGTGGGGTTGGATACGTCAATAATTGTCAGCGCGTTGTCATCGTACGCCGCCACGTACGCCGTGGCACCGACCACATGCACGGAAACGGCGCCGTTCAACCGGTTGAAGCCACCGACCCCGTCCACGATTTCCGCCTGCTTAACGGGGGCTGCGGGGTTGGATGCGTCAATAATCGTCAGCGCGTCGTCATTGTACGCCGCCACGTACGCCGTGCTGCCGACCACATGCACGGCATGGACGCCGTTCAACCGGTTGAAGCCACCGACCCCGTCCACGATTTCCGCCTGCTTGACGGGAGCTGCGGGGTTGGATACGTCAATAATCGTCAGCGCGTCGTCATCGTACGCCGCCACGTACGCCGTGCTGTCGACCACATACACGCAGGTGGGGTACTGCAGCCCGCCGAAGCCACCGACCCCGTCCACGATTTCCGCCTGCTTGACGGGAGCCGCGGGGTTGGACACGTCAATAATCGTCAACGCGTCGTCACGGTCCGCCGCCACGTAGGCCGTGGTGCCGACCACGTGCACGGACCGGACGCCGCCCAGCCGGTTGAAGCCACCGACCTCGTCCACGATTTCCGCCAACTTGACAGGGGCCACGGGGTTGGATACGTCCATGATCGTCAGTGCGTCGTCATTGTACGCCGACACGTACGCCGTGGCGCCGACGACTTGCACGGAATTGGCGCCGCTCAACCGGCTGAAGCCGCCGACCCCATCCACGATTTCGGCCACGAGTTTCGGCGTGAACAACGTGCCGCTGCCGGCAATGTGCAGCCCCGCCACCGGCGCATTCGTGCCGATGCCAACCCGTCCCGCGCCATTCACCACCACCACGTTGGCCGGGCCGCCCGCCGGGGCATCGAGCGCGTCAATGCGCGTCAGCCGGCTGCCGTCGCCCGCGAAACCGGCTGCGGTCACGACGCCGGCGAAGGTCGGATTGACCGTGCTCAGGCCGGCTGCCGCGTTGGCGTTGAGGGCATACGGCACGGAGCCCAGCCGCTCGCGTGGTGAGAGGCGGCTGCCATTGACCACCAGCTCGACCCAGACCTGCGGCTGAGCCAGCGCGTTGGTCAACGTGCCGGCAATCGTGTTGTCACCCAGCCAGGTGGCGTAGAGCCCGTCCACGACCGTGACGCGGTTCGAGTCCGCGTAGCGCAGCGTGCCGCCGGTCTCGGCATCGTAGAGCCGCAGCACGAGCGACACCGTGCCGTTCACCAGGTTCGAGGACGTCACCAGCCGCCCCTGGTAGTTGATGCGGTCCGGCACGTCCGCCAGCGCCACCCCCGCGATCAGCCACCCCACCGCCACGCCTCCCGCCCCTCTGCGCCAGCCTGCCTGCATTGTCTGTCCTCCTCTGAAGCCGTTCCACGCGCGCCTGCCGGCTCATGTAATTAGTCGATGTTGGTGGCATCATAAGTAAGACGCGGCGGCATGACAAGGGCAAGTTCGTTTAGCACCCCGTAGCGCCGCAGTCACGCAAGGGGACCATCCGGGGTGTAACGGCCGGGGACGGCCGTCTCCATGACGTGCGCCAGCGCCAAGACATAGAGACGCTGGCCCGAGAGGCCGAGATCCTTCGCTTCGCTCAGGATGACGGTCTCGTTTTGCAGGCCATGAGGCGCTAGGCACGCGGGCCGGAACGGGGCGCGCGATGACTGGCACCGCGTCGTGCTCGAGCCAAGGATGGCACGCTGTGAGCGTGTCCCCCTCCCTGCGGCACGTCCCTCGTCACTCATTGACAGAGCGGTTGTCATGGAGTATGCTTTGCTCCATGGTAACAACGGTAACCACGAAGAACATGGTGACCATACCCGCTGCGGTAGGGCGGCAATTCGGGATTCGTCCCGGATTCCGCTTGGATTGGGATCCCATCGCCGGGACGGACGAGATTCGCGTGCGCGTCTTGCCCGATCGTGCCGAACTTGCCAGGCGTCTCGCGGGAGCAGGACGGACTTACGCGCCGGAGCGCGATGCTGTGGCCGAGTTGATCGCCGAGCGCGAGCAGGAGGCCTGACGTGGCGGACTACGTCCTCGACACTTCCGCCGTGCTCGCCCATTTCCGCAAGGAACGGGGGTGGGAGCGTGTGCAGGCGCTTGCCGAAGACCCGCACGCTGTGCTGCTGCTCGTCAGCCTTTCCTTGACTGAGCTTGCCCGCAGGTTGGTCGAGCTGGGCTTCCCGACCGGGGCAGCCGACAGCGCGGTCGAGAGTTACAAAGCCCTCTTCTCCTCGATACTGCCCCTGGATGAACCCGTCGCACTGGCGGCCATCGAGATCGGGCGTCGCGCAACAGGTCGCCTTCCGCTGGTCGATTGCCTGATTGCCGCGGCCGCCCGCAAGCGGCAGGCTTGCCTGGTGCATCGGGACCGCCATTTTGCGGCCATCCCGGGCGACCAACTGCCGCAACTCGACCTCGCCTATGACTCGACCACAGAGGCGTGATTGCGCGGTGCCAGGCACGCGGGCGCGGCGGGCAATGCCTGGCACCGCGCCCCTCGGGGCCCATCGAGAGGCCGAGATCCTTCGCTTCGCTCAGGATGACGATCCCGTCTTGCAGGCCGTGCGGTGCCAGGTACGCGCGGACACGTGGATCGGGATCCCATCGCCGGGACGGACGGGATCCGCGTGCGCGTGTTGCCCGATCGTGCCGAGCTTGCCAGGCGTCTCGCGGGGACAGGACGGGCGTACGCGCCAGTGCGCGCTGCCGTGGCCGAGTTGATCGCCGAGCGCGAGCAGGAGGCCTGACGTGGCGAAAATCCTGAAGAAAGCCCCGGCGGGAAACGTTTCCGGGGTGGAGGTGCGGGGGGAAAGCAACTTGTGGCTGCTCACGCATGGCGGAATAGTAACGCCTCAGTGACGCAGGGCGAGGGCGATAACGGCGGGGACCGCCGTCTCCACGCCTCGTCGCCTGCCCACGCGATGGAGACGGCCGTCCCCGGCCGTTATGCGCGACGAAAGCCCCCTGCGTTGGTGAGGCCTTACACAGAATTATTGACACCAGGTAACTGCTCAGGTAGTCAGAAGACAGAACTCAGAATGCCACAGGAGATGACCGCCATGTCCACGACCCTGCTTTCCGCCCTCTGCTTCATCGGTCTCCTCGGCGCCGCGGCAGCCGCCGCGCCGGCCGGCGCGGACAACGCGCAGAACCCGCTGCGGCAGAAGGCGCAGAAGCTGCAGCGCGACGGCAACTACAAGGACGCCTTCGACCTCTACCGCACCCTGGCGACGAACCGCGCCGACGACGTCCGCCTCGTGGGCGGCGATCTCGAGAACGGCATCCAGTGCCTGCGCAGCATCAACCGCAACGGCGAAACCGACGGCTTCCTGGAGTCGGTCGTCCAGGTCCACAGCAACAACTGGCGGCTGCTGCGCAAGGCGGCGGAGGGCTGTTTCGACGGCGAACACCAGGGCTTCATCGTCTCCGGCGCCTTCACGCGCGGCCCGCACCGCGGCCAGGGCCGGTACGTCAACAGCTTCGAGCGCGACCGCGTCCGCGCCCTGCAGCTCATGGACCGGGCGCTCGCGCTGTGCGCCGACGACCCCGACCGCGGCGACGCGGCGAGCTTCTGCCGCGCCTTTGCCCGGATCCTCATGGGGTACCGGGGCTACGACGATGCCTGGCGGCTCCAGTACGCGACGGACCTGGCCGCCCTGCCCGACTACGAGGACGGCTGGGGCTACGGCTGGCAGGGCGGCGGCGAGACGCGCGGCGCGCCGGTCGACGCGGACGGCAACCCGGTGTTTCACAAGGTCCCCGCAAGCTTCGCGGCGGCCGCCACCGACGGCGAGCGCTGGCGCTGGCTGCTCGAGCGGGCCGCCAAGCTCGACCCGTCGCAGGCCAACAGCGTGCGCTTCGACCTCGCCAACTTCCTGCACCAGCAGTTCGGCGTGCAAACCCTGGCCGCGTGGGGCTTCCGCGCGGGCGGCGACGACGAGACGCAGCCTGCCGGCGCCTACGCCCTGCAGACCCTGGCCGACCACGAAACCATCGCCCGCCTCGCCACCGGCATCCGGCGCTTCAAGCTCCCGGAGGAGTTCGACTTCATCCGCCTCTACCGCCGGATCGCCGACGAGCCCAAGGGCGGCTACGCCGAGGAGAGCCTCAACACGCTCGCGCAGATTTTCGAGAACCGCCGGCAGCTCGACCAGGCCGCCGCGTACTGGGAGCGCAGCATCAAGGCGTTCGGCGACAGCGACGAGAAGTGGAAGAAGCAGCGCCTCGACCAGATTCTCGACAACTGGGGCACGTTCGAGCCGTTGCGCACGCAGGCCGCCGGCAAGCCCGCGACGTGCGAGTTCCGCTACCGCAACGGCACCCGCGCCACGTTCGCGGCCTACGCCATCAAGGTGGACGCGCTGCTGCAGGACGTGCAGGCGTACCTCAGGTCCAACCCGCGCGAAACCGCGTGGGAGAAGGTCGACGTGCAGAACATCGGCCACCGGCTCGTGGCCGGCAACGAGAAGCAGTACCTCGGCGACAAGGCGGCCGAGTGGACGATGGACCTCAAGCCGCGCGAGGGGCACCTCGACCGGCGCGTCACCGTCACCGCCCCCCTCAAGCAGGCCGGCGCCTACCTCGTCATCGCCCACCTCGCGGGCGGCAACACCAGCCGCGTCATCCTCTGGCTCAACGACACCATCCTCGTGCGCAAGCCGCTCGACAACGCGGTGTTCTTCTTCGTGGCGGACGCCGTGACCGGCCAGCCGGTGCCCGGCGCGCAGCTCGCGGGGTTCGGCTACCGTCACGAGCGGATCGAGCACCCGCTCCCGCTCGGCCCCAAGCAGCGCGTGCTGACCCGGGATTTCACGGCGACCGCCGACGCCGACGGCCAGGCGATCCTCGACGCGAAGTCCTACGATACGCAGCACCAGTGGCTCGTCACCGCCACGACCCCCGCCGGCCGCCTCGCCTACCTCGGCTTCGACCACTGGTGGTACCAGCCGCGGCACGACGCCGAGTACAACCAGACCAAGGTGTTCATGATCTCCGACCGCCCGGTGTACCGCCCGGGGCAGCCGGTGAAGTTCAAGTTCTGGGCCAGCCGCGCGCAGTACGACCAGGACGGCAACTCGCCCTACGCCAAGCAGACGCTGGCGGTGATCGTGCAGAACCCGAAGCGCGAGAAGATTTTCGAGAAGACCTTCACGGCCGACGCGTACGGCGGGGTGGACGGCGAGCTGGCGTTGCCGGCCGACGCGCAGCTCGGCCAGTACTACGCCTACGTCTGGCAGTCCGGGCGGAGCCTAGGCGGCGGGCACTTCCGCGTCGAGGAGTACAAGAAGCCGGAGTTCGAGGTGACCGTCGAGGCGCCGCGCGAGCCCGTGATGCTCGGCGAGAAGATCCAGGCGAAGGTCCAGGCGCGCTACTACTTCGGCGCGCCGGTGACGCACGCCCGGGTGAAGGTCAAGGTGTTGCGCTCCAGCTACAGCGCCCAGTGGTACCCGACCGGCCTGTGGGACTGGCTGTACGCCCCCGGCTACTGGTGGTTCGGCTACGACTACGACTGGTACCCCGGCTGGCGCGCGTGGGGCTGCCCGCGCCCGTCGTGCTGCACGTGGTGGTGGCCGGTGCGGCAGGCGCCGCCCGAGGTGGTCGCCGAAGTCGAGGCGGAGCTCGCCGCGGACGGCGCCTATGCCGTGCCGCTGGACACCGCGCTGGCGAAGGAGCTGCACGGCGACACCGACCACCGCTACGAAATCACCGCCGAGGTGACCGACCAGTCGCGCCGCACGATCGTCGGCCAGGGCGTGGTCCTCGTCGCGCGCCGGCCGTTCAAGGTCACCGCCTGGGTGGACCGCGGCCACTACCGCGTGGGCGACACCGTCCGCGCGTTCGCCCGCGCCCAGACGCTGGACCGCAAGCCGGTGACGGGCAAGGGCGTGGCGACGCTCTACCGCATCGCCTACGCCGACAGCAAGCCGGTCGAAACCGCCGTGCAGACGTGGAACCTCGACACCGACGCCGAGGGCGCGGCGCAGCTGCAGCTCCAGGCCTCGCGCGGCGGCCAGTACCGCTTCGCCTACCGCGTCAGCGACACGGCCAAACACACCGAGGAGGGCGCGCTGCTCTTCTGCGTGCGGGGCGAGGGCGAGGACGGCCGCGCGTACCGCTTCAACGCCATCGAGCTCGTCCCCGACAAGCGGGAGTACGCGCCGGGCGAGACGGTCAGCCTCGCGATCAACACCGAGCTGGCCGACAGCACGGTCGTCTTCTTCGCCCGCCCGTCCAACGGCGTCTACCTCAAGCCGCAGGTGCTACGCCTCGCCGGCAAGCGCCTGCTGCAGGACCTGCCGGTCACCCGCAAGGACATGCCGAACTTCTTCGTCGAGGCGCTCACCGTGGCCGGCGGGGCCGTGCACACCGAGGTGCGGCAGATCGCGGTGCCGCCCGAGTCGCGCGTGCTGAACGTCGAGGTCAAGCCGTCCGCCGAGCGCTACAAGCCCGGCGCGCCGGCGCAGGTGAGCCTGCGCGTCACCGACCCCGCGGGCAAGCCGTGCGCGGGCTCGCTGGTCGTGTGCGTGTACGACAAGGCCCTCGAGTACATCTCCGGCGGCTCCAACGTGGGCGACATCAAGCCGTTCTTCTGGAAGTGGCAGCGCCACCACCAGCCGCGGACGGACGCGAGCAGCGACCGCTGGTTCGCGAATCTCCTGCGGGAGAAGGAGCCCGGCATGCAGGCGGTCGGCGTCTTCGGCCACGAAGTGGCCGACGAGGAGAGCACGGTTGCCACGGGCCGGGAAGCGGCGGCCGGGGGGATGCTGCGCGGATCCTTCAACGCAAGGCGGGCAGGCTTCGCGCTGGACGGCGTGACGGTCGCGAAGAGCGGCGCGCCGATGGCGATGGCGGCCGCCACGCCGTCGGCGCCCATGGCCGAAAAGGCGGCCGACGCGTTCAGCGTCGACGCGCGCAACCGCGGTCCGGGCGAGGCCAAGGGCGACGGCGCGGGCGGCGGAGCGGCGGAGGTCGTGCCGACCGTGCGCGCGAACTTCGCCGACACCGCCTTCTGGGCCGGCGCGCTGACCGCCGACGCGAACGGCACGGCCGAGGTCGCGTTCAAGATGCCCGAGAACCTTTCCGGCTGGTCCGTGCGCGCCTGGGCCATGGGCGACGGCACGCGCGTCGGCGACGGCTCGACGCAGGTCGTGACCAGCAAGGACCTGCTGCTGCGCCTGCAGGCGCCGCGCTTCTTCGTCGAGAAGGACGAGGTCGTGCTCTCGGCCAACGTCCACAACTACCTGAAGGCCGCCAAGGCCGTCCGCGCGGTGCTGGAGTTGGACGGCGGCTGCCTGGAGCCGCTGGACGGCCTCGAGCGCAAGATCACGGTCAAGGCCGGCGACGAGCAGCGGGTGGACTGGCGGGTGAAGGTCGTGCGCGAGGGCGAAGCGATTGTGCGCATGAAGGCGCTGAGCGACGAGGAGTCCGACGCCATGGAGCAGCGCTTCCCGGTTTACGTGCACGGCATGCTCAAGACAGAATCCTTCTGCGGCGTCATCCGGCGCGACGGGACGCGCGCGGAGGTGGCCTTCCGCGTGCCGGCCGAGCGGCGGGTGGAGCAGACCCGGCTGGAGGTGCGCTACTCGCCCACGCTGGCCGGCGCGCTGGTGGACGCCCTGCCCTACCTCGCCTCCTACCCCTACGGCTGCACGGAGCAGACCCTCAACCGCTTCCTGCCGACGGTCATCACGCACAAGATCCTGCGCGACGCGGGCGTGGACCTCAAGGCGCTGCGCGAGAAGCAGGTCAACCTGAACGCGCAGGAGATCGGCGACGCGCAAAAGCGCGCCGCCGGCTGGCAGCGCTGGACCAACAACGCCGTCTTCGACGCCGGCGCGGTGGAGGACATGGCGCGGGTCGGCGTCAAGCGCCTCGCTTCCATGCAGCTCGGCGACGGCGGCTGGGGCTGGTTCTCGGGCGGGGGCGAACACGCCTCGGCGCACACCACGGCGTGGGTCGTGCACGGCCTGCAGACCGCCGGCGCGTGCGGCGTGAAGGTGCCCGAGGAGGTCCTGGCGCAGGGCGTGAAGTGGCTGACGCGCTACCAGGCCGACGAGGTCCGGAAGCTGGAGCGGGCGCCGAAGAAGGCCGAGCCGTGGAAGCGAACGGCCGACAACCTCGACGCGCTGGTCTACATGGTCCTGGCGGACGCGGGGCAGGAGCACGCCGGGATGCGCGAGTTTCTCTACCGCGACCGCAACGAGCTGGCAGCCTACGGCAAGGCCGTCTTCGCCATGGGGCTGTCGCGCGCGGGCCGCAAGGATCAGCTCGCCATGCTGCTGCGCAACCTCGAGCAGCTCGTCGTCGAGGACAAGGAGAACCAGACCGCGTGGCTGAACCTCGGCAACGGTGGCTACTGGTGGTGCTGGTACGGCAGCGAGTACGAGGCGCAGGCCTATTACCTGAAGCTGCTCGCGCAGACCGACCCGCGCGGCGCGCGCGCGGCGGGGCTGGTGAAGTACCTGCTCAACAACCGCAAGCACGCCAGCTACTGGAACTCCACGCGCGACACGGCGCTCTGCATCGAGGCCATGGCCGACTACCTGCGCGCGAGCGGCGAGGACAAGCCCGACATGACCGTCGAGGTGCGGCTGGACGGCGAGCTGAAGAAGAGCGTGCGGATCACGCCCGACACGCTGTACGCCTTCGACGGCACGCTGCTGGTCGAGGGCGCCGCCGTGAAGGCGGGCGCGCACAAGCTGGAGGTCACGCGCCAGGGGACCGGGCCGGTGTACTTCAACGCCTACCTGTCCAACTTCACGCTGGAGGACCTCATCACCCGCGCCGGGCTGGAGATCAAGGTCAACCGCGCGTTCTACCGGCTCAAGGCCGTGGACAAGACGGTCAAGGTCGCCGGCGCGCGCGGGCAGGCGCTCGATCAGAAGGTGGAGAAGTACGAGCGCGAGGCGCTGGCGAACAACGCCACGGTGAAGAGCGGCGACCTGCTGGAGGTGGAGCTGACCATCGAGAGCAAGAACGACTACGAGTACATCGTCTTCGAAGACATGAAGGCGGCGGGCTGCGAGCCGGTCGAGGTGCGCAGCGGGTACAACGGCAACGACATGGGCGCCTACGTCGAGTTCCGCGACGAGCGCGTCTGCTTCTTCGTGAGCAACCTGGCGCGCGGCACGCACAGCGTCGCGTACCGGCTGCGCGCGGAGATCCCCGGCACGTTCAGCGCCCTGCCCACGCGCGCCCACGCCATGTACGCCCCGGAGCTGAAGGCCAACGCCGACGAGCTCAAGCTGCGCATCAAGGATTGAGCCGCATGGCACGCGGTCAGGAGGATGCAGCATGCGGCACATGGCGTGGTTGGCCGGGATCGTGCTGGCGACGGCGCCGGGAGCGTACGGCAGCGCGCTCAGCGACTGTACGCTCACGCGCAACTTTGCCGACGGGAATGGCGGCGGGGCCTGCGGGTGCACGTTGACCAACTGCACACTCGCAGGCAACAGCGCTGCCTGGGGCGGCGGGACGTACGTGGGAACGCTCGACAACTGTGGACTCCTGGGCAACGCGGCGAGCTCGGGCGGGGGCGGCGCATACGGCGGCGTCCTGGGCGGCTGTTCGCTCATCGACAACACCGCTCTGGCTGGCGGGGGCGCGTACGATGCCTCGCTGCGAAACTGCATCGTGTACCACAACGGGGCCCAGGGTGACGCAAACTGGTATCGAAGCTCCTTGACCTACTGCTGCACGACCCCCGATCCGGGCGGCGTCGGCAATCTGACGAACGCGCCGCTGCTCGCGAGCGCCGGCAATCCGCACCTGCTGGCGGAATCGCCCTGCCTGAACGCCCCGCCTCAAACTGCGAGCGAAGCGAGCCAGTTTGCAGGCGGCGTGTTGGGGTTCTCTTGCATTTCTCCCGCCCGGTGTCCAACGCACGCCCCATTCTCCGACTACTCTGGCGCTCCTTCATGCGGAGATTACGATTAAGATTACGATTACGAGGTGCTCCGACCCCCTCTTAATCTTAATCCTACTCTTAATCGTAATCCATTCCCTCTGCTCCCCCAACGTCTGTATTAGACGGCTCGATGTCGTAAATACTGCCAGCCGCCATTTTCTGCTGTACTTTGCCCCGGCGACAACGGAGCCGACGGTAACCTATGCGCAATGTAACCGTGCCCGCACGCGGTCGCGAGCAAGATGCGGCGTGCTCGAGGATTGTGACGACGGGTCTGGTTGCCTGCTGCCCGCCTTCGCGCGGAAAACGCGTCCCAACTGCTTTGCAGCCCGTGTCGACGCTTGTGCGACAGGCGCACACTGAGATTCTCGGCCGCGCTTCTCTCCCAGGCGCTCAGAACGGGCTTCTGCACCGTCCCCTGAGCCTGATGACCGCCGCTCGCCTCGTCCTGAGTCAATCCCTCGCCACTATTTGCACCAATCATGTGGGCACCAATCCTGTGTCGACGTCTCCGAGCACAAACCCCGCCGCATCCCGTCGGCGAAGTGGCGCGAGCTCATCAAGAAAGTCTGGGAGGCCGATCCTCTCCTGTGCCCGCGGTGCTCACGGGAGATGAAGATCGTCGCGCTCATCGAGCGCATCCTGCGCCACCTCGGCCTGTAAGAGCAAGGCGTGCGCGTCACGCCCGCCACCGGCCCCCCGCGGCCAACAGTCATGGAACCCTGGCTCGACGACCCCTTCCCCGACTACGACGCCCAACGGGTCGTGGCCTGCGCGAACGGATGAACGCTCGCGACAGGAGTGGTCTGTTCAACTCCTGTGCCCTCGGCCCTGTCGCCACGCCCTCCGAGCCGTCCCGATCCGGATCGGGACGGCTCGGAGGGCGCTTGGGGCGCATATCAGCTCCGTAGGGTCTGTAGCCTCGCCGACAGCGGGAGCGGTCG
>CAYOBW010000174.1:0-2047 GCA_964402115.1 uncultured Victivallales bacterium
CGCCCGTCAGGGTCCCTACGTATGAAGTGCCTAGTGCTTTCATGAGTCTGTTTATGCCAGAAACGGCAACCTTCCGGCTACAGGCAAATGCGTTCTGCGGGAGAACTCGTCTACAGACTGCCCAATCGGTTCATTCCCTGCGTCAGCGGCTCGCGAGGACGCTCGCCCCCCCCGTTCCGTTTTCACACCTCCGGCTTGACAAAACACGCAGCCAGAAAACGGGATTAGGATTAGGATGGAGAGAGAGTACGCGGACCCCCTACTTCGCCGCGCATGTTGGCACCGGGGGGCGCCACTCGGGCATGTCTTCGCGCGGGCTCTCGAGCAGGGCGGCGGCGACGGGGGCGAACGTGGCCAAGAGCGCGCGGTAGTCCGGGTCGGCCGTCGAAGCGAACACCGCCTCGCCGCACCGTCCCGTCCCACCCGCGTCCTTCGCGAGCGGGGCGAGCAAGAAGCTGTTCAACTCGGGCTTCTCGATCCGGATATAGAACGTGCGCGGCACGCCCTGCGCATGGCAGCGAACGCACCGCGCAGCGGACACCTTCGCCAGCGCGGCGTCGAGCGCGACCGGGAACACCCGCCGGCAGCCCATCGCCCGCACGTTCCGCGAGGCGGAGTTCGGGTAGTACGGCACGTTGAGATCGATCCACGCGAGGATCCGCCGCCGGCCGGCCTCGTCCAGCTGCACCCGCGGCTTCCCCGCGGCGTCGGGATGCCCCGCCAGCAAGAGATCCGCCAGCTTGCTCGCGGGCGAGCCCCACGTCTTCGGCTCCGTCTGCAGGATGTTGTACTCCGTGCCGTTGATGGAGGGGATCCAGCTCGTGTAGGGATTGCGCCCCTCGTGGTGCGGCTCCACGCCGTGGGCGCCGGGGTTGCGCTCGCCGAAGGTGCCCTTGCGCGCGAGGATCTCGTACGACACGTTGAAGAAGTCGGTCAGGTCGCCGCCGAGATCCACCCCGCCGGGCGCGGACCGGGCGTTGTGGCACGCAACGCAGTGGCGGTCCAGCACGGGCTGGACAACCTCGCGGTAGCTGAACCCCTTGACGCCCCACTCGGGCGGGCGCAACGGCTGCGGCGCGCCCCGCCGGAAAGGCATGGCGCGGGGCGGCGACGCGGCGTAGTTCCGGTCGGCGTGGCAGCCCACGCAGTTCTGTACCTCGCCCGGCATGAAATGCGTGAAGGTCCGCATGCGCTGCACGGCCCGGCCCTGGGCGTCGAGCGCGAGGAAGTAGACCGGGACGCCCGCGGGCACCTTGAAGCTGGCCGCCCCGTCGGACGACACGTCCGCGTAGCCCCAGACCTTCTTCGGCGCGTACGTGGCGCCGCAGGAGACCAGCGGGAACTGGAAGCCGAAGGCGGTGTTGGCCGCGTAGCCCTGCGCGCCGGGCACGCCGTCATGGAACAGCGGCGCGAACTGCTCCTTCGCCAGCTCCTCCACGACGCAGATCTGTTTGACCTCGCCGCGCGCCACGCGCGGCTCGAGGCCGCTGCGGACGTCCGACATGCACACGGTGGCCCACGGGTCCGCGCCGTCGCCCGCGAGCGCCTGCGCCGGCAGCGCCGGCGGGCGCATGCGCGCCCTGAGCGGGGTCGGGCTGTAGAAGCCCAGTGCATCGAGCCCCCGCCCCAGCACGGTGGCAGGCGGCTGCTGGCCGGCGTAGTCGCGCACCTGGATCGTCCCCGCGCGCGACACGAGGTAGTGCCTGTCATCCACCGGAAACGGAGTCTCGTACGGCCCCTTGTTCACGAGGATGTTCCCGTTGCCACGGTCCACCCGCCCGATGTCGACCTCCGGCGTCAGGTTCCGGATGGCCGCCTGCGCGTTCCCGCCGCGCGCGGGGTCGAGGATACCGATGGCGCCGCGCGGGTCGCCATTGTGCGCCGTGAGCAGACAGAGCACCTTGCCGCTGCCGGGAATCGGGCGCGCCTGCATGAACGTGCCGGGGTCCAGCACGCGGTTGCCGAAGAACCCGGCCAGCCCCGTGCCGTCGGGGTGCAGCGTCCACAGGCTCTGGATCGGGATCGCGGGCCGGTCCACGTACTCCCA
>CAYOBW010000174.1:2057-14964 GCA_964402115.1 uncultured Victivallales bacterium
CCGTTCTCCAGCACCGCCGGCGTGAAGTCCATCAGGTAGCTCGAGGAAATCCGCCGCACCCGCGAACCGTCGCGCTCCATGCGGTGCAGCACCGGCGAGGTGCTCACGAAGCAGTACGCGAACGCCGGCCGGCGGTCCGAGATGAACACGATGCCGCCGTCGGGCAGCCAGCAGCCGTTGAGATTGTTCGAGCGGTCATCGGTCAGAGCGGTCAGGCCGCTCCCGTCGACGTTGACGCGGTAAAGCTGATAGTTCTCGGCGGGGATGGCGGTGCTGTGCTGCGTCGGCTGATGCGCAATGTTGCCGGTCGGCGGGCCGGCCCGCTTCCACGCGAAGAGCACTTCGCGGCCGTCGTAGGAGAGGTCGCAGTCCACGATCTCCCCTGCCCCCGCGTTGACCAGCTCGCGCAGCGCCCCGCTGGCCGGGGTGAACACGTACAGCCCGCCGCCGGGCCTGAAGCCCTCCGCGTGGTAGGTGTAGACGTGCGAGGTCACGATCGGGTGCCGCTTGATCACCAGGATCTCTGTGAATCCGAGGGCGCCCGCGAGCAGCCGGTCGGACAGCGGCGACCGGGTGAGCGTCCCCAGCTGCGCGTCCGTGGGCGCGGCGCCGTAAACGGCGAGTTCCGCCGCGCCGGGGTTGGGTCCCCCGTGGCAGGAGAGGAATCGCAGGCGGAGCCGCCGGACGGTGCGCGGCGCAACGGGGACGCGCTGCGGGCCGTGCACCATCCGCCACGCGCCCTGCGCCAGCGGCGTGGTCTCGTCATCGGCGTACACCTCGAAATCCTTGAAGCACTCCTCCAGCACGGCCCCGGTGCGGCCGTAGTACACCACTTCCGCCACGGTAACCGGTTCGGGCCAAGCCAGGGTGTACTCCAGAGGCGCACCCGCGCGCAGCGGCGCGCACCAGGCCTGCTGCTGGTCCGCGAAATTGCAGGGCTCCGGCACCTTGCCGTCCACGGCGTAGCGCGCGGCGTAGTCCGCGCTGTACGCAGCCGACGCCGACACAGCCGCCCGGAGGGCAAGGTTCTCCGGCCCGTCCGACGCCGCCGGCGCGCCCGCCACGCCCTGCCAGGCCGCGGCCACCACGCAGGCCGCCACCGCCAGCCGGGCCCAACCGCTATTCAACGCACGCTTCATGCGCATCATCCGTGACCTTTCCGTATGCAGGTCAACCTAGGCCGTCGAAACGCCGCAGACAAGCGCGATCTGCATGCTATCGCCACCTTTCGCCGCTCAACGGGGTACGCCCCCCGGACTCTCGCGCAAGCGGCTGTTGTCGTTCCTCGCGCACCTCTCGCCCCTGTGGACGCGGCTCGGGCGCCCCTCTCCCCTGCCCCTGTCTAACAACCTGTCTGCCTCCCGCGAGGGAGGGCGAGTGTCCGCACGAGCCGCGCAACATAAGGGTGCGACACACGTGCGCTGCGGGTGGACGACATCAGCCTGCTGCGCCTCAGCACCTGGGTGGACGCGATGTGCCCGTACCGCGGCGAGGAGGCAGTGCGGCAGGAACCCGATCCGGTTTTCCAGGGCGTGGACGGGCTCGCCGTCCGCCCGCGCGTCCGCACCGCCTCCCGCAGCGTGCGCCCGGGGCCGGTGGACGGAGCCTGAACGGCTCTTGCGTCAGGCCGGCGGCGCGTTGTAGTATCCGGGTGAAGGGAGGCTGCCATGCCCATTGAGATCAAACGGATCCTCTGCCCGACAGATTTTTCGGAAAGCGCGGAACACGCACTTCAGTACGCGCTCTCGCTGGCGGGCGTCTACGAAGCGGAGATCGAATTGCTGCATGTCACCGAACTGCCCGCTTACCCGCTGAACGACGAGCTGGGCAGCGGGCCGTTCGACGCCGCGGAAATCGTCAAGGAGCTGGAGACGATCGCGAAGAAGCGGATCAGCGAAAAGATGGACGAGCTGCGGGCCGTTTACCCGAAAGTCATTGGCAAGGTCACGGGCGGCACGCCGTTCCTCGAGATTATCCGCACCGCGCGAGACGACAAGGCGGATCTCATCGTGATGGGCACGCACGGCCGCTCGGGGCTGGTACACGTCATGATGGGCAGCGTGGCCGAGAAGGTCGCGCGCAAGGCGCCCTGCCCCGTGCTGACAGCCCGTCATCCGCGACACGAGTTCGTCATGCCGTAGGCGCGCGGGAAGGACGCGGGGCGAACGGCATCAGGTCAGTTCGACCCGCGCGTCCAGCAGGCGGTCGCCATCGAACAGGAAGTGGCCGCGGAAAGGCCGCCCGGCCAGCAGGTGCGGCAGCCAGAGCGGGTCGTCCGCCCACATGCGGTCGTAGGGAATGTCCGCCACCGCCGCCCAGAGCGGCACGGCTTCGTCGGTTTCACGAGGCTCGCCCACGCAGTCGGCGGCCCGAAAGACGGCGGCGTGCAACGCCAAGCCGTCTGTGAACTGGAAGAACAGTTCGCCGGACGGCTGCACGTCGACGGGTGTGACACACAGCTCCTCCTGCACCTCGCGCACGGCGGCCTCGGCCGCGGTTTCGCCGGGTTCGAGCCGCCCGCCGGGGCCGTTGATCTTCCCGGCCCCAAGCCCCCTTTTCTTGTGGATCAGCAGGATCAGGCCGTCGCGAATCACGAACAGCAGCGTGGCCCGCTGGTGCGGCTGCCAGCGGTCCCAATCGATTTCCGATACGCCGCGCCAGGGGCAGGTGGACATGGGTTACCTCAGGGCAGGGGGATGGGGCGGGCGCCCAGGGTGACCGTCACGGTCAGATCCTGGTCGCCTCGCCGGATCTTGAGTTCGACGGCCAGGCCGGGCGGCTTGGCGGAGACGATTTCCAGCACGTCGGTGGAGTCCTCCAGCACTTCGCCGGCAATCGACAGCACAACGTCCTGCAATTGCAGGCCGGCCCGGGCTGCGGGGGCATCGTTCACGATCTGCGTCACGAGCGCGCCCGGGCGGCGGCCGTCATCCACATCCGCGATGGCGATGCCCAGGAAACCCTGCTGGGCCAGGGCGGGCCGGGGGAAGCGCACGCGCAGGAGGACGCGCGCCAGGGCGGGGGCCACCACCTGCTCGCGGCTCTCGATCGCCAGGCGGGCGGCATGGGCGCGGGCGCGCACCTCGGGATCGGCGCTGGCCGCGGCGGCCTTTAGCAGCGGCAGCACGTCGCGGCCCTGCTGTTCGAGGAAGGCGGAGGCCGCCGCGCGCGTGGCAAACGCGGGATCGCCCAGCTGCGCCACGCGGTCGGCCAGCGTCGCGCGCTGCCCGGCATCCAGCAGCTCAAGGGTGCGCAGCGGCTCCTGCACGATGTCGAACCCCTGCAACCGATCGCCGAACCGGATGTCGGCGGGTTGGAATGAACGCGCCAGCCCCCCCACGACGCAACCGGCGGGCGCCACGCCCAGGCTGCGCACAAACCCCAGCAACTGCCCCTTGCGAAAAACGGCCAGCCGCGTGAAGACGCTGATTGCCCCCATCGCCGGCGCCGTCTCCACCTGCACACCGGAAAAGGTGTCGGCCATGACCTGGGTGACCTGCCAGGCCTCGTTCGTGCGCACCTTCAGCACAAACTCGACGTTCGTGGCGGCGGACCCGAGGGAGGTCAGCCCCAGCAGCAACCCGAAGCAAAGGCCGGCGCCACGCCTCACAACGCCTCCTCCTGCCGGCGCCGCCACTGCCGCCTGAATGCCAGCCCCTTGAAGAGCAGAATGGCGCCGAGACAGAGACCCGCGAGACCGAACAGCACCGCCACGTGCGGCAACACCAGTCCACGCGCAACCTGGGGCACGGTGTAGGAAGCTCCATCAGGCGTGGCGCCGTCAAAGAAATGCCGGATGCCCCAGGCGCCGGCCAGCGTGAGCAGCAAGCCGCCCGCCGTCAGTGCGCTGCCCAGCCCCAAGTACCGTTTGATGAGAAGCTCCACGCCCGACCTGCCCGTTTCGTCGCTACCCCTGACCACTCGGTCAGAGATCCATGTACCACTCCCCCTCGATCAGCACCCAGCGCGAGGGATCCTTCTCCTGCCACTCGTTGGCAACCCGGACGCGGGGGGTAACCGACGCGCTCTGCTGATCTTCGGCCAACTCAACCTTACCGGCTTCAATATCCATGTTCAGCGCGCGAGCGCCGCGCAGGAAGGGCACGAGCCAGCCCAGGTGCATCTTGACCCCATCGGTGCCCCGCCGCTTGAGCTGCTCGGGGTTGATGAACTGGGCCGCCTTCTCCTTATCATCCCGCGTCAGGGCCTCCACCATGGACTCGTAACGCTTCTTGATGTAGTTCTTGATCTCCGTCGGGCTCTTGCGCGAACCCGACAGGTGGGACAGGGTCGGCTTGGCGGGTTCCTTGGCCGGTTCCGTCACGGGAGCGGGCGCCAGCTTGGGCTGGCGCGCTTCGGCCTCGGTCACCGCAAAACGTGCCGCCGAGACCTCCGGCCTGGTTGCCACGCCATCGCGCTCGGCCTTGACTTCCAGCGCAGCGTCCACGTTCCCTTCCTTGGTCAACTGCGCCTGGAGGGTGGCGAGCGAGCGCTCGTAAAGGCCGGCCAGCGCCACCACCTTGCGGCAGCGTTCGAGTTCAACCTCCTGGGCCGCCAGCATGTACCCCTGCTGCAGTTTCTGCAGGTCGGGCCACGTGGCGGTAACGGCGGAGGGGGGCACGGTAGAGTCCGCCTTGTACCGGGCGGCCTCCTCACGCACCGCCAGGACCGCCTCAAGCTGGCCGGCCTTCTGCGCCGCCTCCTCGCGCAACGCCAGGCCCTTGAGATACTGCTCCCGCTGCGCGTTCCGCTTCTCCAGCGTATCCGTCTCGATCCTGCCCAACGAGGCGGCATACGTGGTCTGCAGCCGGCTCAGACGTTCAGCCGCCGGCAGGGGCTCCTCGCCCAGTGCCCCGAGCACCGTCACCCCCGCCCACACCCCGATGACCGCCAGCCCACGGCGAAAGATACCAACCTGTTTGCGCATGCTTAAGCCTCCAACTGAAAATACCCCTCGGACGGTAGCAGAGGGCAACGGGGCTGCCAAGCAGAGAAGCGCTTGATCCCTCCCCCGGCGCGCGCTAGAGTGTTTGGCAGGGGGGAGGATCGGCGCTTGAAAGCCTGCATCTACGCGCGTACCGCGCACAACGACAAGAGCCACAACCGCACGGCGTTGCAGACGCAAATCGACGTCGCCCGCGCGATCGCCCATGGGCGGAACCTCACTGTCGATTACGCGCACGTCTTCACCGATACGGACGCCGCGGGCGACAGCCCCCCCACCCCCTGGAAAAGGGATGAGAACCAGCCTGCGCGCCCGGCGCTAACCGCCCTGGTCGAGGCCGTCGAGGCCGGCGCCGTGCAGTGGGTGCTCGTCCACCGCCTGGATCGGCTGGCAACCAGTTCCGAGTTGCTGATCGCGCTGCGTGACTTCTTCCTGCACTACAGGGTCCGCATCGCCGTATCGCCCGATCAGGCCGCTGACTCGCAGGATCCCACCGAGACCTTCGCCCTCAGCATCCTGCAGCCCTGCATCGCGACAGATCTGTTGGCCGATCGCACGCGCAAGGAGCTGCAACGCAGCCGCAAACAGGGGGAGATTGACCGCCTGAAAGCGCGCCTGCTCCGTCTGGAGACCGAACTGGATGCGCTCAGCGAAGATACTTGAGGCTCTTGCAGAACCCCTCGCGTCGCCCGCCTGCGGCGGTCGCCACGAGGGGTTTTGTAGGTGAAAATGGCGCGACCGCGCACGGTTCGGGGCTTCCGATCACTCAAGGGGCCGGAAATCGCCGTTTTTGGGCCTCTCCGACCCTACCGGCCTGCGCAATGGGGTTTACAGAAGCGCCTTTGGCTCGCAGAAGAGCTACCCAATCATCCTCACTTGATAACTTGATAATAGGTCGCGCTTTAACAACTGAAGTTATTCATATAAAGCACTTTATAAATGATTGCCACCTGTTAATATCTTCCTCTTGATTATCGCCCGCCATACTTGATAATTGCACCCTTCTTGGATGAACCACGACGCAACGGGTATGTAGGCATGGCTATGGGAATACACCAACTGGCTCAACGTATGCGGGATGCCCGGCAGGCGGCAGGGCTGACGCAATCGCGACTGGCGCAGGAGGCTGGCTGCAACCAGTCGGCCATCAGCATGTTGGAACGGGGCCAGTCGAACGTGCTTTCGCAGGAGAGCCTGACGCGTCTGGCCACGCGGCTCGGTCTGGATCTCCAGTCACTGGCGGAAACACCGGGAGAGATCGACGTGCCCTGCCCCCCGACCGTGGCGGCGCCCGACGTGTATCGGTACTGTCCGCACTACGATTGTCCGTCGAACACGCCCTACGTGGTGCGCGGCGATCTGTACCTGCTGCCGCGCATGGCCATGGGGGAGCCCCGGCCGTCCCCGCGTTGCCGTCTGTGTGGAGAGGTGCTGGAGGCCTGTTGCGCCAACGCGGCGTGCAACGCGCCCGCGCGACCGGGAAGCTGCTGTCCGGACTGCGGCACCCGCTACGTGGCGCCGCCCACCCTGTCGCCGGACGCTCGCGCATCGTGGGCGGACCGACAGCGCCGCCAGGTCGCCGTGCTGTTCGAAAGCGGCAGCGCCGACGGTCACGGAGCGACACGCTGACGCCGCTGCGGTGGGTTCAGCCTGGAGCGGACTGATCCGGCCCCGCCGGACAGGCCGCCGTTGTCGAGTACGAGGATGAGGACCGTTCGCTGCGCTCACTGAGGACGAGGACGATTTCGTTCCTTTCCGTTCCCCGCGCCACACCAGCGCACCTGCCCACCTTCATCTCGCACCGCGCCGTAATCCGTCGCAACGACTCACCCGACTCCGTTGGCGTGGTCTGCACCTGATCAAAGCATCACAGACCTGACCGCAATGCATCTTCATCATGGGCGCCGTCGGCCCCGCTTCATTCGACCAGAACCGTTGGCGGGTCAACAACCTCGATAACTGAACAAGGAATGCCTTCTGCGACGGCGATAGCCATCGTCTTCTGTTCCGCTGGCATGGCGTCGTCAGCTCGCACCTTGTCTCCTCTGTGCGTCTTCGCAATCGCATCAAAGTGATCCTTGAGGACACTGATGCTCATTCGAACGAGCGTCAGTGCATTGCTGCCTGCTGGCGCGAAACCCCTCACCTGCAGCAACGTTGTGTCGCGGTAGGGGGTA
Source organism: uncultured Victivallales bacterium (assembly GCA_964402115.1). Classification (GTDB taxonomy): domain Bacteria; phylum Verrucomicrobiota; class Kiritimatiellia; order UBA8416; family CAYOBW01; genus CAYOBW01. Next base: position 9,180 of record CAYOBW010000174.1, read on the forward strand.
ATGGTCAGGTAAATTGTCTGCACACTCTGCCGGGAAAGGGAAGCGTGATCTCGGCTAAGCGGAACGGCCCACGCATCGCACTCGCGTCCCTCGCGCTGCCCGTAGGGCTCCATGCCTGCGGGTTGTCGCACGGACGGCGCAGAAGCGCCGTCCCACGTAGGCCGGTCCTCCCGGGCCGGCCGGGCGGAGAATGCGACGATGGGGAGCCGGTATCGCGCACTCGAGTCGGAAATCTTGAATTCATTCCCCTCATTTGTGGAGTGACGTGCGGCCCTGCGTTGCGCCATATTTGTTCCCGATACGCGTGCGGGGTCGCGTCACGCCCGCCGCCCGAAAGGAGTGATCGCCATGAGGCAAGCCGCTGAAGTCGCCGCCCTCGCCTGCTCGCTGGCACTGACCGTTCAGCCCGTCCACGCGGCCGGCCCAAAGCCAGCGTCCCCCGCCGCCACCCCGAAGCTCGTCTTCGAGCGCTATATCGACCGGACCGAGGGCGCCTTCCTTGTCCTCGTGCCCAAGGGCTGGCAGACCGACGGAGGCATGGTACGCGTCAACCCGCTGACGGCCGTCGGCGGCGCAGGCCAGTCGATCGAGGCGAAGATCGACTTCACCATCCGCCGCGATCCGGCGGGCAAGGTCATGCTTCGCTATCTCCCCAAGATCAACTACGCCGAACCCAGCCCCTACAACGCCATGCTGGGAGGCAACTGGAACGGCATGCCCGTCGTCGCCCGCCAGACGGCCCGCGACTTCCTGCTGCGCCTGCTGTTCCCGGGACTGCACCCGCAGGCTTCCGATGTGAAGGAGGTCGAGGTCACGCCCCGCCCCGACATCGCCGCCGCCGTCCGCGCCCTTCCCGCCGGGCAGGCGCTCACCGCTCAGGGCATCCCCTACTCCGTCGACGCCGCCGTTGTCACCGTCTCCTATAACGAGGCCGGCACGCGCTTCCGCGAAACCCTGTTCGTTGCCGTCGACGGGTTCAGCGTCATGGGCGTCGCGCTGTGGAGCAACCCCTTCACCATCGTGGCGCGGGCGCCCGAAGCCGAGTTTGCCGCTTACGGCCCCGTGGCCAAGGTCATCATGAACTCGTTCGCCCTCAACCCGCGCTGGCTGAGCGCCGAGATGCAGGGACAGATCCAGAGGGGCAGGATCGTGCAGGACACTCTCGCCGAGCTGGCACGCATCGACCAGGAGATCGCGGAGAATCGCTCGCGCACCATGTCCCAGATCAACGAGCAGCAGTACCTCACGCTCACCGCACAGGAGAAGTACCGCAACCCGCACTCCGGCGAGGTTGAGCTCGGGTCAAACGACTGGAAGCACCGTTGGGTGAACACAGCCGGCGAGACCATCTACACCGACGACCCGAACTGGAATCCGAATATGGATCCCGACCTGCGCGTCTCCGGCTTCAAACGCTCGGCTCCCGTCCAGCCGTAGCACTGCTAACCCCCTCCAGCCTACTCCCCCTCCCCGGTTCAACGCGAGGGCGCGACGCGTCACGGCAGCTTGTTGAGCAGGCGCACGACGACGCGGCCGACGATTTGGAGGCTCTCCGCACTGAGCTTGTCGAGCGTGTCCGCGGGCGTATGCCAGTAGTCGTTCTGCCCTGGCGCCGAGCCGTATTCGAAGTCGATTACGTCGATCGCCGGCATCCCGGCCAGCAGGAAGGGCACGTGGTCGTCGGTCACAATCCCGCCGTCGCGCGTGAGTCCGAAGTGCTTCCGGGCGCCCTCCTCCGCGGCCGCCTCCAGGAGCAACCGCGTGAGCGCGGCATCGCCATTGCGCGGCACCGTGACGTTGAGATTCCGGTCGCCGATCATGTCCAGGACGATCACGGCCTTCACCTTGTCGGCGCGGCGATTGCGCACGAGGGTCTGCGCGAGCCGCCGGCTGCCGTGCAGCCCGTCCTGCGGCCCGTACTCGCGGGCGCACTCCTCGCCGTCCAGGAACGCGAGGACGATCTCCGCCCCGGGGCGCGCCTGCAGGCGCAGGACCCGGCCCAGTTCGAGGAGCAGCGCCACGCTGGAACCGCCGTCGTTGGCGCCCTCGAAGGTGTCGGATACGCCCGCCTTCGTGTCGTAGTGCGAGACGAGCACAATGGTTTGATCCGCCCGCCCGGGCAGCGTGCCGACCACGTTGCGGAAGGTGCGCGGGCCCAGCGGGGTGGCATCCGTAAACTCGTCCACGAACACCGTCTCGATATCCAGCGCGCGCAGGCGCATCTCGAGGTATTCGGCCGCGCGCGCGGCCCCTCCGGAGCCGGCGGTCCGGGGTTTGAACTGCAGGAAGTTCTCGACTTCGGCGAGCACGCGTTCGCCGTTGACCTCCTCCGGGCGGAAGCGCGGCGGCCCGGGCGGCGTCGCGCCGCGGCGGCAGGCCACACCCGAACCCACCACGACGGCCAGCAGCCAAGCGCCCAGCCACGTCCGCACCGTGCGCCGGCCGCGACTCAATCCGGCGGCAGCCCGATCAGGTCGAGCAGGCGGTTGAGATCGTCGTTGGAGTAGAAATCCACCTCGATGCATCCCTTGCCCTTCTTCCCGTTGGCGTAGGTCTTGCTGGGCGACAACCGCACGCTCGTGCCGAGGAAACTGTGCAGGCGGTCCGAGAGCGCCGTCACATGGTTGGGCGGGATGTCGCTCCGCGATGTGCGGGGCTTGCGCGGCGCCTGCCGCGCCTTCTGGCACAGCTTCTCCAGTTGCCGGACCGAGAGCCCCTCCTGCGACACGCGCTGGGCCAGCAGCAGTTGCTCCGACGGCGACTCGATGCCCACAAGGGCCTTCGCATGGCCGGCGCTGAGCGCGCCCGTCACCAGCAACTGGCGCACCGCATCGGGCAGGTCCAGCACCCGCAGGGCGTTTGCGACCGTGGCACGCGCCTTGCCGACCCGCTGGGAGATCAGCTCCTGCGTCAGGCCGAACCGCTCCGCCAGCACGCGATAGCCGGCAGCCTCCTCGACGATGTTCAGGTCCTGGCGCTGGAGGTTCTCGATGAGGGCGATTTCGAGGGCGTCCACGTCCGCGGCCGCCATCACGATCACCGGCACGGTCGTCAGCCCCGCCTCGCCCGCCGCCCGCAGGCGCCGCTCGCCCGCGATCAACTCGTACCCTTCACCTTCGGGACGCACCAGCAGCGGCTGGAGGACGCCATGGACCCGCACCGATTCCGTCAGCTCGGTCAACGCATTGGGCTCGAACGTATGGCGCGGCTGCAGGGTGTTGCGGCGGATCAGGCTGACCGATACCTGCTGCACGCCGCCCCGCGACGCCGCGGACGCGAGCGCCGTCTCCGCGGCCTGGATAACCGGCGCGACCACGACGGGCGGAGGCGTGACCACAGGCGGTGGCGCGACCGGCGCGGCGGCTGCCGTCCCGTTGGCCATCAACGCCTGCAACCCCCGGCCCAATCCGTGCTTCTTCACCATGCGCCACACTCCCGAGACCGCGCGGCGGACGGCCCGGGCCGGCGTCATCGCCGGCCGTCCGGCCGCCCGCCATCAATAGCGGCTATTTCTTGCCGAAGAAAGCCGGGGCCGGCTTAAGCGGCTTGGGGGAATCGTCCGACTCGTCACCGCCGGACAGCAAGCTGTCGTCCATGCCGCCCTTCGAATCCGCGGCGGAAGCCCGCGAGCCGGCGCCGGCGGCCGCGTTCGGATTGATCTCGGACTTACCGACGAACATCACGCCGTCTTCCACCGTCAGGCGCCGCGCCTTGATGTCGCCCGTGATCCGCGCGGTCGGCTTCAGGTCAATGCGGTCGCGGGCGATGATATTGCCCGTCACCTGGCCGTGAACCAGAACGGACTCGACCGTCACGTTTCCCTTCACGGTGGCCGTGCCGCCGATGAGCACCGAACCGCCGCAGGTCAGGTCGCCGTTCAGCTTGCCGTTCAGTTCGACGTTGCTCACGCACTTGATCGAACCCGAGATCTCGACGTCCTCGGAAATGATGGTTTTCGCCGTCTGGTTCTGGTTCTGGTTCATGTTTTCCTCTTCATCCGCAGCCCCGGACGTCGGCCACGCCGGCCGCGCCTCGCGGGTTCTGCTCGTTTGTGTTGCCGGGTTCATACCTGGTTGCATGCCTGCCATCTGCGTTTCCTCCTTACGGGAACATGCCCGGCCGGTCAAGTCCGGCCGTCTCGGGTAGACCGAAGAGCAGGTTCAGATTCTGGAGCGCCGATCCAGCCTGCCCCTTCACGAGGTTATCGATGTACGAAACGATGCGCAGCCGCCCGCAGCGCTCGTCCACGCTGACGACGAGGTTGCAGTAGTTCGTGCCGCGCACGTGCGGCGAACCGATGGCGGCCTTGCTGTCGAACACCCGCACGAACGGATCGTGCGCGTACGCCTCGCGGTAAACCGCCAGCGCCTGGGCCTCGGTCAGGGGGTTCCTCAACGTGCCGTAGAGCGTGGACATGATCCCGCGGCAGACCGGCACGACCTGCGCGGTGAAGGTGACGTTGAGGGGCGCGCCCGCCTGGATCCCGAGCTCGCGCTCGATCTCGCACACGTGCTGGTGCCCGGCGAGCTTGTAGGCGTTCATGTGATCGTAGCGGGCCGGATAGTGGAACGTCGGGCTGGGCTTTTTGCCCGCGCCGGAGACGCCGGTCTTGCAGTCGCAGATGAGCGAGCGCAGATCCAGCAGGCCGTTACGCACGGCCGGGGTAAGCCCCAGGATGCAGCTCACGGCGAAACAGCCGGGATTGCCGATGACGGTCCGCTGCGGCCCGATCTCCGCGCGGTGCAGCTCGGGCAGGCCGTAGGCGGCCTGCGGCAGCAGGTGCGGCGCCGCATGGTCGGTCGGCCGGCCGATCCGGCGCGCGTACTCGGCGTAGCTGCCGACGTCGTTGAAGCGGAAGTCGCCGCTGTAGTCAATGACGCGGGCGCCCTTCTTGAGCTCGGCTTCGGCCAGCTTCATGCCCACGCCATCGGGGGTCGCCATGAACACCACGTCGAACGCTTCCTGGGCGCGGGGATCGGACGGATCGAGGACGACCTGGTCGCAGAAGCCGGTCAGGTGCGGGTACACCGCGCTGATCGGCTGCCCGACATTCTCCACGTCCACCAGCGCCGCCACGCAGGCCTGGGGATGCCCCAGCAACAACTCCGTGATACCCACGCCGCCGTAACCGCCGGCGCCAATGATTTTCGCCCTGATCATGATCCGCGTCTCTCCCCTGCGGGGACTGTCCCCGCCCACGCAAACTCGCTTGCCAACGGGTCAGGACTATGCACCGCCGCGCCGGTGGTGTCAAGGCCCCCCCTGCTTCGCCGTTCTGCGGGGGTGTGCGGGGTTATGCGCCAGAATAGTTGGCGGGTAGCGGCCGACACGCGGGGCGCTCGCTAAGCCGCGCTGAGGAGAGGGTCGATTTCTTTCAGAAGGCGCTTGTTACGCGCGGGAGACTGCGCAAGTTGGCCGAGACGCCATCCCCTTGGCGCAGATGACGGCCGAACGCATCGCCAACCTCTCTGACTTGCCGACGCCGCTTACGCCGCCAGGGAACTTCGCGAGCTGTCTGCACGACTGGGCCATCGCAAAGCCCGGTTGCAAAAGCCGAAAAGTCCGGACTCCGTCAATATACGGCCCCTATTCGGCCCCTCACACGTCCGGACGGACCAAAACGTGCGCCGACGCGCCATTCTCACTTACAGAACCCCTCGTGGCGACCGCCGCAGGCGGGCGATGCGAGGGGTTCGGCAAGAGCCTCAGTGATTTAACCTAAACCCCTGCCATGTCTGCGCCGCATGAGGAGGCAATGCAGTGGGAGATAAGGAGATAGGGAGAA
>CAYOBW010000175.1:0-14963 GCA_964402115.1 uncultured Victivallales bacterium
GCCTCAGCGATGGGGCTCCCTATCCCGATGGAAGGTCATCTCTGTATTAGTTTTTCCCCCAAACGCTTTGCCTTTGCCATTAAGGTTGACGAAATCTCTTTTGACTTCTTTGTTCCTGGTTTAGCTATAGTGCCCACTATCTTGCACCCCCCGTAGTGCAGAACCTCTCTGACCGCTCGGATAGCTCCCCTGCTCTCAGGGAGAATGAAGTTGAAAGGCCACGGTGTTGTGCATGCTGTCACGACTACAGCACGCTTACCTTTCTGCCTTGGAACTGGTATGCCCTTGGGGCTTTCTCCCATAAATACTGGAACATTACGGTCAAATAGAAGTTTCAGCGGTGCGCACATGTTTCCCCAGTGTGTCGGCGTACCAATAACCAAGGCATCAGCATCCTGAATCTTCTTACCCACGTTGTGCGCATCATCTTCAGGTAAAATGCATTTTTCTTTTTCTCGGCAGGCCATGCAGGCTGTGCAATATTTCATGTTGAGTTTGCATACATCAATCCACTCTATATCATGCTCGGCCGATAGTGCCTCCGTCACCAACTTGAGGAGTGAAGCGACCGTCCCAGTTCTCCGAGGGCTTCCGTTTAGAACTAATATTTTCATCTTATGCTCTTCCTTCCAACATTGTATTATGCGTCACGCATAGCGCAAGGCATGTTTTTTGCTTTGCGATAAACCGTCACACCACCTGTTGACAATCATATGGTTATGAATGTACATTGACGCATAGCCAAGAGAAGGGGGGCTGCGATATGCGTCAATCGAGTCAGCGCGGGGTGGCGCCGCTGAATACCGAGCCGAAGTGGCCGGAGGGCTATGTCGCCGTGTTGCGGGAGGCGGGGGCAGTGGAAAAAACGATCCCCTTCCTTGTGACCTGGGTGCGGCGATTCTTCGCGCGCTACCCTGGCCAGAGCCGACGGGGCCTGGGGCGCGTGGAGATAGAAACGTTCCTGAGCGAGATGGCGCGGCGCAGGGAAGTGTCAAACTGGGCAATCGCACAGGCACGCGACGCGCTGGAACTCTACTACGAGCAGTTCCGCGGCATTGCGCTGGCGCCCCGCCCAGACGATGCGCTCCCGTTCGTGCCATCGCCAACCTCCCCCCAGCCGGTTCGGAGACACGCCCAGCCAGTCGCGGAAAATGGTCCTGCCGTCCGTGAACTGACGCCGGCACGCTATCAAACGCAACGCGTCACCGTCAAGGCAGTTGCGAGGGAGAACGGCGGCGCCGCCGGGGCCGCGCCAGCGCCGTCGGTCCCGGCGAAAGCCAGTGCGGCGCCGTTGGCCGGGAAGACGAACTGGCCGCTGTTGGAAGCGCGGGTGCGGGAGTATTTGAGGGTGGCGCACTATTCTTACCGCACGGAGCAAACCTATCTCGGCTGGATCCGGCAATTCGTGACTTTTCATCAAGGGCGGAAGCCTTCCACCATGGACGCCGCTCATGTGCGGGACTTCCTGCGGCACTTGGCGATGGACCGGCAGGTGGCCGCCTCCACGCAAAACCAGGCCCTGAACGCTGTGGTCTTTCTTTTCAAATCGGTTCTTAAGAAGGAGATTGGAGATTTTTCGGACTTTCAGAGGGCGCGGCGTGGCTTTCGGTTGCCGGTTGTGGCCAGTCGGGAAGAAATCAAGGCGGTCATCGAGCGGTTGTCCGGTCGTGAGCGGTTCATGGGGGCGCTCTTGTACGGCACGGGGATGCGCATCAACGAGTTGTTGCGATTGCGGGTCCAGGATGTGCAATTCGACCAGAACCGGCTGATGGTGCGCGCCGGCAAGGGTGACAAGGACCGCTATGTACCGTTCCCGACAAAATGTCGCGACGAAATGCAGCACTGGCTGCGGCAGCGGCAGGAGCAGTATCAGGCCGACAAGGCGCGCAACAGGCACGAGGTGGAAGTGCCCGGCGCGCTGGCGCAGAAATACCCAAACGCGCCGTGGGAATGGCGCTGGCAGTACGTCTTTCCGGCGGACGATTTTTCCGAAGATCCCCGGTCAGGTCATGTCCGGCGGCACCATGTGGACGAGCAACACCTCCAGCGGGCCGTACGCGAGGCGGTTAGGACGGCGGGGTTGACGATCCGGTTCACGCCGCATTGCTTTCGGCATTCATTTGCGACCCATCTGCTGGAGGCCGGGCAGGATATCCGCACGGTGCAGGCGTTGCTGGGTCATTCACAGGTGGAGACGACGATGATCTACACGCATGTGCTGAACAAGGGGCCGCTGGGGGTCGTCAGCCCTGTCGATACGCTGTGAGGGGCGCCGGAACGTACGGTGCCCGTCCCCCGGTGCCAGGTGAACGGGGGGCGGCACCGACCTTGTCCATGCCAATCTCCCGGAGCGGCTTGCTTTGGCAAGCCGGGAGAAAGGCGCGACAGAGCCGTTGAAGCCGGAACGTCAAAGTGTTCCGCTCCGCGGCCGACACAAATCACCTGATCCCGATCCGCATGCGCTACAGGGTCAGCCCCTTGCGGAAGGCGGCGAGGTTGATTTCGATCAGTTCGGCGTGCCGATCCTTGAGCAGGTCGGCCAGGCAGGCCTCGATGAGCTCGACGCCGACCAGCGGCTTGCGCGCGCAGTAGGCGCCCAGCAGGATGAGATTCGTCACCCGCGGATCGCCCATGGCCACGGCTTCGTCCGTCGCCGGGATGGCCGTCACGACGGCCCCGGCAGGCGGCTGGCAAAGGGAGCTGTTGAGCAGCACCAGGCTGTCCGGGTGGCGGGACCGGATGTAGGCGTCCACGCTGGTCTGGTTCATCAGGATCAGCGAGTCGAATAGCGCGGCTAGCGGGGAGGCAATGGGCGACGACGACAGCATGACCTGGCAGGACGATGCCCCGCCGCGGACTTCCGCGCCGTAGGAAGGGAAGAACGTGACGTGGGGGATGGTGCGCACGGCTGCCGTGGCCAGCAGCTTCCCGATGAGCACGCTGCCCTGGCCTCCCGAACCGGCGATGAGCAGGCGTTCAAACATGCACCACCTTGCCCTCCTTGCGGAACACGCGCACGGGGAATTGCTCGCTCATGGGGCCGCCGACGAACTTCAACGCGTCAACCGGATCCAGGCGCTGGTAGATGGGGCAGGGGGACAGGACTTCCACGAAAGCATAGCCGCGCTGCTCGACCTGCGCCTCGAAGGCGGTGAGCAGGGCCCGCCGCGTCTTGCGCACGCCCGCCGGCCCGTCCAGCGCCACCCGCTCGATGTAGTAGGGCTTGTCCAGGGCGTTGATCAGCTCGCACATCCGCACGGGCGGGCCCTCGGTGACCGCGTTGCGCCCGCAGGGGGAGGTCGCGGTCTTCTGGCCCAGCAGGCTGGTGGGCGCCATCTGGCCCCCCGTCATGCCGTAGACGGCGTTGTTCATGAACACCACGGCGATCGGTTCGCCGCGGTTGGCTGTGTGGATGGTTTCGGCCATGCCGATCGCGGCCAGGTCACCGTCGCCCTGGTAGGCGAAGACGATGCGCTCCGGCAGCACGCGATTGATGCCGGTGGCGACGGCCGGGGTGCGCCCGTGCGCGGCCTCCGCGACGTCGAAATTGAAGTAGAAATAGGCCAGCACGGAACAGCCGACCGGGCAGATGCCGACGGTGCGCTCGCGAATGCCGAGCGTGTCCACGACCTCCGCGATCAGTTTCTGCACGATGCCGTGCCCGCAGCCCGGGCAGTAGTGGGTCGGGGTCTCCGTCAGGGCTTCGGGCCGGCTGTAGATGGTCTTCTCCATACTCGTGAAGCCTCAATGCGGCGGCTGTTGCACCGTGCCGTCGCGCGCGATCGACTCCGCCTTCGCCAGGATGGCGCTCTCGGTCGGCACGCCGCCGCCCATGCGCCCCTCGAAGTGCACCGGCCGTTGCCCGGCCAGCGCCAGCTGCACATCCTCCAGCATCTGGCCGGCGCTCATCTCCACGACCAGCACGCCCTTCGTGCGCGCCGCCGCCGCGGCGATGGCGCGGTACGGGAACGGCCACAGCGTAATCGGCCGGAACAGCCCCGCCTTGATGCCCTTCTGCCTCGCGGCCTTGACTACGCCGCCCGCGATGCGGGCGCTCGAGCCGTAGGCCACCAGCAGCACCTCGCAGTCCTCCGTCTCCTCGGTCTCGTAGCGGATTTCGTTGGCGGTGATCGTGGCGAACTTCCGCTGCAGCTTCAGATTCAGCGCCTCCAGCTCGCCCTCCACGAGGTAGAGCGACCGGATCATGTTGGGCTTGCGTCCCGCGCACCCCGTCAACGCCCACGGCTTGGGTGGCGGCGGGGGCGACGGCTCGCGGCGCAGGTGCAGGGGTTCCATCATCTGCCCCAGCCGCCCGTCTGTCAACACCATGACCGGCGTCCGGTAGCGATCGGCCAGCTCGAACGCCAAAACGGTGAAGTCGTGCATCTCCTGCACCGTATAGGGGGCCAGCACGATCTGGTGATAGTCGCCGTGCCCGCCGCCCTTGGTGGCCTGGAAGTAATCGGCTTGCGACGGGGCGATATTGCCGAGTCCCGGTCCGCCGCGCTGGACGTTGACGATGACCGCCGGGAGTTCGGCCGCCGCCAGGAAGGAGATGCCCTCCTGCTTGAGGCTGATGCCCGGGGACGATGAACTGGTCATGGCCCGGCACCCGGCGGCGGACGACCCGTAGACCATGTTGATGGCCGCCGTTTCGCTCTCGGCCTGGATGAAGACCCGGCCATTGGCCGGCATGTACTGGGCCATGTAGGCCGTCAGCTCGTTCTGCGGGGTGATCGGATAGCCGTAATACGCCTCGCAGCCGGCGCGAATGGCCCCCTCGCCGACGGCGTCGTTCCCGCTCATAAGCACGCGGGACTGCATCTTACGTTTCCTCCCGTGTTGCCGCCGCGCTACGCGGCTTGGCGGTTGACGCACGCTGCTCGCTGGAGTCCTCCGCCAGTTTCGCGATGGTGATGGCCATGTCCGGACAGATTTCAGCGCACTGCTTGCAGCCGATGCACGCCTCCGCATTTCCCACTTCAGAGTGGTACTGGCCCCGGGCATTGATGCCCTTGGCCCGTCGCAAGACGGTTTTCGGGCAGGCTGCGACACACAACATGCAGCCCTTGCAGCGCTCTTTGTCTGTAACGACCCGAAACCTCATTCCCATCCGTTCCCACCCTTGTATTGAGGAGATGCCATGCTAGACTACCCACCGCATGAATGCAACACGGAACGCCGTGCAACCCGCCCCGGCGCCATCACGTGCACGAGAATGGGGCCGCTTGAGTTGTCGTCTCGGCGTGAGCGTGTTGGCCGTGGTGTGTGCGCTGCCGCTGCCGCTGCTGCCCGCGGCAGGAGCCCGGTGGCTTCCGTGTTTAAGCCCTTTTCTGGCAATTGGTTCAGTGCTGTCCAGAGTGGTTCTGCCTGTGGTCTCGCTCCTTGCCGCCGTCGTGCTGGCCGTGGCGATCTTCCGCCGCCGCTGGTTCTGTCGCTATCTCTGCCCCACCGGCCTGCTGCTGGAGTACGCGGGACGTCTGCGTCCGGCGGCCGTGCGGACGCGCCACACGGCCTGGGGGAACGTCGGCCCGCTTGTGTTGCTGGTGGCGCTGGGTGGTGCGGCGGCGGGGTGGCCGCACCTGCTGTGGCTCGATCCGCTCAGCATTTTCAACGGGGCGGTCAGCGCCTGCCGCCCCTGGGTGAGCGCGGCCCAGTTCCTGCCTGCGGTGGGCCTGGCGCTGCTGGCGGCGCTGGCGTTATGGCGCCCCAACCTCTGGTGCTACCACATCTGCCCCCTCGGCGCCCTGCAGGAGCTGGTCGGACGGCGACGCGTGGCGGCGCCGTCCGCAGTGTCAGGCACGCCTTCCGGCACGGTTTCCCAGCCGTCGTGTTCGGGCCGTTTCCGGTTGGACACCTCCCGCCGGCGGTTCGCGGCCGCGCTCGGCGGCTTCACGCTGGGCGGGCTGACGCGCCTGGGCTGGCCGCCGCGCCGCGCCTCCGTGCGTCCGCCGGGGGCGCTGGCGGAGGCGCGCTTCGCGGGCGTGTGCGTCCGCTGCGGCAACTGCATCAGCCACTGTCCGGCGGGCATCCTGCGGCCCGACACCGACCCGGTCGGCCTCTTCGGACTCGCCGCCCCCGTCGTGCGCTTCGGCCCCGACTACTGCCGGGAGGACTGCAATCGCTGCGGCCAGGTATGCCCCACCGGGGCGATTCGCGCCCTGGACCTGCCCGCCAAGCGGCAAGCCGTGATGGGCGTTGCCGTTATCAAGCGGGAGCACTGCGTCTGCTGGGTGAAGGAGGAGCAGTGCATGGCCTGCGCGGATGTCTGTCCCTATGACGCTGTCCGCACCGTGCCCTCGCGCACCGTGGACTTCCCCTCCGTGCGGATCGAAGCGTGCCTCGGCTGCGGGGCCTGCGAGATAGCCTGTCCGGCCGCAACCCTGGCGATCGTGGTTGAGCCGCCTGATGGCGTGTCCGGCCCTCCCGCGCGCTGAGCTTGCGCGCGCTTGCAGGCGCTGGTGCGCGACGGTACACTCTTCCCGTCTCGCTTCGCCGGGCGCTGGGGCCGCCGGCGGGCGGGGGAATGGAGCGCATTATGATCGTGCTCGTCGTGCTGGTGTCCATGATCGTGCTCGCCGCCGGCTACTTCCTCTATGGTCGATTGGCGGCCAGGTTGTTCCGCCTGGACGACACGCAAGTGACGCCGGCGTGTGCCATCAACGACGGGGCGGACTACGTGCCCGCCCCGGCCGCGTTGCTGCTCGGCCAGCATTTCTCGGCCATTGCCGCCGCGGGGCCGATCGTCGGCCCCATCCTGGCCGGCCTCTGGTTCGGCTGGCTGCCGGCGTTGCTCTGGATCCTGCTGGGCAGCGTCTTCATCGGCGGCATCCATGACTTCGCGAGCCTCATTGCCTCCGTGCGCCACAAGGCCTCCTCCATGGGCGAGGTCGTGCGCCAGCACATGTCGCCCACCTCCCAGCGGCTCTTCCTCGTCTTCGTCTGGTTTGCCCTGGTCTACGTCATCATCGCTTTCACGGACGTCACCGCGCAGACCTTCACCGCCGTTGCGCGCGAGGAGGCATTCGGTCCCGGCGTCGCGGTGAGTTCGCTGCTGTACCTGTTGCTGGGCCTGCTGATGGGCCTGATCCTGCGCAAGACCCGCCTGGGCCTGAAGACGGTCACCTGCATCTTCATCCCCGCCGTGCTGCTGGTGGTCTGGCTGGGTACGCGCCTGCCCCCGTCCGTCGTTCAGGCCCTGATGCGCGTGCCGGTCAAGGGGTGGGAGGTCGTGCTTCTGGTCTACTGCTTCGTCGCTTCGCTCGTGCCCATGTGGCTGCTCCTGCAGCCCCGCGGCTACCTGGGCGGCTGGTTTCTCTATCTCACGATCGCCGTCGGGCTTCTCGGCGCCCTGTTCGGCGGGTATGCGGTGCAGTATCCGGCCCTCAACCTCGATGGATTCAAGAGCCTGGCCAACGGTCGGCCGCTGATCCCCGTGCTCTTCATCACCGTGGCTTGCGGGGCGTGTTCCGGGTTCCACGGCATCGTGACGGGCGGCACGACGTCCAAGCAAATCCGCCGCGAGAGCGACACCCGTGTCGTGGGCTACGGCTCCATGGTCCTCGAGGCGCTGGTGGCGGTCCTGGCGCTGGCGACGGTCATGATGCTGGCCAAGGGCGATGCGCTGCTGAAAAGCGACCCGAATTTCATCTACGCCAGCGGACTGGCTCGCTACATGGGCTTGATCGGCATCAACTTCAGCGTGGCGCTGGCCTTCGCGCTGCTGGCGTTCTCGACGTTCGTCTACGACACGCTTGATGTCAGCACGCGCCTCGCCCGGTACATCCTGCAGGAGCTTCTGGGGTGGAAGTCGTTCGCCGGTTCGGTGGTCGCTACGGCCATTACGCTCCTGCTGCCGCTGGCGTTCCTGATGGTGGCGCGCGAGAAAGCCTACCTGGACGCCTGGCCGGTCTTTGGGGCGAGCAATCAGCTTCTCGCGAGCCTGATCCTGCTGGCCATCTCCGTCTGGTCGGCCCGCACCGGCCGCGCCGTTTGGATCAGCGCGATTCCCATGGTCTTCATGCTGTTCATGACCGTCTGGGCTTTGTTGCTGCAGGTCAAACCGTTGGGCACAGCACTGGTCAGCGGGCAGGGACTGGCCGGGCTCAAAGCGGATGCGCTGATCTCCGGCACCTGCGGGATCATCCTGCTTGTGCTCACCGGGTGGCTGATGGCGGAGGCCTGCCGCCTGCTGATCGGCGCCCGCTTCCGAAAACCTGCTGCAGTAAGATAAACGCTGTGACGCAGACGGACGCGGGACGTTCGCGCTTGTGTTGGCTCGCGAGTTAGCGGCGGGGTCAGACGGGCCGGGTTCCCGAGTGGAACCCGGCCCCGTCTTTTCCGGCATGCAGATGATTTGCCTGCGGACGGCGGGGGCGCTATCGTTCCGGCCATGCATGCCCGCGAACTCGTGGAGCGTTTCCCGACGAGCCTGGCCGAAGCGGTCCGCCGGGGCGGCGCTGTCTACGTGCCGGACCTGCCCCCCGCGGCGCAGGCGCTGGCGGCCTGGGCGCTGCACGAGCAGCTCGGGGCGCCCGTCGTCTGGATTGCCGACGGCACCCGCACCCTGGAAACCGCGCACCGCGACCTATTGACGCTGGCCCCGCGGGAGGATGACGGCGGGCTGCTCTATTTCCCGGCCTGGGAGTCGCTGCCCGGCCAGGCGGACGCCGTCGAGCCGGACATCAGCGGTCACCGCCTGCAGGTGCTCGCCCAGCTGCTGGCGCCGGCCGCCGCGCCCCGCGTCCTGGCCACCTGTGTGCAGGCCTTGTTGCAGAAGGTCGCGCCGCCGGGCGTGCTGCGGGACGCCATGCTGACCCTGCGCCTGGGCGGGGAGTCCGAGCTGCCCGACCTCACGCAGCGGCTGCAGGCGCTCGGCTACCGCTTCGAGCCGGAAGTCGTGGCGAAGGGCCAGGCTGCGCTCAAGGGTGGCCTGCTCGACGTCTGGCCCCTGCCGTCGCCCCTGCCTTACCGGCTCGAGTTCTTCGGCTCCACGCTGGAGTCCTTGCGCCAGTTCGATCCTGCCACGCAGCGTTCCGTGCGCAAGTTCGACGAGATCACGCTGTACCCCGCCGACGAGTGGGCCCTGCTGCGCCGCGCGGACGTGGCGGGCGGGGCCGAGCCCACGCTGCTGGCCTACCTGCCCGCCGACGCCGTCTTCCTCTGGGCCGACGAGAGCGGCCTGGCCGGCCACGCGCAGGTGTTCGAGGAGGCCGTGCAGGCTGCCGGCGCCGGGGCCTACGCCTGGCCCTTCGCCGCCTGGCAGGAGGCGGCGCGGGCGCGTCCGGGCGCGCGGCACGTCCAAGTGGGCGGCGAGGCGCCCGCGGAGAGCGTGGCCCCCGCCTGGCTCGACATGCAGGCGACGCCGCGCGTGTTCGACCTGCCGCGCGAGCCGCAGCAGCCGGACCTCATGGCCGCCCTGCGCCAGCGCCTCTTTGCCGGCTTGCGCGCCCGCCTGGCCGAGGGGTATGCGGTGCACGTCTACCTCGACACGCCGGGGGCGCGCGACCATTTTGCGGCGGCGTGGCGCGAAGCGGCGGGCGACACAGCGACCGTGGCGCCGGCGGCAGCCCCGCGGCTCGTGGTGGGCTGCCTGTCGGGCGGCTTCGTCAGCGAGGCGATGCGGGTCGTGGTCGTGGCCGAGCCCGATCTCTACGGGCGGCGCAAGCAGGCGGGGCGCCGCTACAACCCGCGCCGCGAAACCGCCGCCGCCGGCTATGCCGGCGAGCGCGTCGCGGACCTCACGGCCATCGAGCCGGGCGACCTCGTTGTGCATGCCGAGCACGGCCTGGGGCGCTACGCCGGCCTTTTCGAGATCGAGTTCAACGGCCAGAAGCAGGAAGTGCTCACCATCGAGTACGACGAGGGGGCCAAGCTGCACGTGCCCACGTCGCACGTCCACCTGCTCAGCCGCTACGTCGGGCTCGCGCGCCACTCCGTGCGCCTGCACCGCCTGGGCGGCCGGCGCTGGCAGCGGGAGAAGGCCGACGCGGAGCGCTCCGTGCGCGATCTCGCCGCCGCGCTGCTCGACACGCAGGCCCACCGCGACCTGCTCGCCGGCCACGCCTTCGGCCCGGACGTCCCCTGGCAGCACGAGTTCGAGGCCGCCTTCCCGTACCAGGAGACGCCCGACCAGCATGCGGTCATCGCCGCCGTGAAAGCCGACATGGCGCTGGCGCGGCCCATGGACCGGCTGGTCTGCGGCGATGCGGGGTACGGCAAGACCGAAGTGGCCCTGCGCGCGGCCTTCAGGGCGGTCATGAACGGCCGCCAGGTCGCATTGCTCGTGCCCACCACCGTGCTCGCGCAGCAGCACTACGAGACGTTTGTCGACCGCATGGCCGCCTACCCGGTGCGGATCGAGACGCTCAGCCGCTTCCGCTCGCGCCGCGAGCACCACGCGATTCTCGACGGCCTGCGCGAGGGCACGGTGGACATCGTCATCGGCACGCACGCGCTGCTGCAGGAGGGCGTGCAGTTCAAGAACCTCGGCCTGGCCATCGTGGACGAGGAGCAGCGCTTCGGCGTCGCGCACAAGGAGCGGCTGAAGGAGCTGCGCCGGCTCGTGGACGTGCTCACGCTGACGGCCACGCCCATCCCCCGCACGCTGTACATGAGCCTCACCGGGGCGCGCGACATGAGCCTCCTGCAGACCCCGCCCCGCGAGCGCGTGCCGATCGAGACGGTGGTCACGCGCGTCTCCGACAAGGTCGTGCGCGACGCGATCCTGCGCGAGCTGAACCGCGAGGGGCAGGTGTACTACCTCCACAACCGCGTGATGACCATCGAGTGGGTGGCCGAGCGGCTGCGCGCGCTCGTGCCCGAGGCCGCCCTCCGCGTCGCGCACGGCCAGATGGCGTCGTCCGAGCTGGCGGCCATCATGCGCGAATTCGCCGCCGGCGGCTTCGACGTGCTGCTCTGCACGACCATCATCGAGAGCGGCGTGGACATCCCGCGGGCCAACACCATCCTCATCGATCGCGCCGACCGCTTCGGCATCGCGGACCTCTACCAGCTGCGCGGACGGGTGGGGCGGGCGGCGCACAAGGGCTACGCCTACCTGCTGCTGCCGCCGCACGGCCGCATCGAGACCGACGCCCGCAAGCGGATCGCGGCGGTGAAGCAGCACGCCAGCCTGGGCGCGGGGTTCCACCTCGCCCTGCGCGACCTGGAGATCCGCGGCGCGGGCAACCTGCTGGGGGCCGAGCAGAGCGGCCACATCTCGGCGATCGGCTTCGGGCTCTACTGCCAGCTGCTGCAGCGCACGGTCGCCGCGCTGAAGGGCGAGCCGCTGCCGCCGCTGGTGGACGTGGACGTGCGGCTGGATTTCATCTCGCTCTCCCCGGGCGCGGACGACCTGGACGCCGCCGCCATGATCCCCTACACGTACATCGAGGACGAGGCGCTGCGCATCGGCGCCTACCGGCGGCTCGCGGAGGCCACGGAGGTGGCGCGGCTGGAGGCGGTGGCCGCGGAGTGGGCCGACCGCTTCGGCCCCGTGCCCCCGCCCGCGCAGCGGCTGCTGGCCATCGCGCGCATCCGCCTCGCGGCGGCCGCCGCCGGCCTGCGCCGCGTGGAAGTGCGCGGCGACCGGGTCATGCTGGCCGACCCGGAGGAGGAGCTGCTGATGGAGGAGGGTCGCTTCCCGCGCCTCCACGCCCCCGGCCCCGACGCCCGCCTGCTCGAATTGCTGCGCATCGTGCAAACCTGCCGCGGGTAGTGGAGCCCTTCAAGGGGTGTAGTGCCTCAGTCAGGCAAGGGGGGCGCTAACGGCGGGGACCGCCGTCTCCACGCCTCGTCGCCTGCCCGCGCCATGGAGACGGCCGTCCCCGGCCGTTATGCGCAAGGGAGGCCCACTGCCTCACTGAGGCGTTGCCGAGGGGACCGGGAAAGCCCGTCGGGGGAAAAGCCTTGCCGGGCCGAGAGCCGTCGGCCTATTCTCGGGTGGTACAGGAAAACGATACGTCAATAAAAGGAGGCTCATATGGATACCCTGCAGGCAATCGAAACCCGGCGTGCGGTCAAGCACTACGATCCGCAGCACCGGATGACGGACCAGGAAATCGATCAGCTGCTGACGCTGGCCCGGCTGGCGCCGTCGGCCTTCAACATTCAGAACGCCCGCTTCGTGCTCGTGCGCGATCCCGAGCTGCGCCGGCAGGTGCGCGCGGTGGCCTGGGACCAGGCGCAGGTGACCGAAGCGTCGCTGCTGATCGTGCTCTGCGCCGATCTCAAGGCGTGGGAAAAGGAGCCCGTCCGCTACTGGGCGAACGCAGGCAAGGCCGTGCAGGACTGGATCGTGCCCGCGATCGACAGCTACTACCGCGGGCGGGAGCAGGTGCAGCGCGACGAGGCCATGCGCTCCTGCGGGCTGGCGGCGCAGACCATCATGCTCGCCGCCAAGGCCATGGGCTACGACTCCTGCCCGATGGACGGCTTCGATTTCGACGCGGTCGGCAAGCTGATCAACCTGCCCGCCGATCACGCGATCGCGATGTTCGTCGTTGTCGGCAAGGCCGTGAAGCCCGCCTGGCCGCGCCCGTCGCAATTGCCGGCCGGCGAGATCGTCATCACGGACCGGTTCTAGTCCATGCGGCGTGGGCTTTGGATGGTGGTCGCCGGGCTGCTGCTGCTCCCCGCCGCGCGGGCGGGGGCGGCGGCGGACCCGCGCGCGCGATCGAACCTGGTGGCCTATGCCGCGCAAAGCGGCGCGGGCGCCTGGGCGAAGGCGACGGCGCGCAAGCCGGAGCTCAGCGCGCGCGAGATCTACCTGTACGCCCTGGCCTTGTGCGAGGCGGACCTGTCCCGGGAGCGGCTGGCCCCGCTCTTCGAGGCCGGCGCGCAGATGCAGGACCGCGACCCCGCCAGCCGCGACTACGGCAACTTCCGCTGGTACTGGCGCGAGACGGCGGTGGACGACCGCAACGCCGTCGAGTTCTGCATGCAGGCGGCAACGCTGATCTGGCTGCGCCATCGCGACCGCCTGCCGCCGGACGCGCGCGCGGTTCTGGCGCGCACGCTCGAGCTGGCCGCCGAGGGCTGCCGGCGCCACCGGGTGTCGCCCTCCTACACGAATATCGCCCTGATGAACGCCGCCAACCTTGTGCTGCTGGGCGAGGGGCTCGGCCAGGACGCGGTCGCCGCCGAGGGCTACCGGCGGCTCGACGGCGTGTGCGCCGCTATCGCCACGGAGGGCATCCACGAGTACGGCAGCCCGACCTACTACGGCGTGGACCTGGACGACCTCGTGCTGCTGGAGGCGTTCTGCCAGCGGGAGACCGGCCGCGCGCAGGCGCAGGCGCTGCTGGCGCTGTTCTGGTCGGACGTGGCGCTCAACTACTGGCAGCCCAGCCAACGGCTGGCCGGCACGCACAGCCGGGACTACGACTATCTGCGGGGTTTCGGCGCCCTGGACACGCACCTGTGGTACCAGGGCTGGCTGGACGGCCCGTCGCGCGGCGGGGCGGCCGTGCTCTTCCCGCTGCTCGGGCGCTGGCGGCCGGGGGCGGACATCCTGGCGCGGCGGGACGCCCCCTTTCCGCGCACCCTGCGGCAGTCGTGGGGCGGCAATCCCCACCAGGTGCGCATGCACGCCATGCACGCGGGCGTGACGCTGAGCACGTCGGGCGAGGGCTATGGCGCCATGGATCTGCCGCTGACCGTGGACCTGCCGGGCGACCGCACGTACCCGCGGGGCTACTTCATCCCGGACGGGCGTCACGATCCCTATGGGCAGGTCAAGATTCAGGAGAAGGCGCATCGCAAGACCCTCCACCTGCGCCCCTTCTGGTGCGGCACGCAGTGCGGCGACGACGCCCTGGGGCTGGTCCTCTACCGCGCGGCCGACGTGCCCGCGGGCACGCAGACGCTCGAGTCGCATTTCGTGCTGCCGCGGGACGTGGACGGTTTCTGGATCGGCGGCCGACCCGTCGTGCCCGACGCCGCGGGCAGCGCCTTGCCGCCGGGGCGGGCGCTGGTGCTGCGGCGGGGGCGGGCGGTCGTCGGGCTGCGCGTCCCCTGGGCACGCGCCGTGGACGGAACGGCTGCGGCGGTGACGCTCGTGGACGACGGCAACCGGCATGGCGTCGTGCGGCTGACGGTGACCCACCACGTCGCGGCGGGCGCGCGGCCGGTGAGCGCGCTGCCCGGCGCGGCCTTCTGGGTGCGCGTGGGCGATGGCGTGGCGGATGACGCGGCGGCCGTGCGCTGGGGCGAGGCGTTCGCTGCCGCCGAGGCCCGGGTGCAGGCGGCGCCTGACAGCCTCGCGATTGGGGGCTCGGGCGGTGCCGGTTCCATCGCCCTGGCCGTGCAGCTGCCCGCGTGCGCCGTGACCCGCGTGGAGCCCCCGCGCGGGCCCGCGGCTGTGCTTGAGGTCAACGGCGTCGACCTGGGGCGGCGCCTGCTGCAGCACCTGCCCTGCCTGCGCACGCTGACGCCGCAGCCGCCGCTGGCGGCGCTGACGCCCGTCGCGGTCACGACCCAGGCGCTCTGGGAGGCCGAGGCGGGCTCGCTGTGCGGGGCCATGCAGACGGCGCCCGACGGGGCGGCGGCCGGCGAGCGGATGGTGTGGACGCCGGGCGAGGCGGGTAGCGGCGGCGGACCGCGCGGCACGGTGGCCTGGGTGCTCGACTGCGAACGCGCTGGCGACTACCGCCTGTGGGGCCGCGTGCGCGCGGCCACCCCCGAGAACGACTCCTTCGTGGCGCGGCTCACCGACATGGCCGGCGCGCAACTGTGGGCGTGCGACTGGCACATCGGCTCCGGCCCCGGCTGGCGGTGGGTGCCGCTGGACCGCCAGCCCCGGCCCTGGCCGGCGGGGCGCAGCGTGCTCGAGCTCCGCACCCGCGAAGCCGGCGCCGCGATCGACCGCCTGCTCCTGACCACCAACCCGAAACCGCTTGCCATTTCGCCTTGAGACTCCACCCCTGAAGTTCTAGTTTCCGCCTTGGTAACGGGGGTCGAGG
>CAYOBW010000176.1:0-14844 GCA_964402115.1 uncultured Victivallales bacterium
AGAATGAGAAAGCCAAGGCCCTGCTCGACCGGATCGTGGCGATGCTCACGAAACTCGGCCAGCGAGGGTATGCGGTTCACGAAGAAACGGAAGAGTACCGGACGAATCAGATCGACCCCGATACCGATACCGACGCCGACCCCGAGAGAAACCCATGACCGCCAACGTTCGGGCAAGCAATGAAGACAATGATTACAACGGCAGTCATCGTGATCTCCGCCTTAGCGTCAGTTGCGCAAGATCCCCTCGGCGGAACGTGGAACTGTATCGAGACAACGAATGGGCATACGCGAACCGCGACTTGGGCCTTCACGACCTCCAACGCCGTAACGGTGTCCGTCCAAACGCGACCGCGAGAGAGCCCGCAGGGCTACATCATGGATGCCAAGTGGCGTGAAGTATATGCCCTGACCAACGGCACCATAACGCTGGACCTGCGAGACGCGACCGCGTACGTCAATTGCCTTCCGCCCCGCACGAACTCCTACGACATCGTCATCTCCAACCGAGTCTTCACAGTCACGGATGCGAAGGGAAAGACGCGGATCTTCCGGAAGGTTGAAGGCCCGAACAACACCTCGGACGGTATTCGTCAACCCGGGGACGGGTCGCCGAAACCGTCAAGGTGACCGTTAGGCAGCCATGCAAGTATCTCGCCGAATCCAACGTGTGAACATCGTGATAGTCTCCGCGGTTCTGGCACTTCCTACCGCGAGCATTCCTTTTGCGATGCTTGCACAGGTAACGATGGAGGATTTGGCGGACGCTGAGTTTTTCGGAATGATTCTGATCCACGTTGGGATCATTTGCCTATTTCATGTGATCCCGGTTGTTGCCTTTTTCCGTGGCGTGAGTTGGTGCCGTTATGTGATCGGGGCTATTTTCAGTTTATACCTCCTTCTCTGGTCATTCTCTTGGTTGGCGCAGCATTCGATCGATCGGCATGGAGGCTTCTGGACTTTATGGGCATTAGTGGAGCTCCTGCTCCTCGTTGCCACAGTGGTGACGTTCGCTACGCCAGCGGATAGGCGAAGCATAACACCGAATCCATCTGCGTAGCGCCAAATGCCTAACAAGGCGCCAGAGCCAACGACCATGGCTGTCACGTCTCGTGCTCCGAGCAGCACGAGCCGCGCCAGCCACGGTCGTGGTGGGCTCATCTTGAGCGTTCGGCGGGAAATACATAATGAAACGAAAGCCACTGTCCAGATTGGTCCTTTTGGCAGCACTACTCGTTGCGGTTCTGAACGTGCAGGCTGAGGAGCTTGGCCCAGGAACCTACCACGGCTACTCCGCCGTCACTCGCTGGGGGCACAGGGTGCTTCATCTCGGCCCGTACCACCTGTTTGTCTCGGATTCAGCCGCGCAGGTACTGGAAAAGCACCGGGGCAAACCACTGGAAGTGGAAGTCTCAAAGCTCTCACAACCGATGAACCCGGGAGCTGGGCTTGTCGACGGGATCGCAAAGGTGTCCGAAAGAGGTGCCGCGACGGGGCTTGTGCTTTCTGCGAAGCTCAACTCGGAAGAGCCGATTCAGGGCGAAGGCATTCTGCTCACCCTCTCATTGCGCAACGATTCGGAAGATGCCGTCACGATCTGGCCGGGGACCTTGGCAATAGCCCTCGTCACCGACTCGCCATTCTCGAACAAGGACATTGGGTACAAGGACCCTGATGATTGCGCTTACTGGTATTATTCCTACGCGTACCACGCGCTTGAGCAAGGGAAGACACCGATGAGGATTGCGTGCCACCGAATCATCCTCCCATGGACGGCACAAGACCTAGTGACTCGGGGGCAAGGCATTCGCGTGGCCGAGAAAGACCGCGGTTTCAATGGTCCGATTGCGATTGAGCCGAAGGGACATTTTCGGGCAGAGTACCTTGTCGGCAAGGAGTTGTTGCCAGACGACTACGAGCTGTTCTTCTATATCGAATCTGGCAACTTGTCTTCCGTTGCAGGGCCAATGTCGGAGCGGCTTGCGTTCGACGTAGTCAAACCCGACCAACATCGGGAGACTGCCGAACCACCGGCTGGTGGCGACGGGAAACCCGCACCACAGCCCTGAGGTTCGGAGGGAAAGAACGAGGGAGGAATTGAATCGTCCTCGTCCTCAGTGAGCGACTTGTCCTCCGAAGCTCGAAGAGCGAAGGAGGAAGCGAACAGTCCTCGTCCTCGAATGCCGACGGCGGAAGAATCGAGGACGAGGACGACGACGAGGACGAAGGGGAAGCCGTGCGAGTCAAAACGGCCCGAGAGACACGCCGAACCGCGGCGCGCAGACGTTGGCAGCACGCGGCAGGAAGCAGGCGAGGAATGGCGGAAACCCGTCGGAGTACCGCCTTCAGGCGGAAGCGGGCGGCGGGCCTTCAGGCCGCCGCGCCCGGCTGAAGCACGGGCGCACACTTCCGGCTGAAGCCGGTACTCTGACGAGCAGCGGGGACGACATGGCGCGGGGGGCGCGGTGGCGCCTGCGCAACACGGGCCAACCGCGGCGCGCAGAGTGGCTCGCCCGCTCGCCACCATGACGCCGGGCGGTGGCCCCAGGAGGAACCGATGAAGAACTCGAAATCGGCGGATGTACTGGCGGATCCCGAGATCCAGCGTCACACCGAGCGAATCCTGGCGCTGCGGGAAGAGGAACGGCAAACACGGGAACAGTTGGGCGGCATCATCGCCGCGATCGGCACCGAACTCATCGCCGTCAAGGAGGCGCTCGACCGACTGTCCGACAAGACCGCCTGGCTGCGGTGGCTCAAGGACCACGTGCATGACTCGGCCGACACCGCCCAGCGCTACATGCGGGTCGCCCGGTTCAGTCAAAAAAACCGCAACGTTGCGGTTTTTTTCGATCTGGATCCCAGTGTTCTGTATAGGGTCTCAGCGTTGTCCGACCAGATGACGGAAATCCGGGGCCGGAAGGGATCGTTGACCGGCGACTCGAAACAGCGTGTCTTGGCGGTGATCGAGAGCCTACGCCGCATTGTGCTGAAATGGCCGGCCTGGGCTACCCCCGCCACCAAGAAGAAACCCACGCGATGAGAACATGAAAGAGGCCACACAACACGCCGTCCCAAGATAGGCCTCGCACAAGCTCGGCAATCCTGAACGGCAGCGTTGGCGGGCAAGGATGAGGACTTCTGAGAGAGGGGATTGAGGGAGGCTTGACCCGGGGATGCGCAAAGCCGCCTGCTCCGCTCCTGGCAGCGTCAGCGCCGGTCGGATACCGGCGCCACGGGGGGAGGGGGCGGGTTCTGCCACGGGGCGCCGTATTCCCTGACCCTTGGACTGGGCTGTGACTTCCGACCTGGATGCGTGCAGGACAGCGGTGGGGACCTCGTAGCCGGATCCTACCGCCCGGCGTCGCGGCGGGGCGCCGGCAGGGTGTCGGAGGTGACGCCGGCGCGCAGGTACGGGAGGATGTCCTGTTCCAGCGCCGCGTCCAGGTCGAACAGGGCGAAGCCGGCGGCGCCCAGCCGGCGGGCGGTCACGATCTGGTCGATCACCTGCACGGCGTCGAGCTGGCTGGTGACGGAGGTGACGCCGATGCCCGGCATGATCCGGCCGGCTGTCTGGGGCAGGCTCAGCTGGTTGCCGACCAGGGTGCTGAAGGCCGTCGGGCTGTCCGTGTAGTTCATGGGACAGACGAAATCGACGTCGCCCGCCCGCAGCCAGGCCGGCCAGTCCTGCGCCACGGCGTCGACGCAGGAGGGATATTTCCCGAACACCGACGCCGACAGGCGGAGGGTGGGATTGATCGCCTTCAGCTCGCGGCGGACCGTCTGCACGAAGGCGGTGATCTGCGCGCACCGCCACTTCGTCCACGCCTGCCGCAGCGCGCCCTCGCGCGCGTCCGCGGGCCAGCGGGCCACGCGCCGCCCGAGGCTGGCCTCGAACCGCGCCCGGCAGCCGGGGCAGAAGCAGGCGTGGCTGTCGGGGTAGCGGATGTAGTCGAGGTGAATGCCGCTCACCGGATAGCGCTGGGCGACTTCCCGGATGCCCTGCAGTTCGAGCTGCACGTTCTCCGGGTGGCTGGGGCACAGCCAGTCGAGGGGTTTGCCCGTGTCGGAAACCTGCAGGCGCCCCGCTGCGCGCCAGCGCGCCACCAGCGTGCGCGGCGTGGCATCGAGGTACCAGCACACCTTCCACGCGTGGACCCAGAGGCCGGTTTGCCGGGCCGCGGCGGTGCTGGCGGCGAGCTGGTCGCCGTACAGGCGCACCGTGGGCGAGGCGCTCAGCGTGCGGCTGGCGTAGTGGCCCAGGCCCGGCCAGAGGACGTTGACGAGGACGTCAGTCAGGCCGCTGTCCGCCAGCACGCGGCAGGTGCGCGGCCAGTCGCCGGGATAGAGGCCGGCGCCGGTGTGGTCCCAGACGCCGCGGAAGCCCTCGCGGCACGGCGCCTGCGCGCGGGCGTAGGCGGCGAGCATCTGCAGGCGGAGCGAGGCGCTGGCGGTGAAGACCTCCGCCCAATCCCCGCGCCCCGCCTGCGCCTGGATGGCCCGCCGGGTGCGGTCGGCCAGGCGCAGCGTGGCAATGACGTCGGCCGTGCGCGGGCTGCCGGCGGCCGCGGCCAGCTCGGTGATCTGGCGGCTGGCGTCGGCGAAGTCGCGGTAGCGGGCGAGCGTCTCGGCCTGCTGGAACTGCCAGCGCCCGGCGGGTTCCCATAGCTCCGGCGCGTACCCGGCCAGCAGCCCCAGCAGCATGTGCTGCTTGGCCGCCGTGTCTCCGTCGTTCAGCACGACGTGCGACAGCCAAGCCCCCTGGGCCGACTGCACCCAGGCGGCGTCGCCCGGCGCCGTGCCGTTGGCGCTCTGCCAGGAGGCGATGACGCGGGAGCGTTTCGCGATGGGGAGCACGGGCCGGATGTTGCGGGAGCACTGGCGCACGCGCGCGGGCAGGTGCGCCGGCGCGAAGCGGTTGAAGACGATGACGTTCCAGCGGTCGGCCCGCTCGCAGGACTGGTAGGCGCCGAGCTGCATGTTCAGCAGCGCCGCGAGGGCGGGATCGGACGAGTAGCAGACGATCAGCCGGCCGCCCTGCTGCACGAAGAGGCGCAGCGCCTCGCGCTCGGCCGCGGGCAGGACGGGGTTGTAGCCCAGGATCACCACGCGGACGCCCGCCAGCCGGTTGGCGCGCACCTCCTCGTCGGTCAGCACGTCGTGCGGCACGCGCACGCCGTCGAGCAGGCGCGAGAGGAAGCGGGTGACGGAGTCGGCGTACTGGCGCTCGGATGCGTTGGGTGTGGAGGCCGTGCCGCGCACCAGGATCACGGGCGGCGGCGCGGCCCGGGCGGGCGCCAGCCCCGGCCCGACCGCCAGAGCCAGCGCGAGCGCGACGGCCGCCCGCGCGTACGGCGCGCGCGGGGGACGGGGTCGGGGTTGGACGGTGCCTGGGCGCATGTGGGGACGATAGCATGCGCCGCGCGGCCGGGGCAAGCAGGGCGACAGCAGGGCGAAGCCCATTGCCACGCCGCCCGTGGTGCGCTACTGTACGCCGCATGCAATGGCATGTTCTGCATGTGCGGCCGCGTTGTGAGAAGAAGGTGGCGGAATCCGCGCGCGTGTTGCGCGTGGATCACTACCTGCCCCTGCGCCGCGAGACCAAAATCTACCAGCGGCGGAAGGTCACGGTCGACAAACCCGTCTTCCCCGGCTACGTGTTTGCGGCGTTCGATCAGGAGGGCCGGGTGGCCGTGCTGAAGACCAACCAGGTCATCCGCGTTCTGGAGGTGAGGGACCAGGAGCTGCTCCTCCGTCAGCTGGGACAGGTGCGCCAGGCCCTGGCCGTCGACCCGACCCTGAGCGCCTGCGCCGCGCTGAAGTGCGGACGGACCGTGCGCATTCGCAGCGGGCCATTCATGGGGCTGGAGGGGGTCGTCGCCTCGCTGAAGGGGCCGGCGAAGGTGGTGCTCAACGTGGAGATGATCGGTCAGGCGGTGGCGGTCGAGGTGGACCGCGAGTACCTGGACGTGGTGGACTGATCCCGCGGCTGGCGGGCGAGGAGGGGGCGATGGCGAAACGGGGTGCGGCGCAGACGCAGTGGAAGGGCATCGTACTGGCCGGCGGGACGGGGAGCCGGCTGCATCCGATCACGCTGGCGGCCAGCAAGCAGGTGCTGCCGGTCTACAACAAGCCCATGGTCTACTACCCGATCTCGACGCTCATGCTGGGCGGCATCCGGGAGATCCTGATCATCACTACGCCGCAGGACCAGCCGCGTTTCCGCGACCTGCTCGGCGACGGCCGGGGGTGGGGCGTATCGTTCACCTACGCCGCCCAGCCGCAGCCGAAGGGCATCGCGCAGGCGTTCGTGATCGGGGCCGACTTCATCGGGCGCGATCCCGTCTGCCTGATCCTGGGCGACAACCTGTTCTACGGCGACATGCGTTTCCTGCGCACCGCCCTGCAGCGGACGCGCGGGGCGACGGTCTTCGGCTATCCCGTGCACGATCCCGAGCGCTACGGCGTGGTGGAGTTCAACCGGCAGGGGCGCGTGCTCAGCATCGAGGAGAAGCCGCGCGAGCCGCGCAGCCACTACGCCGTGCCGGGGCTCTACTGCTACGACAACCGCGTCGTGCAGACCGCCCGCGAGCTGCGCCCCTCCGCGCGCGGGGAGCTTGAAATCACGGACGTCAACAACGACTACCTGAAGCGCAAGGCCCTGCACGCCGTCGTGCTCGGGCGCGGTATGGCCTGGCTGGACACCGGCACGCCGCAGAGCCTGCTGGACGCGGGCAACTTCGTCGCCAGCATCGAGAATCGGCAGGGCTTGAAGATCGGCTGCCCCGAGGAGGTGGCCTATCGCATGGGGTTCATCGACGCCGGGCAACTCCACGGCCTGGGCGAGAACCTCAAGGGCAGTGAGTACGGCGCCTACCTGAAGACCATCGCCCGGGAAGCCCGGCGCCCGCCGCGGAAGCCGTGATTGCGGCCCCGGGCGCAGCGTCAGCCGTCCTGCCGCCCGTGCCCTGCAGCGAATCGAGAATCGCAGTTAAGCCCCTTCCCAAATCCGCGGGCACGGCGACACGCTGCGTTTTGCGTATGATTCCCATGTTCGCACGGCTCCGCAGAGCGTCGCCCTCCCCAAATCGATCCAGCCAAGGCTTGATGTTCGCCCCGGGAGGGCGAGACGCCGTCGAGCCGCAAGAGCACGGGACGCTATTGAGGTGCCGCATGTTTGCGCCAGCGCTTACGCGCGGATTTGCGGATTCAAGCCCCCCTTTTTTGCTGTTGTCGCTAAAACGCCGTTCTGGCATAGTCCCACGGTTCGGATGCGCAAGCGCCCCTGAGGGCTGGAGTACGGGCGGGGGTGCCGCGGAATTGTCTGTTGTGCCAACACGGATCATGTATGCAGGGGGATCATGAAAGACATACCGGTTGCCGACGTCAGGAATCTCGCCATCTTCGGTCACACATCCAGCGGCAAGACGACACTGGTGGACGCCCTGCTGTTCAAGCTGGGCGTGAATGACCGCCTGGGCCTGGTGGCCAACGGGTCGAGCGTGGCGGATTACACCGACGAGGAGAAAAACCGCCGGATCACCATTTTCGCCAAGACTTTCGATACCGTCTACAAGACCGCCGCCGGCCGGAAAATGCACCTCGTGCTGACCGACACCCCCGGCTACCTCGACTTCTACGGCCAGGTCATCTCCACCACGCACTCGATCGAAAGCGGCCTGGTGGCGGTGGATGCCGTCGCCGGCGTGCAGGTCGGCACGCTCCGCGTGTGGAAATGCCTCGAGAAGCGGGGCATCAAACCCCGCGGTATCGTGATCACGGGGCTGGACAAGGAAAACGCCGATTTCGACAAGACGCTCGCGGCCATCCAGGAGAAGATGGGCGCGCAGTGCGTGCCCGTGACGATCCCCCTGCCCGACCGCAGCGGCGTGGTGGACGTGCTGGCCACCCCGGCGCCGGCGGCCGTCGCGGTCGAGGTGGAGCTGGCGCGCGGGAGCCTGGTTGAGCGCGCAGCCGAAACCAACGACGCCCTGATGGAGAAGTTCTTCGCTGCAGGCACCCTGACGCCCGAGGATTTGGAGCAGGGGCTCGTAGCGGCGGTGGTGCGTGGCAGCCTGGTTCCAGTCTTCGCTTGCATGCCGCTTAAAGCGCTTGGGCTGAATGAGTTGCTTGAAGGTCTGGCCCGGTTCTTCCCCTCTCCGGAAGCCTGCCCGGCCGTAGACCTGCAGAACAACCCGATCAAGACCGATCCCGGCGCGCCGTTCGTGGGCTTCGTTCATCGCGTGGTCAACGATCCTTTCACCGGCCAGCTCACCTACGTGCGCGTTTTGGGCGGTACCCTGAAGCCCGACATGGAGGTGCAGAACGCCGTCAAGCACAGCAAGGAGAAGATCGGTTCCCTGCTGATCACGAACGGTCGCAAGCAGACGCCGACGGATGTCGCGCACGCGGGCGACATCGTGGCCATTCCCAAGCTGAAGGACACCGGCGCCGGCGACACCCTGTACACGGGGGCGAGCGTGCAGATGCCGCCGATGGAGTTCCCCAAGCCCGTCGCTTTCCAGGCGGTGCGCGCGAAGACGCAGGCCGACGAGGATAAGCTGCGCCAGGCCATTCATCGGGTGTGCGCGGAGGATCCGACGTTGCACGCGGAGCGCAATACCGAAACCGTCGAACTGGTGCTCAAGGGGCTGGGCGACGTGCATATCGACGTGACCGTGGGGCTGATGAAGAGCCGCAGCAACGTGGAAGTGACCCTCAGCGTACCCAAGGTGCCCTACCGCGAGACCGTGATGACCCGTGCCGAGGGGCATTACAAGCACAAGAAACAGTCCGGCGGCCGGGGCCAGTTCGGCGAAGTGTACATGCGGCTCGAGCCCAAGCGCGCCGACGAGCCGGAGTGGTTTGTCGACGCCGTTGTGGGCGGCGTGATTCCCGGCAATTTCCTGCCGGCCATCCAGAAGGGGTTTGTCGAGGCCATGCAGAAGGGGCCGCTGGCCGGCTGCCACGTGGTGGATGTCAAGGCCACGGTCTACGACGGCTCGTACCACGACGTGGATTCGTCCGAAATCGCCTTCAAGATCGCCGGCGGACGCGCGCTCAAGGACGCCATGCTGAAGGCCAAGCCGGTGCTGCTGGAGCCGATCATGACCGTGCGGGTCATGGTGCCGGACCATTTCATGGGCGACGCGAACGGCGACCTGAATCACAAGCGCGGCCGCATCCTGGGCATGGAGCCGGGCGATGGCATGCAGGTGATCATTGCCGAGGTGCCGCAGGCGGAGCTGTTCCGCTACGCCGCCGAGCTGCGCAGCATGACCGGCGGACAGGGCACGTTCGAAATGGAGTTCGCCCGCTACGACGTCGTCCCGTCGAACGTGGCGCAGAAGGTGATTGCCGAGGCGGCCAAGGATAAGCAGGAAGAGAAGGACGAGTAAGCCGGCGGCCCGCGGGTGGCGGACGCGGAGAAGGATGCGGGGTCGTGGACCTGGCAGCGGCGTTGGCAGACTGTCGGTTGTGTCCCCGCGCCTGCGGCGTGAATCGCCTGGCGGGCGAGCGGGGGTTTTGCGGGGCCGGGGTGGAGACGGAGGTGTTCCGCTACGGGCCGCACC
The DNA here is from genome assembly GCA_964402115.1 of uncultured Victivallales bacterium. Lineage (GTDB taxonomy): Bacteria > Verrucomicrobiota > Kiritimatiellia > UBA8416 > CAYOBW01 > CAYOBW01. The sequence goes on from CAYOBW010000176.1 coordinate 9,572, forward strand.
ACGGCGAAGAGCCGCCGGTGTCGGGCTCGCGCGGGTCGGGCACCGTGTTCTTCAGCCGTTGCACGTTGCGGTGCGGGTACTGTCAGAACCACCCCTGGAGCCAGGAGGGGCAGGGTGAGCCCCTCGCGCCGGAGGCGCTGGCGGGCGTGTTCGAGGCCCTGCGGTTGGCGGGTTGCCACAACTGGAACCTGGTGAGCCCGACGCCGTGGCTGCCGGCGGTGGCGGCCTGCGTGCGGGAGGCGCGCCGGCAGGGGCGGGCGCTGCCGGTCGTGTACAACACGAGCGGGTTCGAGCGCCCGGAGGTGCTCGAGGCGCTGGCGGACGTGGCGGACGTCTACCTGACGGACCTGCGGTACGCGCGGCCGGAGACAGCCCGCGAGGGGTCGGGCGCGGCATCGTACGCGGCGGTCGCGCGCACGGCGCTGCTGCGCATGTGGGAGCAGAAGGGGCCGCTGCGGGTGGACGCGGAGGGGCTTGCCCGCACGGGGACGATCTGCCGGCTGCTGATCCTGCCGGGCCGGGCCGGGGAGGCGGTCGACAATCTCCGGTGGCTGGCCGGCGCGGTCGGCACGGAGATCGCCGTGAGCGTCATGGCGCAGTACCGGCCGCTCTACCGGGCGGCGGACGGCCGGATGGACGCGTCCTGGGGGCGCGGCATCACGGAGGCGGAGTACGGGTTGGTGGTGGCGGCGGTGGAGGAATTGGGTTTTGGGTCAGGCTGGATGCAGGATTTCCAGGCGGAAACTCCGGACGGCCTGGTGGGTTGTGAGATGGCGCGGGGTCCCGCAGTGGGACTGCCGCCCGCGGAGCAGACCGGCGCAGCGCGCGGGTCGTTAGGAGAGACGGTATGAGCGGTCATAGCAAGTGGAAGACCATTCAGCACAAGAAGGGTGCGGCGGACGCCAAGCGCGGCAAGGTCTTCAGCAAGCTGAGCAAGGAACTGATGGTTGTCGCCCGGAACGGCGGCAGCGACATCAACACCAACGCGGCGCTGCGCAACCTCGTGCAGAAATGCAAGAGCGTCAACATGCCCAACGACAACGTCGAGCGCGCCATCAAGAAGGGCGCGGGCGAACTCGATGGCGTCGTGTTCGAGGAAGTGGTGTACGAAGGGTACTCCGCCGGCGGCGTGGGCCTCGTCGTCTACGTGCTGACCGACAACAAGAACCGCGCCGCGGCGGAAATCCGCCACACCTTCACCCGGCACGGCTCCAGCTTCGCGGCGCAGGGCGCCGTGACGCGCGGTTTCCAGCGGCGCGGGCAGATCTTCGTGGATGCCACGACGATCGAGGAAGACAAGCTGATGAGCATCGTGCTCGAAGCCGGCGCGGACGACCTGCAGCGCGACGGCGACCAGTTCGAGATTCTCACCGACCCCTCCACGTTCGCCGACGTGACCGCGGCGCTGGAGAAGGCCGGCGTCAAGACCGTCGGCGCCGAAGTGGGCCTCGTGCCGCTGAACTACGTGCCCGTGAGCAACAAGCAGACGGCCAACGCCGTCATGAAGTTCATCGCCGACCTCGAAGAGCACGACGACGTCCAGAACGTCTACAGCAACATGGACGTGGACGAGTCCGTCATGCGGGACATGGAAGCGTAGAGGCACGGCGCCGTGGCGCGTCGGGGAGAGGCGGCCGACTGTGCGTGTGCTGGGCATTGACACCGCGCTTCGCACGACCGGCGTCGGGGTCGTGGAGTCCCGGGGCAGCCGCCTGACGGCGGTTGAGTTCGGCACGCTGCGAACGCCCGCCGGCCGACCGGTTTCCGAGTGCCTGCGGCGCCTGCATCTCGGGCTGCTCGAGCTGATCGAACGCGCCGCGCCCGAGGCCGCCAGCATCGAGGGCGCCTTCTTTTGCCGGAACGTCGCCACGGCCATGGTGCTGGGCCAGGCGCGCGGCGTGGCCATCGCCGCCTGCGCGTGCCGGGGCGTGCCCATCTACGAATACGCCCCGCGGCGCGTGAAGCAGGCTGTCGTGGGCTACGGGCAGGCCGACAAGACGCAGGTGGCGCACATGGTCGCGCGTATGCTGAACCTGGAGGGCGAGATCCAGGCCGACGCGGCCGACGCCCTGGCGCTGGCCATCTGCCACCTGCACGGCCACACGGGGTATGCCGCACTTCAGGCGGAGCCGCTATGATCGCTTTCCTCCGCGGACAGCTTGTGGACAAGCAGCCGGCCCGCGTCCTGCTCGACGTGGGCGGGGTGGGGTACGAGGTGTTCGTGCCGCTGAGCACTTTCGACCGCCTGCCGGCCGTGGGCGAGCCCTGCCGCCTGCTGACCTACGACTGCGTGCGCGAAGACGCCCACACGCTCTTCGGGTTCCTGACCGCCGCCGAGCAGGGGGTCTTCGAACTCCTGCTCAACGTCAGCGGCATCGGCCCCAAGACCGCGCTGAGCGCCCTCAGCGGCCTCAGCGTGCGCGACCTGAAACGCGCGGTCGTGGAGGGCGACATCAAGCGGCTGAGCTCCATCTCCGGCATCGGCCGCAAAACCGCCGAGCGCATCGTCGTCGAGCTGCGCGACCGCATCAGCGCCGGCGAGGCGCTGGAAGCCATCGCCGGCGCCGAGGAGCTGACTGGCGATTCCCTCATCGTGCGCGACGCCCTGCTGGCCCTCGTGGCGCTCGGCCACAAGCAGGAGGAAGCCCGCAAACTCGTCCAGCAGGCCCTCGCCGGCGGCGCCACCGGCAGCGTCGAAGCCATCCTCAAGCGCGCCCTCGCGCCGTGAGTCTGCCGATGCCGGACGAGGCAAGACGCGAGGAGCAATCCGGCTTCACGTGGTACAGGCGGATTCGGCGGCCTGCGGACCGCCTGTCGCAGGAGGTGGCCACCAATCTCCTCGAGTTCCTGAAGATACGGGGCGAGTTTGACCGAATGGGGAACCCGGTGCGAAGGAATCTGTGAGCCGGGAAGCGGTGCCCCATGAGTAGCCGCGAAGGATTCCGGCGCGCGGCGAGAAGCAGGCGAAGGGGCGGGTGCTGCCGTGTGGCGCGGGTATCCGACCCGCGCGAGGAATGAGCGGAGCGGGGGCTGAGGCAGTCTTGGCCTGGGGATGCGTAAAGCCTCGTGACCCGCTCTGAACAGCGTCAGCGCCGGTCGGATACCGGCGCCACGGGGGGAGCCGGCGGGTTCTGCCCCGGCCCGACGTCAGACGACGCAGGCGGATGCCGCATACTGCTTGCGACCGCAAGCGTGCAAGGGTAAGTTCCCTACAGATCCCGAACGGCTCCGTTAGCGCTGGGGTAAAGCAGAGCGGAACACGGCGGCTTGCGGTATTTGCGACATCGGGCCGTCTCATGCAGTTGGCTGGAGATGAATGATTGACGAATCAATCAGATTTGAGGCAAGACAGACCACGAAAGCTGGGCTGATCCTTCAAGCAGCCCTTGCCGCTGTGGCCTTTGCTGTGCTCGCGGGGGCGAGTGTGCAGCAACGACACATCGCGCCGCTTTGTGTCGGAGTTCTTATCGTCCTTAGCGTCGCGCTCGTCCTCTGGATGCGGAAACGAGAGATGAAACGGTCAATAAGTGTCTCGGTTGATGAAAAGACCATCACATTCAGGGAGTTCGTCGTTGTCAATTCGTTCTGGCCGCAGCCACCGACGTCGGAATTAACCGTTTCTTATTGCGACGTCCTTCGCTTCAAGATATTTCCGGGCCAAGGGAACGAGAGTTTGCGTGTCATGTTGACGCCCGGCAGGATTGACATCAGGAGCGATTCCATTATGAAATACGATGCACTCAGAGAACTGATTTCCAGAATTGTAACAACCAACAATCGGGACAGCCAACAAAGCAATGCAGGCCAGGAATGCTCGAGCATTTAACCCTGATTGCCAACGTTGGCACGCACGCGGCAGGAAGCTGGCGAGGCGAGGAAGGGCGGAAACCCGTCGGAGTCCCGCCTTCAGGCGGAAGCGGGCGGCGGGCCTTCAGGCCGCCGCGCCCGGCTGAAGCACGGGCGCACACTTCCGGCTGAAGCCGGTACTCTGACGTGCAGTGGAGACGGCGCGGCGGGGACGCGGTGGTGCCCGAGCGACACGGGCCAACCTGTCGTCCCAGCGTAGCCTCGCAAGCTCGGCACGCTGAACGGCATCGTTGGCCGAACGAAGGATGAAACGAGAGTTGAACCACGAGACACGGTGGCACGGAGAAGAAGGGCACACGAGATTGGTGACAGGCGAATAGTGGCGGGGGTTTCCGGCGGGCGGCGCCAGGCACCCCGGAGCGGCTTGCTTTGGCAAGCCGGGCGAGAAGCGGGACGGAGATATGGGCGGCCGGAACGCCAAAGCGTTCCGCTCCGCTCCTCTCACCTGCGGGCTGGCCCGACCTCGCGTCGGACGACGCAGGCGGATGTCGCATATTGCTTGTGACCGCATTCGTGCAAGGTTACATTGCCCATAGACCCTGAGGTCTCCGTTGAACGCACCATGACTGAGGTCTTCATACGACTGATCCTTCTCGGCATTGCAGGCGTATTGTTACCCGCTGCGTATCTTGCAGTGTGCTTCTGGTTAGGCCGGCAGAAGGCATGGTGGTTCACGTATCTTGCGTACTTTGTCCAATTTGGCACAGTCGGCGGGTGGGCGTTTGCTTTTGCGATGTCACCTTCCGGGCTCGCTGCTGCGAGCATTGTCTTCTTGATGACGGTAGCGCTGGTTGCTTGTCTTGCGTCCTCGTTGATTCTGGCGCTCTGGCGACAGAAAGGACGAGCGGAACGGATCGCGATGTTCGGTGGACTTCTTTATCCTGGCTTCCTGGCAGTGATGCTCTATACCGGTTCTCTTGTGAGCCGTGCTTACAAATGAACAATAGGCCCATGGCCTTGATCGTCCGGCTGCGCCGACCGTTGGGCGGAAGGAGACCCGAGATGAAGTGGATGGTGTTAGCGGGCATGAGCCATCCGCGACTGCCGGCGTGATCCCAAGTGGATACGGTCTTGACTGCGAGATTGATAGACCGGCAAGCGCCTGCATTCTGCACGGCACGGCTTCGCAGTCCGAGTTCTGCGCCGTTCGGCACAAGGACATGCGAATGAAGAAACGGGTGGTGCGATTTGCAGTGGTGGCAATCCCAGTTGCCTGCGCACATTTTGCTCTGGTTCTCGTGCTGGTGCGGGCAGAGGCACGGGCGGTCTCTGGCATGATAAACGGCACGGATGTGAACGGGATGCAACAGGTGCTCAGTTCGGAGCGCTTCCTCAATGTCCTGGGCTTCCCAGTCACGCAGTGCATTAATCGCCCGCAAGTTGTAACGGAAGGAACGCGCTCAACA
>CAYOBW010000177.1:0-14775 GCA_964402115.1 uncultured Victivallales bacterium
TAAATGTTATCTGATGTTACACGTCATGGCACCTGCCCGCTGGCGATCACCTCCTCCGCCAGTTGCCGGTAGCCGGCGGCGAGCGGGTGGCTGGCGTCGGCGTACTGCTCGCTCGGCAGCAGGGCCGGCGCGACACAGGTCACATGCATTCCACGCAGGTCGGCTTCGACCGCAGCCTTCACGGCGGCAAACCGGGTGCGGCTCGCGGGCGTGAGCAGGTGCTCGTTGAAGGGGCAGAGCAGGACGATGACACGATTACGGCGTTGGTCGAGAATCCCAATGGCGCGCCGGAAGGATTGCCACTGCAGCGAGGTACGCACGTCCACCCACGGGAAGTCCTGCGGCGCGATGCCCTGGCGGGTCCAGGGCACGGGCGCATGGCGCAGCTTGCTGTCCGAGGGCGGCAGGCGCCGGGTGATGGCGCCAAGCGGGTTGCGGTACGGATGCTCCAGCGTCCATTCGGGAATCGTCGTGCTCCCGAAATAGGCTTGTTGCAGGTGGCAGGTCCACGCGCTGAACGCGCTGCTGCGGTCGATGACCCGGCCAAGGCGGGTGGCGGCATCGGCCTTGTAGCACGGAATGCGGGGAAAGAATTGCGGGACGAGGCCGGGGTGGTTGAAGTCGAATTCCGCCGTCTCCCGCAGATCGTGCCGGGGCGAGCTCAGCCAGAGGAGGTTGCAGGCCAGCACCACGGTCTTGCCGCGCAGGCCGGACGCGTGGTGCTCCAGCAGGCCGGCCAGGGCGGCCGGGTGGGCGCCGTCAAGGCCGAGATTGGCGTAGCGCGCGCGGCCGGCGCGGGCGTTGAGGGCGTGCGAGAGGGTTTGCGTCGGCGTCACGTACGCCCCCCACACCACCGAATCGCCGACCAGCAACACCTCGCAGCGCGCCGCGGCCTCGCGGGTGAGGCGGTCGTAGAGCCAGTAGTCGTTGCCCAGGGCGTAGGGCATCCGGTAGTCGGGCCCGACCTCGAACGGCTCCAGGCGCGGCCACAGCGCCGGGGCGCCCACGACGAGCAGGAGGGCCAGGCCGGCGAGCCCGACCCATTGCCGCCCCGACAGCTGCAGGGTGTTCGAGGCATCGTGCGCGCGAATGCCCCGCGTCGTCCCGGGCCGCTCCTGGCTGAATGTCTGGCGTTCGTGCATGGCTAGAATTGAAAGTAAATGAAGGCCTGCGTGCCCCGCTGGGCGACCAGGCCCAGGTAGGCCAGCATGGCCGCCGCCAGGCCGAAACGGACCGCCGGGCGCGCCAGCGCCTGCCGCAGGCGCGCCTCGTCCGCGAAGAGCAGCTGATACCCCCAGACGGCCACGATCAGCACCCCCATCAGCAGCGGGAACGCCGGGTCCACCCAGTCGGCGGTCGCCATGCCCTTCAGCACGGTCCAGGCGTCGCCCAGGCTCTGCGCGCGGAAGAAGACCCAGGCCAGCGAGACGAAGGCGAAGACGCCCAGTTGCTTGGCCAGCTTCGGCACGCGGTCGCGGTAGAACCGCGAGTTCTCCAGCTCGCGCGTGAGCACCCGGCCGAGGGCGTGCAGCAGGCCCCAGATGACAAACGTCCACGCCGCCCCGTGCCACACGCCGGACAGGACCATGGTCAGCAGCATGTTGCGGTACGTCAGCCATTTCCCCCGCCGGTTGCCGCCGAGCGGGTAGTAAACGTAGTCCTTGAACCACGTGGAGAGGCTGATATGCCAGCGGCTCCAGAAGTCGCCCAGCCCCGTCGCGGTGTACGGGTTGTTGAAGTTCAGCATGAGCCGGAAGCCCATCAGCATGGCCAGCCCCCGCGCCATGTCGGTGTAGCCGCTGAAATCGAAGTAGATCTGCCAGGCGAAGGCCACGGTCGCCAACAGCAGCGCGGGCGCCTCTTGACTGCCCGGCGAAGCGTAGATGCGATCGACGTAGGGCGCCAAGTAGTCGGCCAAGGCGACCTTCTTGAACAGCCCCACCACGAACAAGGACAGGCCATCACCCACGTCGTGCCATGTGATGCGGGGCGGCTCGCGCAGTTGCGGCAGCAGATTCGAGGCCCGTTCGATCGGTCCGGCAACCATCTGGGGAAAGAAGGCCACAAACGTGAGGAAGCGGACGAAGCTGCGTTCGACGGCGATGGCGCCGCGATAGGCGTCGATGGTGTAGCTCATGGACTGGAAGGTGTGGAACGAGATGCCGATGGGCAGCAGCACGTGGGCGAACAGGCTGCTGGCCGGGACGCCGAGCGCCTGCAGCACGGCGTTGGGGTACGCCACCGGATCGGGCAGCTGAACGGCGGCGCCCAGCCAGGCCAGCAGGGCGTTAAGGTTGTCGGTGAAGAAGTAGGCGTACTTGAAGAAGCCCAGGAGGCCGAAGTTGCTGACCAGGCTGGCGACCAGCCAGCCCTTGCGGGCGCGCTGGGTGCGGCTGCGCTCCATCAGCCGCACCAGCCCGTAGTCAATGGCCGAGGTGCCGAACAGGAGCAGCAGGTAGTAGGGGTTCCACCAGCCGTAGAAGAAGTAGGAAGCCAGCATCAGCCACAGGTTCATCGCGGCGTTGTGGCGGCGCAGCGGCAGGTAGACCGCGTAGACGACGGCGAAGAAGACAAGGAATATCCAGGTGTGGAAAAGCATGGCCGATGGCTACCCGTAGCGCCGGAGCTGCCTTGTCCCGGCACGTTTCATTTCCCGTCCGCCTTGTGCGGCGCGTTGCGCACGCAGCGGAACCCGATGGCGTCGCGATGCAGGCACGCGTCGGAGAAGCCCGGGGTTTCGCCGGCGCGCACGAAGACGCGGAGGGCCTCCGCGCTACCGTTCCAGGCCCCGCCGCGGAGGCAGTAGCGACCGCCCTCCGCCGACCCGCGGGGGTTCTTCGCCGCCCCCTTCGCGTAGGCGTCCGCCGCGTAGATGTCGTTGCACCACTCCGCCACGTTGCCGAGCAGGTCGAACAGGCCCCAGGCATTCGGCTGCTTCTGCGCGACCGGGTGGGTCTTGCGCACGGCGTTGGCCGCGAACCAGGCGTGGTCGCCGAGCCGGCGCGCGTCACCGCCGCACGGGTAGTCCGCGGTGCTGCCGGCGCGGGCGGCGTACTCCCACTCCGCCTCGGTCGGCAGGCGGTAGCCGTTGCGGGTGAAATCGCAGGCGCCCGTCTCCTCGTTGTAGCAGGGCTCGAGCCCCTCCGCCCGCGAGCGCGCGTTGCAGAAGGCAGCCGCCTGCGGCCATGTCACCTGCTCCGCCGGCCGCGTCGCCCCCTCGAAATGCGAAGGGTTGGGGAGCTGCAGCCGGTCGAACTGCGCCTGCGTGACCTCGGTGCGGTCCATCCAGAACGCGTCCACGGCAACCACGCGCGCCGGACGGGCATCCGCCTCGCCGCGGGCGCTGCCCATGGTGAAGGACCCCGCCGGCAGCCGCGCCAGCTCCACGCCGCCGGCGGCCGTGACGATGTTCGTGGCATCCGCGGCCACGGCCACGGCCGCGGCGATCGGGAACAGCGCAAGCGCAGCGACGGCGATAGCACGCATCACGGGCTCCCGGCCGGGCCGGACTTCTGCCAGTCGGGCTCCTTGTTGGACTGACCATCGAATGTGATCTGCACCCAGCGGTTCGTGGCGCGGGCGTCGGCGACGCAGATGTTCCAGCCGGGGGCTTCGACGCCGGGGAATTCGGGCAGCAGGCCGTGCAGGTCCTTCTTCTCCCGCTTGGCCCCCAGGCTGAAGGCGATGTAGTGGGCATCGGGCGACCAGTCGGCGTGATACGTCTCGATGGGTTCCTTGCTGGTGACAACGTCCCAGTGGCGGGTGGCGGCAGGCGGGGAGGCCTGCAGGTCGAGCGTGGCCACGCCGATCTTGTAATCGCCATGGCCCCAGGCGATGTAGCGATCGTCGGGGCTCACGTCGGGCCGGCAACCGCTTAAGCGCAGGTCGAACACGCCCTCGCCCCCGGCTTCCAGGGCGATGATGTTGTGCGAGAACCCCATGCCGCCGTGCACGACCGCGATGTACCACTTGCCGTCGGCCGACGCATTGAGCGTGTAGAGGTGCTTGATGCGCGGGTTCGGATGTTCGCGCGTCGTGCCGCTGGCGAGGTCGTAAACGAAAATGCCGCGCGTGGCGAAATCCACGAGCGAGTACTTCTCGAACTCGCCCTTGAGGAAGGCGACCTGCTTCCCGTCGGCGGTCCAGCAGGGTTCGCGCGCATTGTCCGCGATCTTGCGCCGCCCGCCGCCGTCGGCGTTCATCACGTAGAGGTTCCGCGCCCGGCTCTCGCCCGCACCCTCGTCCGCCTCGAAACAGATCCGCGCGCCGTCGGGCGAAGCCTTCGGGTACACCTCGTCCACGTCCGGCGTGTTCGTGAGGTTCGCCGGGCGGGAACCGTCGGCGTCCAGGCGATAGAGCTCCCAGTTCCCCTCGCGCTTGGTCTCGACGAGGATACGGTGCGGATAGCCCTTCAACTCCGCCAGCAGGTCGGGCGATGCGCCGTCCGGTTGCGGTTGCTGCGCGGGGGCGGCGCCCGGCGCGCCCGCGGCGAGAAGCAGGCTGACGAGGAGGCGGCGGGCCACGGCGCACGCGCATTCGACCGGCACCATTCGCAATCGGACGCTCATGCCGGGAGTATGCCAAACGGCAGGCGAAATGCCACCGCAAACGCGACGCCCCCGTTCTGCGGGAGTACTCGTCTACATACTGCCCAGTCTGTTCTTCCCATGCGTCAGCGGCTCGCGAGGACGCTCGCCCCCCAATTTCGTTTCCAAACCTCCGGCTGTCCCGCACGGCAACGCATCTTATCCGCCCCGGTTTCCTGGGCCTCCGTTCCCACCCGCGCTGCCCGCTGGGGGGGGGGCGCCGAGGCCGTCGCCCCTCCAGGGAGGACATCGTCTGTAGGGCCCGCCGGTCACCGTCCCCCAATTCTGCGATCGCCACTGCAAGTGCAGACCTCTTCATCGGCATCCCTCCCCGTTCAGTGACTTTTCAAGTCCACCTGATCCACCTATTCTGACGCATCGTTGGCTCGTCCTCGTCGTCGTCCTTCGTACTCGATTGCCTGTCGCCGTCCGGAACTGTCGAGGGAGCGCTCAGGGTCTGGTCCCATTCCCACCCCTGTTGCGAATCGCCCTTGTCGTACGCATGGCACTCAGGTATTTTCCTGACATGCCGACCGTGCTGCGGATCAAGGGGTATCGGTTCTTCTTTTTCGTTGCCGATGGGTACGAGCCTCCGCACATCCATGTGGCCAAGGAAGACCGTGCCGCCAAAGTCTGGCTGGATCCCGTCGAAGTGGCCAGGAATGAGGGGTTTCGGGCGCATGAACTGCGCGAGATCGTGGGAATCGCGAGCGAGAATCTGGCTGTCCTGAACGAAGCGTGGTTCGGGCGTTTCGGGAGACTGTAAACATGAAACTCGAGACTGTGGAATTCGAATCCGGGGATATCCGGGTAACTTTCGATACCGGCGAAACTCTGAACGTTCCGCTCGACTTCTTCCCGGAACTGGCGGCTGCAAGCCCCAAGCAGAGGGCTGGCTGGACTCTGATCGGACGGGGCATCGGGATTCACTGGGAAGCTCTGGACGTGGACATCTCCGTCGAGAACTTTCTCGCGGCGCATAGCCGTGCGCGACGGGTTCACTATGCCTAAGGATGCCACTATGACCTCCACGATGTCCCGACGACAACTGCTGACGACGGCGGCACAGGCTGGCGCACTTTGCGGACTGGGCCTCGCGCCGGCCCGCGCGGTGGCGGCGGCCACGCCTGACACGAGCCCGGCGAAGCTGCAGATCGGCATGGCCACGCTGGGATTCACCAGCCACACCAACGCCGCCCTGGCCAGGGAACTGGCGGCGGCGGGCATCAAGCGGATTCAGCTCTTCCTGGTGCAGAGCGACAGCAGGTTCTGGCGGTACAACGAACGGTCCGACCTCTCCGCCTTCACCCCCGACCGGTGCAAGGAGACGGCCGCCGCCTATCGCGATGCCGGCATCGCCATTCACAGCCTGGGCGTGTATGCCAACCTGATCCATCCCGATCCCGCCGAGCGCAAAGCCAACCTCGCGTATTTCGAGTCCATGCTGAAGGTCGGCGGCCAGATGGGGGTGGACACGTTTATCAGCGAGGCCGGTCATTTCCGCGATCCCAAGCAGCCCGAACCGCCGGTCGCGCACGCCTTCCAGGACGAGGTCTGGACCTACATGCTGGAAACCGGGCGGGAGCTGGCGGCGCTGGCCGAGAGGCACCAGGCCAAGGTACTGCTGGAAGGCTTCTACCGCGGCTTTCTGGCCAGCGCCAAGCGCCTGCGGATGTTCCTGGAAGAGATCCATTCGCCGCACCTTCGCGCGCTGCTCGATCCGGCCAACCTGATCGAGGTGAACGACCTCGAGGAGATGTTCGCCCAGCTAGGACCGTGGATTGACTGCCTGCACGCCAAGGACCGCAAGCACCACGTGGAGCGAGGCGTGCCGGCCGGGCAAGGCTCGCTGGACTACGAGAAGCTGGTCACCCTGGCCGCCCGCCACGCCCCGCATGCGCCGCTGATCCTGGAGTATGTGGGACCCAGGGATTACCAGGCGGCACTGGCCCACTTGCGCGCCGCCCTGCGGAAGGCGGGCGTGGGCGAGGCCTGAGCGGCCCGCAGCCCCGGCCTCTCCGAGGCCGCGGGCGGATCCGTTGACGACATGGGTCGCGCGTAATGCCACCGCTGGCGCTGGGCCTCGGAGAGGCCCGCGCTACCCCATCCCTACTTGCTCGCCGGACCTTCCACAGTCACATCGTTCCGCTGCGGCGTGCCGGGGGTGCTGCGGCCGTCGGCGATGTACTTCTCCAGCAATGCCGTCAGCCGTGCCACGACGTCGGGATGCTCCTGCCACACGTTGGCGCGTTCGCCAACCTCCGTGCGCATGTCGTAGAGCTGGACGGCCGGCAGCTCCTTGGCCGCGGGGCTGCCGGGCTTGGGGTCGCTCCAGCCGCCGGAGTGCCTGCACAGCGCGAGCTTCCACGGCCCCTGGCGGATGGCAAAGAAGCCGCCGATGGAGTGATGGACAACCGCCTCGCGCAGCGGCCCCGTATCCTTGCCCAGCAGCGCCGGCAGGATGCTGACGCTGTCTTCGCCCGCGTTGTCGGGCAATTTGGCGCCCACGATGTCGGCGCAGGTGGCAAGCAGGTCGGTCAGGCAGATGGGCTGGTCGCTGCGGACGCCCGGCTTGACCTTGCCCGGCCAGCGGACGATGAACGGGACGCGGTGGCCGCCGTCGAAGATGTCGGCCTTGTACCCGCGCCGCCGCTCGCTGGCGAAATGCCCCTTGCGCTCCAGCTCTTCCGTGCCGGCCGCGGGCGAGCAGCCGTTGTCGCTCGTGAATACGACGAGCGTGTTGGCGGCCAGCCCCGTCGTGTCCAGCGCCTCCAGCACGGCGCCCACGCTGGCGTCGGTCTGCATGACGAAATCCCCGTAGGCGCTGAGCCCGCTCTTGCCCTGCCACGCCGCGGTCGGCACGATCGGCGTGTGCGGCGAAGCGAGCGGCAGGTAGAGGAAGAAGGGCTTCCCGTCCTGTTTGCGCAGCCCGATGAACTCGACGGCTTTCCGGGTCAGCGCCGGCAGCACGTCCACCGCCTCGAACCCCGGCGCCGCGGCGCCCTGGCGCACCCACTTCTTCGCGGCCGTGGGCGCCTCGGTGAAGCGGTCGTTCTCGATGAAGGCGAAGGGGGGCATGTCGAGGGACGCGCTGATGCCGAAGTACGTGTCAAAGCCGCGCGTGGTGGGGCCGTCCAGGATGGGGCCGATCGCCTGCTTGTCCGCCGGCAGGGTCAGGCCGAGATGCCACTTGCCGAAGCAGGCCGTCGTATAGCCCTGCTGCTTCAGGAAGGCCGGCACCGTCAGGCGGTCGGCGGCGATGAGCGGCTTGCTGTAGCCACTGAGCACGCCGCGCTGCAGGTGCGTCCGCCAGTTGTAGCGGCCGGTCAGGATGCCGTAGCGCGTCGGCGTGCAGACCGCCGAACTGCTGTGCGCCTCGGTGAACGCCATCCCCGCGGCCGCGAGCTTGTCCACGTGGGGCGTGGCGATCTTGCCGCGCTCGGGATTCAGCGTGTGGATATCGCCATAGCCGAGATCGTCGCAGAGTATGTAGACAATGTTCGGCTTGTCGGCGGCGTGCAAACCCGCCGCGAGACCGACCGCCCAAGCGAGGCTCATCCATGAACGCATCTCGTGCTCCTTCCCGCCAGGCACTGGCGTGCCGCCCCTGTCACCACAGCCGCGGAGCATAGACCGAGCGCCGCAACGGAGACAAGCGCGTTGTGGTGTTGACAACCGGCCAAGCGCATGCCACACGCTGGTGTATGCAAACGAGCCGCATCCGCCATGTCATCCTGGATTGGTCGGGCACGCTGGTTGACGACCTCGATCCGGTCCTCTGGAGCACGAATCACGTGCTTGCCGCCTGTGGCGCCCCGTCCCTGACGCGCGAGGAGTTCCGGGCGCAGTTCTGCCTGCCCGTGCGCAAGTTCTACGCCGGGCGTCTGCCGGACGTGCCCATGGCACGCCTGGAAGCGCTCTTCCTCGCCGCACACCCGGGGCACACGCACGCGATCCGGCTCCTGCCCCACGCGCGGGACTTCCTGGAGTTCTGCGTCGCGGCCGGCATCGGCACGTACATCGCCAGCACGGTGGACCCCGACACCTACCACACCCACATGGCGCGACTCGATGCCGCCCGCTACATCACGCGCCCGTACCTTGGCATCGAGGACAAGACGGTGACCATCCACCGCATCCTGGCCGAGAACGCCCTGGCGCCGGCAGAGACGCTGTTCGTGGGCGACATGGAGCACGACATCGAAGCCGGACGGGCCGGCCAGTTGCGCACGTGCGCCGTGCTGACCGGCTACAACGACGCCCCCCGCCTGCGCGCCATGGCCCCCGACTACGTGTGCGCCCATCTCGGCGAGCTGCAGGCCCTGCTCACGGCGCAGCCGGCGCCGCGGACACCGTTGTCAGTCCCTTTGCGACAACGCCACGCGCAATGACAGGGCATGTTGATATCATTGCATCATTTGTTGAACGGCATTGACGATGTCGCGGAAGTGCTGGCGGCCGCCGAGGGGGAGGACTTCCGGTGAGAATGGCCGACGCGAATCTCCTCGTGTATGCCCATGTCACGTCTTTCAATCTAGAAACGGGAGTAGCCCTCCACCCCTTCTCTGCACATTCCCATCACCGTACCGGTGAGGACGCGGGCCTTTCGCCAGTCTCCCTCTCCCCGGCGGGGAGAGGGCCGGGGTGAGGGGCCGCAGGCCCATGCCGCGTAGGACCTGTCCGGCGGGAGCACGCAGGCGGGGCCGCGGATGCCAAGCCAGACCCTCCAATGGTGTCAGGAGACCTCGTGCGCTGCAAGAGTGACGGACGGCCCGAAGGGCTTGACGGGCCACTCTTCCCAGTCTCAGAGGAGTCTCGGACTCATCGAGGAGCCGAGATCCTTCGCTTCGCTCAGGATGACGAGCGCGTTTCGCGGAGTTGTTTGCATGACAGCACACTGGCCCTGCACGCCCCGTGCATGCCGGGAAGCTCAGCAAAACGACTCCATGGCGCGATCGCCCATTCGGGTGCGGAATTCCCCGGTCATACCAATGTGACCCGAATCCTCGGACGCCGTTCCGGCGCCACGACGGCGGGCCACGGACCTCACGCCCACGTGGCGCGCGAGCGATACGTGATTGCCAGGCCCCGTTTCACGGGCCTGCGCTGGGAGAACCCCCTGGGGAAGTAGGCATCTCAATCCAAATGCGCCTTGGGCTTGCCGGCCTGGGCGTCGGTGACCTCGGGGGTGCCGGCGGCCGGGTCGTAGTAGCCCACGCCCAGCGCCTTGAGCCGGGCGAGCTGCGCGGGCAGGCGGGCCTGGAACGAGGCGAAATCCTTGCGCGCCGCGGGCGTCCAGGCGGACTCCGCGAGCGCGATGAGGCGCGGCCAGGTCATGAAGTCGCGCCGCGCCTGCGTGACCGTCGTCTCTGTCCAGAGGCACGCCTGCAGCCCCAGCACCTGCGCCTCGTCGGCAGCCGTAAGGTTCAGCCCCGCGGGAAAGGCATAGACATCCGCGAGCGGGTTGAAGCCGCCCCAGCGCCGGCCCACCTTGTGGCTGTCGTCCTGGACGAAGTCGAAGTAGCAGGGACGCCGCGGGCAAAGCACCACCGGGTAGCCCGCGTCCAACGCCGCGCGCAGCACCTGCGGCTTGTCGTGCCGCCACCAGAAGATGACGGTCTGGTCGGTCGGCAGATTGCGGGCGGCGATCTCGTCCCACCCCGCGGTCTTGCAGCCCAGTCCGTTGATGGTGCCCGCCATGCGCCGGTTGAACCACGCCTCGACCCCGGCGAGATCCTTCAGCCCCTCCTTCTGCATCAGCGCCTGCACGTCGGGGAGCTGCGTCCATTTCTGCCAGCCGAAATGCACCTCATCGCCGCCGAAGTGGATGACGCCGGCGTCGGGAAAGAGCGCAGCGACCTCCTTCAGAACGGTATCGAGGAACGCGAGGGTCTCGGCGCGCGCCGGGTTGAAGGTGAAATTCGGCCACTTGTCCGTGCGCCCCTTCTGCAGGAAGCCGCCGCCGTCGTGCTCGGGATAGGCCAGCACGGCCGCGTCGGCGTGGCCCGGCATGTCGATTTCGGGGACGATGGCGATGTTGCGCGCCCGGGCATAGGCCACGATGTCGCGAACCTCGGCCTGGGTGTAGAACTGCGCGGGCGCAGCGGGGCGGCGGTCCGTTTCGTTGCCGCGCGCGCCGCGGTCGGTCAGCTTGGGGTAGGCCTTGATCTCGATGCGCCAGCCGGGCGAGTCGGTCAGATGCCAGTGCAGGCGGTTGAGCTTGCAGGCCGCCAGCGCGTCGAGGAGCCGCTTGACGGACTCCGCCCCCGAGAAGTGCCGCGACTCGTCGAGCATGTAGCCGCGCCAGCCGAAGCGGGGCGCGTCGGCGATCTCCAGGCAGGGCAGCGTGCAGCCGCCGCCCTCGCGGGCCGCGCCGCGCAGCAGCTGCGCGACGGTCTGCAGGCCGTTGAAATGGCCGGCCGGCGTAGCGGCGTAGACGATCAGCGTCTCCGGCACGCTGCGCAGCGCGTAGCCCTCGCCGCGCGGTTTCTCCATCCCCGGCAGCACGGCATCCGCGCCCAGGAACTGGATCGCCGCGGGTGCATCCGCGGGCGCCAGGCGCACGGGCTGCCCGGCGGCGTCGGCAAGCGTGCGCAGGTAGAGCTCGCGGGCCTCCAGCGGCACGTAGGCGAAGGCGTCCGGCTTAAGCGTGTAGCGCCCCTCCTTCACGGTCACGGCGGCCGGCCGCGGCACGATGGCCGGCTCCTCCGCGGCCTGCGCGAGCGCCAGCGGCATGAGCAAAGCAACAAGGACCTGTGCGGATCGCCGAGTGGTGAACATCTTGACTCCTTTCAGGCACGGCATGGGACACCTCACGCGGTTGGATCGGCCAGGCGGCCGCAGAACAGGATGCTGCCGCTGCGGTTCTCGCGGATCAGGAACAGGAACGGATGGTCGGCGCGGAAGACCGGCACGGGCTCCGGCTCGCGCATGCTTGTCGCCATCATGACCACGGCGGTCGCCGCCGCCGCTTCCGTACCCTCCTCGTTCACCTCGACGAAGGCCTTGTGGATGACGGCGCCGATGAAGAGCTCGCGGCTGCCGTCCATGCCGGAGAAGTCGGCCTTCCCCGCCGCGAAGGCGTCCGGCATGCCCAGCGCGGCCAGCGCGTGGCCCAGGCTGAACTGCGCGGTCAGCTTAAACTTCGGGAAGAGAACCTGCACATCCCGCCGCCGCAGGCTGCTGCTCCAGGCCGCCAGGGTCTCGACCGTGAGCGCCTTTTCCAGGGCCGGCAGCCCGCCGTCGGTGCGCGGCAGCAGCACGAGCATGGAGAGGTCGTTGCCGGCGTAGGGCAGTTCGAGGATCTGCAAGCCGGGGACTTCGCCGTAGCCGAACTCGTCCTGCCGGGTCATCAGCCGCGCCTGCACGGTTTTGGTCGACGCCAGCCGGAACGGCGCCGACTGGGTCAGCGCGGGCTTGAAGGGGGCGGCCCAGTCGCCCTTGAAGTAGATCGCGTTGACCAGCACGAGGCGGGTGAGCGCGTCGAGAACACCCGGAGGAATGAGGTTGGTGATCTTCCGGTTGGTCTGCGCTTCCACCCAGGTGTTGATGGTCTGGCGGGCCGGCTCGGCGGCGCGCACGTAGTCGAGCGGTGTGACGGTCGTGCCGTAGTGGGTCTTGCAGAGGTCAAGGTAGGCGGGCAGGAAGCGATAATCCTGCTGCGGCCAGAGGGCGTTCGCCACGCTCAGCTTGACCTTGCCCTTCTTTTGCACGGCTGCGAGATCGGCGGCCAGCGCCGCGAACGCGGGATGCAGCCGCTCCTGCCCCGGCCCAAAGTGCAGCGTGCGCGCCATCTGCTTCTCCGTTTCGCCGCGCGCGCCGCCGTAGGTCATCGCCAGGGCGGTCGAGACGCTGTACGGCGCATAGAACAGGTTCCCCTCCCCCGCGCGCAGCTGCGCGTACAGGTCGAGCGCGAAGGCCGTGTTGCCGGGAACCACCGACTCGCCGGCGCCGGCGCAAACGCCGGTGACCAGCAGGAACGCGAGGGCGGGTAAACGGAGACACGTTTGCATAACCAACTCCTTGTTCGATGCGCACTGCACAGGTGAACGCCCAAGCCGCAGCCGTCAGCGACGCGGAAGCTCGCGCGGCTCATGACCGTCCGCCCCATGCGCCGCATACTAGCGCGCTCGCCCCGCATCGGGCAAGCCGCGTCGCGACGCCAAAAGCGGAGAATTGTGGAAAGAACCTGATTGCGATCGCTGCAACATCGCCCCGCTCCCCCATGGCGCCGGTATCTGGCCGGTGCTGACGCTGCCAAAAGCGGCGCATGCGGCTTTACGCCGCCTTCACTGGGAGCGGGGGCGTCCCGCCCCCGCAGCGAGAACACCGGGGGCGAGACGCCCCCGCTCCCAGTTGCCGCGAAGGTAGACGACAACGAGTACGAGTACGATTCGGAAAAGCACCGCGGTAGAATGCATCAACACGCCCTGAAGGCGCTGGCACGTAGTTAAGGGGTTCCCAGCCCTCCCTGTGCGACCGCATCAAGGCAGGTTCCGGGATCCACCGAACGGCGCGCCTGCGCAGCAAAGCCAGTACAGCGGGGGCTACGAACCCGCTGGCGAGGTAGGCGGGACGGATGGGAGGTGACAGACGGTGCTCCTGCGCCGTCCTCCCCTTTCCGCACAATCTTCAAGGCCGTGCGGTCCCATGCGGGCTGGAATCGCTCGGAGAATACCTCACGACGGGAGGGATGGCGCGTCAGTGACGAAGGGGGCGATAACGGCGGGGACCGCCGTCTCCACGCCTCGTCGCTTGCCCACGCCCTGGAGACGGCCGTCCCCGGCCGTTATTTGCGGTGCAAGTACCCTGCATCACCAACGCCTGCCGCGACGGAATACCACGGTGTGCGCTACGGCGTCGCCCGCTAGCTCTACGAAAGTGAGGGGCTCCCCCACCCGCTCACGCCGTCGGGTCGGCGAGGCGGCCGAGGAACAGGATGCTGCCGCTGCTGTTCTCGCGGATCAGGAACAGGAAGGGATGATCGGCGCGGAAGACCGGCACGGGCCGCGGCATGGACCGCAGCTTCATCACCACCGCGGTGGCGGCCGCCGCTTCCGTGCCCTCTTCGTTCACCTCGACGAAGGCCTTGTGGATGACGGCGCCGATAAAGAGTTCGCGGCTGCCGTCCATGCCGGAGAAGTCGGCCTTTCCGGGCGCGAAGGCATCGGGCATGCCCAGCGCAGCCAGTTTGCCGCCCAGGCTGAACTGCGCGGTCAGCTTGAACTTCGGCAGGAAGACCTGCACCTCCCGTCTCCTCAGGCCGCCGATCAAGTCGGCCAGGATCTCCGCAGTCAGCGCCGACTCGAGCGCCGACACGCCGCCGTTCCCGCGCGGCAGCAGGACGAGCATGGAGAGCGCGCCGCCGGCGTAGGGCATCGCGAGCACCTGATGCGTATCGGTCTCGCTGTAGCCGAACTCGCGCTGCTGACACATCAGCGGCGCTTCAACCGATTTCGCCGCCGAGACCCGGAACGGCGCCGGCCGGGTGAGGTCAGCCTTGAACGGGCTGGCCCAATCGCCTTTGAAGTAGATGGCATTGACCAGCACGAGGCGGGTGAGCGCGTCGAGGATGCCCGGCTGAATGAGGTTGGTGAGCTTCCGGTTGGTCTGCGCTTCCACCCAGGTGTTGATGGTCTGGCGGGCCGGCTCGGCGGCGCGCACGTAGTCGAGCGGGGTGACGGTCGTGCCGTAGTGGGTCTTGCAGAGTTCCAGGTAGGCGGGCAGGAAGCGGTAGTCCTGCTGCGGCCAGAGGGCGTTCGCTACGCTCAGCTTGACCTTGCCCGTCTCCTGCACCGCCTTGAGTCCGGCTGCCAGCGCCGCGAAAGCAGGATGCAGCCGCTCCTGTCCGGGGCCAAAGTGCAGGACGCGGGCCATCTGCTGCTCCGTTTCGCCGCGCGCGCCGCCGTAGGTCATCGCCAGGGCGGTCGAGACGCTGTACGGGGAGCAGAACAGGTTCCCCTCCCCCGCGCGCAGTTGCGCGTAGAGGTCGAGGGCGAAGGCGGTGTTGCCGGGAACCACGGAGTCCTCCGCGCCGGCGCAAACGCCGGCCGTCAACAGCAGGGCCAGAACCGCAGGCTGAACCGATGTGTGCATAACGACTCCTTGTGTTACGGTGTTCATCAGGGCGCGATGGTCCGCACGCGGTAATAACGGTTACCCGCCGGCGGCACGCCGATCAATGAAAAAT
>CAYOBW010000178.1:0-14562 GCA_964402115.1 uncultured Victivallales bacterium
GTGTTTTGCGCGCCCCCCGCCGTGCCGCCCTCAACAAACCAAAATCACACCCGTTGGGAGGGGCGCAAGTCTGCACGGTTCGAGGAGTCAAGGCAGAGCCGCTGGGGTCGGTCGGACCGCGGTCACTTCCCGCTGCGCAATTTCCGGAACCCGAGCGTGACCTCGCCCAGCCGGAAGCCCCACTTGCTCATGGTGGCGCGGTTGAGCATGACCTCGTCATCCATCAGGAACATCCAGTCGTCGAACTTGACGTTGTAGACCTTCTTGCCGACCGGCAGCGCCAGCGTATAGCGCCAGTTCAGGGCGTTGCCGAAGGCCACGCCCTGCGCGACGCCGACGACGTCGTCCGCCGTTCCGGTGTAGTGGTTGGCGTCCAGCCGGGTGATTGTCCACACGCGCCGCTGCGTCGTGCCATCGGCGTAAACGAAATCTTCTTCCAGCCGGCCGACATCGTTGCTCCAGGTGCCGACCATCTTCACGTGGAATCGCTTCACGACCTCACCCTTCCGGTCTTGGAACATGCCCCACGCCTCCAGCGGGCCCTCCAGGTAGCGGCGCA
Source organism: uncultured Victivallales bacterium (assembly GCA_964402115.1). Taxonomy (GTDB): domain Bacteria; phylum Verrucomicrobiota; class Kiritimatiellia; order UBA8416; family CAYOBW01; genus CAYOBW01. The sequence continues at coordinate 560 of CAYOBW010000178.1, forward strand.
GGTCGAGCGCCGGCTTCTCCTTTTCGTACTGCCGCGGCGAGACCGACGCGCACCCCCCGCAGATCAACCCGGCACTGATCAGGCACAGGAATCTTCTCATCGGTTCAGCCTCCGTCGTCATGCTACTTCACACTCAGCAACTTACTGCGCACATCCGGATAGCGGCATTTTGCATCCAGCCAGATGGCGAAGAAGGCCGGACCGAACGCGCGGTCCGCGACCTCGCCGAGCAGGCGATCCCCGAAGTAGAACTGCGTGGGACCATCCGCGCGTTTGCATGCAGTCAGGCTGTCGCCGGATTTCAGGTCCGGCCACAGCGGTTCGAGTTGTTTGATCCACTGCGCGCGCTGAGCGTCCGATCCCTTCCCCATGCGCTGCCACTCCTTGAGCGTGGTATCCAGCAGCCGGCGGTGTTTGATCGAGATATTGTAACGGATGCTGAGCACGGCGGTGCTGTTCGTCGTGTAGGCGGCGTCCCGGGCATAGAGCGCGATGTCATACACATGCAGGCCGAACCAGTGCAGCGTGGCAGCGCCGACCGGCTTGAGATCGGGCTCGCCCTGGCGCAGGGGAGCCGGCAACGCAGCCCCGCCGAGCGCGGCGGCGGAAAGGAGGGCTCCCAGGAGAATGCCCGCCATCTGTCGTCGGATCATCTTGCCTCCTGGGGCGGCCTGCCCAGGAAGCGGCTTCCGTGCGCCAGCCAAACGAACAGCGGCATGGCGACTGCCCAGCCCACGGCAAGGGCCGCCACGCTAAAGGTGTGGTCGGCGGGCAGGCTCGCGGCGCCGAGCTTCGCCCCGCCCAGATAACTCAGCGGACCGGCCACGGCGCCCAGCACGGCGCTCAGCGCGTATCGCCCCGCCAGCCAGCTCAGCGACCCGCGCAGCGTCGTGCCCAACAAAGCCCACAGCGCTGCCAGCCACAGCGGGCACAGGTGTGGAAACAGCGGGGCGCCGACGAGCGCAAACACGCCCATATGAAGATGCACGGTGTCGATGCAGAAACCGCTCAGTGCGACGGCCAGCAGCAGTCGCACATCGCCCGCGCGGTCCGGGCTGAAGAGCCACAGGCTTATGCCAACGGCCGCGCCTGCCGCCGCCAGAGCGGCGCCGGGCCGTCCGTGGGCGGCCAGGAGTATGGCTGCGAACCACCCGGCCTGGAACAAGGCGAAGTTGAGGAGCTTGCGCATCACGGCCTACGACTTTCGGGGAAACCACGGGAAGAACGCGCTGGTTGTCCGCTGGTAGGCCTGGTACTCGGGCCGGTCCTTGTACTTGGCTTCCAGCATGGGAATGCCGGACACGCAGAGAAGCAGCCAGTCGATGACAAGCGGGCTTATCAGCGCCCACCAGCCCCCGGGCACGCTGAGAGCTATCAAGAAGCAGCCCCACCAAAGCGTCGCCTCTCCGAAATAGTTAGGATGCCGGGAGAAGCGCCACACGCCGTAGCGCATGACGCGGCCCTTGTTGGCGGGATTCTTCATGAAGCGCAGCAATTGGTAATCGCCCACGGCCTCGCAGAGAAAACCCAGCAGCCAGACGGCAGCCCCCAGCGCGTCGAGCAGGCCGAGCGGGCCGCCGCGGCGGGCATTGACGAGCAGGATCGGGGCTGCCACGACGAACATGAAGAACCCTTGCAGCATGTATATCTGGAAGTAGCTGCGCAGGTAGAACCAGCGCCCCCAGGTTTCGCGCCAGTTCCGGTAGCGGAAATCCTCGCCCTCGCGGCCGGCATTGCGGATCAGGATGTGCAGCGAGAGCCGTGTGCCCCACACCAGCACAAGCGCGCCGAGCAGAATCCGGCGCGCATCCAGGCCGTCCGCCAGGCCGAGCGTGAACAGCGCGACGAGCATGAACCCCAGGCCCCAGGCGGCGTCCATGATCCCGTTGTCCTTCTTCAGCAGGGCCACAAGGTGAACGAGGTTCACGTAAACGAAGATCACAAGCGCCGCGGTCAGCATCGTGTTAGCCATGGAGAATCCTTCTACACGTTCACCCAGTGAGAGTCAATGCACCGCTCTCAGCTGCCTGGGGGCTGAAACGGGTTGAACGGAGCCGCGGTGGCTATGGGGTAAAGGGATGACTTTCGCGCGGACTCTTCCCTTTGGCCCGCTGCTCGGCCGTCACGTGCATGCCGCCAACCACGCCTGAAATGCGCCCGGTTGCGCAACTCATTCCCCCAACACGAAGCTGGCCGGGGCGTAGGCGCCGAGGGCGAGCGTGAAGGCGTGGTCCCGGATCGGCAGGGCGGCGCCGGCGGGCTCGCCGCGCAGGCTGACCGGCTGCGCGTGTCCGAACGCGGCCCCGGCAGGCAGGGTGACGGTCAGGGCGCCGCCCGTGCCGCCCTGCTCCCAGACGCGCAGCAGCGTGCCGCGCCCGTCGGGATTGGCCCCGAACGCCGTCACGGCGACGCCCTTGCGCGAGAGGCGGATGCCCGACTGGGCGGGCGGCAGCTTGCCGGGGCGCGCGGTGCTGCGCGCGGCAGCGACGGGCACGCGGGCCTCCATGGCCGGCGTGTAGAGCGCCGCCTCGGAGCTGAACCGGTCGAAGGTCCAGAGCCGGACGCGCGAAGTCATCCGGCGCCCGTCGCCGATCCAGGCGCCGAAGTTCGTGCGCCAGTGGTTGTTGTAGAGGTTGACGTACACGTACGGCTGCTTCGGCTCGTAGCGCGCGTCGAACTTGTACTCGCCCGGTGCGCCAAGGCTGACCAGCGGCGCGTCGAGCGGGCAGAGGCCGACGCCGGCCCCCGTCGCGCCATCGTAAACCGCCACGCCGCTGTTGACCCAGAAGAGGTGGTAGTTGGCGTTTTCGACGGTGACATCCTTGACCGGGTCGAGATCCGCGCCCACGCGCCCGAGGCGGAACCGGGGGTTGTCCACCTTGAACGGCAGGCAGATCCAGCCGGCCTCCGGCCAGCTGTCGGGCTGCTTGTCCCAGCCCACCTCGAGGTCGGCCACCGGCTGCGTGGCGGGAAGTGTGAGCCGGATGTACACCTGCTGCGGCCGGCCCGGGCCGGGCAGCGTGCCGGTCATGACGGCCGACACGTCGATGGCGGTCTGGCGCACCGACAGGCTCAGGTGCGCCGGCACCGCCGACGTGTAGACGCTGTCGCGGGGCAGGTCATAGGCCGAGAAGATCAGCTTGTGCGCCCCGTACTGCGGGTACAGCGAGCGGGCGGTCCAGGCCTCCAGATCCTTGAAGCCGAAGCGCTCGTAGAAGTACTGCCCGAACCCCTGCGGCGCCGCCGCGTCGACGAGCTCGCGCCCCGTGCGCTTGTCGACGAGGCTGGCGATGCGCCCGCGCTCCGCGTCGAGCACGGCCTTGAAGAAGGCGCTCTCGATGACGCCGCGGGCTTCGTCCGCGGCGAGCCCGGCCGGCGCGGGCTTGTCGTTCGCGATGACGTACGTGCGGTAGCCCAGCGGGGGCAGGTCGCGCGCGCAGAAGCGGATGATGCGGTAGGGGTCCTCAAGCGCCGGCCCTTCGCCGCAGCACGGCACGGCCGGCCCGCCGTCCGCGGGGCGCAGGGACGCGCCGAGCGGCAGGTGGTAGGCGTTCAGCGTGACCTCGCCGTCGCGCGGCCAGGGCAGCGGGTTGAACACAACCACGCGGCCTCCGCCGACGCTGACGCCGTCGGCCAGCGTGCGCACGGCGTCCTCGTAGGGGGCGGTGACGAGCCGCTCCGCCTCGGCGGTGTAGCCGGCGTGGTCGCCCCACGCGCGCTCCATGGCCCGGTACTGGGGCGGCAGGCCGCGCGCCCAGAGCTCCTCCCACCCCTTGCCGTACGGCTGCTTGATGTAGTGCTGGTTGGCCAGCCCCCACGTGTGCTCGCTGAAGAGCAGGCTCTGCTCGTAGGCCGCGGCGACGACCTCGCCGACGTCCCGGCGGAAGAGCCCCCAGCAGCGCTCCAGCGTCGTCAACGCGTCCAGTGCGCCGATGACGGGGCGCGTGTTCTGGATCCGCCTGCACGCCTCCGGCAGGCTCAGCACGCCGTGGATCCAGGGGTCGGGGATGTCGCTGCGCACGACGGGCAGCGCGCTGAGGTCCTCCTGCAGGATCAGCCCGGCGAAGTCGTCCATCCGGCCCACGCGCGCCCGGAGGCCGCGCTGCGCGTAGAACGCGAGGTCGTTCTTCACCGTGTCGGGGCCGGGCGGCCCCTGGTTGTCGCCGGTCATGCTGATGTAGAGCCACGTCTTGTAAGGCCAGTCGGCCGGCGGCAGCGCCCCGGTGCCGTAGCCGTTGTTGTAGAGCGTGAGCAGGCGCGAGCCGTCCGGCCCCTCCCACCAGAAGAACGGCGGGAGCCCGAGGGTCTTGTTCACCAGCGGGCCGCCCATGTGGTAGAAGCGGATGCCGGCGTGGGCGAACAGCGTGGGGAAGACCCACGACTGTCCGGGCACGTCGGTCATCTTCGCGCTGGTGGAGAGCGGCTGGCCGAAGCGGCGGCAAAGCGTGGCGGAGATGTTCAGCCCGCGCACGAGGTCCTCCAGGTCGGCCGTCTCGGTGTGGGTCGTGAAGGGGTAGGCGTGGACCGCGAGATTGCCGTCGCGGAGGGCCTGCTCGAGCAGGCCGCGGCGCTCGGGGGCCTGGTCCTCCCCGATGATCTGCCGGAGGGGCCAGCCGGAGAGCGTCCAGACGAATTGCCGCTCCTTCGGCTGCCGGCTGTTCTGCGCGATGGCGTCGAGCACGCGGTCCGCCATCTCGGTGCGGTACTCGTGCACGACCTCGCTGGCCCGCGCCGTGTAGCCGATATCGAAGTGCGTCTTGTAGACGATGATCACCGTCTCCAGCCCCGCCTTCCGCGCGGGCTGGGCTGCCCCGGCCGCCGCGGCCGCGCCGGCGGCTTTCGGCACCGTGGAGGTGGCGTCGTACTCGGCGCCGAGGGCGGTCGCGGCGAGCGCGAGCAACAGGCCGATCGTTCTCAAGGCGGCGTGCCCTTTCCGGCCGGCGCCGCCCCGGCAGCCGCCCCGTACACCTCAAGCTCCGCGATGCTCATCTGCGAGCCGGGCTGGCCCTCGCCGTCCGGCTTGAGGGCGCGCACCCGCACCTGCCGCGCACGCGCCGGCGCAAACGCGATTGCCCACTTGCTCCCGTCGTGGTCGCGCACCTCGGCGACGGTGGTCCAGGCCTGCCCGTCCGCGGAGACCTGGAACTCGGCGTGCGTGGCGAAGCTCTTGCCGAAGGTCACCACGGCCCGGTTGATGTCGAAGGCGCCTTCCAGGTCCACGGCATACGTCCACGGCCACTCGCCGCCGGCCTGGGCCGCGGTGGCGGGATCCCCGTCGACGCCGCAGCGCGCCAGGTGCAGCTTGCCGCCGCCGCCGTTGGCCTGCAAGTTGCGCGCGCCGTCGAGCGAGCGCAGCCGGGCCGGCTTCCAGCTCGCCAGGTTGCCGGGCGGCGCCGGCGTCCGCGCGCGGATGGCTTTGCGCCCCTCCGCCAGCGCGGCGGGGAGCTGACTCAGCAGCTTCACCTGTGCGGGGTCCAGCGTGCCGTCCCGGTACAGGGCCACGTCCAGCGTCACGACGCCGCCCGCGGCGGTCACCTGCCCGATGTAGTCGGCCAGGAAAGCGAGCGTGTAGCGGCAGTCGGGCAGTCCCCAGTTGGCGCCCAGGTACGACAGCACGTGGAACTGCTTGCCGTCGCGCCAGCGCTCCTCGGGGATGTCGCTGAGGGCATTGACCTCGCCCGTCGTGAAGTCGTCCTCGGCCGTGCTGGAGTTGGCGTAGCGCATGGACGGGTTGTTCAGCGCGACGATCGCGTGCGGGTTGCCGGCCTTGAGACCGGTTGCGAGCAGGCTCCACCGCTTCTCGTTGTAGCCGATGTGGCTGTAGCAGCCGTCCACCCACCAGCCGCGCACCTTCTCCCCGTACCGGCGGCTGTACTCCGCCGCCACGCGGGCCCAGTTCTCCACGTAGGCGTCCGTCACCTGCCCCGACCAGCCCCCCATGCCCGCGGCGGCCTGCGGATCCTGCCGCGGGCCGTCCCCCGTCCAGTACAGCAGCAGGGGGATGCCGCGCTTGTGGAGCGCCGCGTAGAGATCCTCCACGAGGTCGCGGTGCGCCGTCGCCTCGCCCCGCTTGTACCCCGTCAGCTTCTCGTAAGTCTCGTTCGGGGCGACCAGGTAGCGCGTGCGCTGCATCATGGTGAACATGACGTAGTTGGCGCCCGACTCCTTGACCTGCGCCGCAAAGGCCTCCACGTCGAAGCCGTTGACCCACGCGTCCAGCGACACCGCCGGCTTGCCCTGCGTGTTGGGGCGATCGCCCACGTTCTGGACGTCCCACAGCCAGTGCACGAACACGCCCCAGCCCGCGTCGCGAAACCAATCCGTGTCCGGGTTCTGCGGTGCGCCCCGGGCCGGCGCGCCGCCGCACAGCACGGCAACCGCGCACACGCCCGCTCTCTGCCAGCCAGTCAGCTTCATGAGCATCCCTTTCAGCGTTCCACATGCACCCGGCCCACGCGGCGGCCGGGAATCACCGTCTCCGTCGCGCCGACGCGCACGCGCCGCGTCGCGGCGGCGTGGTTGCGCAGGCCGAACTCCACGCCGTTGCCCTCGGGTTTGATCCAGGCGACGGTGACCGACTCACCGCTCACCTCGAAGAGCGCCCGCACGCGCGGCTGCTCCGGCGCGGCAGCGAGGGGGTGGTAGACGGGCGGGCGCAGCGCGCCGGCCCCGAACCGCGCGCATGCCGCCGCGTCGAAACGGTCGAACCAGGCCAGCTCGTAGCGGAAACGCACATAGCCGGGCTGCGCGGCGGCGAAGTTCGTATTCCAGTAGTTGTTCAGCGGCCAGGCCAGCAGGAAGGCCTGGTCCAGGCCCTCGGCGCTGCGCAGGCCGCGCCCGAATTGGAACCCGCCGACCTGGAAGAGCGGCGCGTCCGGGCAGGCGAGGGCCAGGCAGCCTGCTTCGGTCACCGCGGCGACCCACGTGCCGGCGGGAATCCAGTCCCGGCAGGCGCCGGGCAGTTGTCCGGCGTCGTACGCCACCGCCTGCCCGGCCGTGTCGTAGTGCAGCCGCGCGCCCGGCAGCCGGAGGGGGAACGTGAAGTAGAGCGCCTCCGGATCCTGGTCGTCGGCCTTGTTGAAGTAGGCCTCGCAGCGCACGCGCGGCTCGTGCGCGAGCAGCGTGAAGGTCTGCCGCAGCTCGCCCCGCACGCCCGGCATGAGGAATACGCGGACGAGGTGCGCGCCTTCGGCGTCGACATGCGTCGCGCACCGCACGAACCGCTCCGGGCGGGCGTGTCGCGCCGGCCAGGCGCGGTTCCAGCAGCACTCGTCGCGGTGGACGGGGCCGTAGTCCGCCTCGGTAATCTGGAACAGGTCGTACCGCGGATCGCCCGCGGCGAGGCTGGCCGCGCTGCGCGTGGCGACGGTCTCCTGCACGGCGCCGAAGAGGTCCCACCCCGCGGTGTCGGCGAAGCACTCGCGCTCCGTCGCGCGATGCCGCAGGGAGCGAATCGCGCCGGTCGCCGGATCGAACCGCAGCGTCCAGGCCGGGCTTTCCACGCTGTCCGGGCCGGCGCGTACGCCCGGGTCGGGCGCGGCGCGCGGCAGGTCCTCCAGCCGTGCGGTGTACAGGCCGAACGGCGGCAGGTCAAGCGGGCCCACCCAGGTCGTGGAGCCGTCGCGGTGGAGATCTTCCAGCACGTCGGGGCGCTGCTTCGTGCCGGCGAGCAGGGGCAGCTGATCGAGCAGGATCTCGTTCGGCACGCGCAGGCAGACGCGGCACGGGGCGTCGGCCGGGTTGAACACAAGGAGGCCGGCGTTGTGCGCGGCCTGGACCGGGTTCTCCGCCAGCCGGTCCAGCGCGTCGCGGCGCTGCAGGCGGGCATAGCTCAGGGCGCCGGCGCAAATCGCGGCCTTGTGGTGGCGCTGCTCCGCCTCGGGCACCGGCTCGTGCTCGCGCGTGGGTCCGAATGCGGCGGTGGAACTGAAGACGTTCCACGTGTGCTCGTAGGCCAGCATCAGGTGGCGCAGGGTTTCGGCGTTCGTTGGGCCGGTCGCGGCGGCGGACGGCGGCAGGGCCGCGCCGAGTGCGCGCGCCGTCCACCAGGCGCCCTGCGCCCGGCGCACCATGCCGACCTCGCGGGCCGCGGCGCCGGCGCCGAACGCCCAGTAGTCGGGCCAGTCGCCGCCGTGCACCGGCAGCGTGCCGTCGTCCAGCGCGTGCAGCCGCTCGAAGAGCTGTCCGGCTGTGACGAGCCGGATGAAGGGCAGGCGTCCCGCCTCGTTCCAGCGGCGGACGAGGCCGGGCAGTCCGGGGTAGGGGGGGTTGTTGTCGTCCATGAACGGGTGCGTGACGGTCAGGACGGCCAGGTCGCGCGTCCAGCCCTTCCGGCGCAGCCGCTCCGCGTAGGCGCGCAGGCCGCGCTCCATGCGGTCGAGGTCCGGCTCGCGCAGGCCCGCCTCGCGGGTAAGGGCGTTGTAGTGCTCGCCGCTGAACACGGTCACCGTGCGGCCTCCGGGCGCGGCCCAGCGGAACAGCAGCGGCCGGGTCAGCGGGTAGCCGCCCATGTGGATATTGATGCCGAAGAGCAGGTTCGGGATGCCGGCGTCCAGCAGCTGGTCGGCGACGGACCAGGGCACGCCGTTGACGTCGTGCTGGATGGCCACGTCGAACGCGTCGCCGAACTGCGCGCGGAGGCGCTCCAGGGGGGCCAAGCTCTCCTGGAGCAGGTCCTCGGGCGCGAGCCCGGTCCAGTTGCACCACATGGCGCCGAAGCCGACCTGCCCGTGGCGCACGAGCGCCTGCAGCCGGCGCACCTGCGCGGCGGGCGCGCGGTCAAGCCAGTGCAGCAGCGTGCACGTGACCTCGCAGGTCCACTTCAGGCGGCAGGGCTCCGGCCAGTCGGCCGTCGCCTCGCACAGGTCCAGGGCCTCGTCGAGGTGGCGGTCGTGCAGCTCCCAGATCACGGGCTGCGGATGCGTGTAGCCGATGTCGGTGTGCGTGTGATGCAGGACCAGCAGTTCGCGGAGCATGGGTGCGTTCCCTTCGTTTGTCGCTGCGCTCATTCCAGCACCACCACGGTTTGGTTCAGGGCCGGCGCGGTGGCCGGCCAGTTCAAGGACCGGCCGCTCGCGAGCGCGGCCTCGATGCGATACTCGAACGCCTCGCGGGCGGCCGGCAGCGTCAGGCGCCAGACGCCGCGCGACACGTGGACGGCCGGAATCGCGGACCACGGGCCGGCGCCGAGCGGACGCAGGAAGCCGGTGACGGCGCGGGGCTGCGCGTTGTCGAGCACGATGACTTTCACGCCCAGCGCCTCGCCCTTTTCCGCCACGCTCCGCACGGTCGGCACGCTCAGCCGCGGGGCCCCCTGGTAGTCCGCGGGCCACCGCTGGGTCGCCCGCTGCGCCACGAGCGGGCCCCAGCCGGGATGATTCTCCAGGTTGACCACCATCGCCAGCGCGCCGGGCGAGTTCACCGTCGCCAGCAGGAAGCGGTAAGCCTCGCCCCAGAGCCGCGCGAGCTCCGTCGCGTCCGTCCCGGCCAGGGCGCAGCGGATCTGCGCGAGCGACCGGTGGTACTTGAAGGTGTTCAGCCAGTAGTCGAAGCGGTCGAGGTTGCCGGCGCCGCGGACGCGCGGGCGGAAGCGCTCCAGCTCGTCCACGAACGCGAACTGGGGCGCCACGGCGCTCCACGCCGTTTTGACCGGCGTCAGCCGGCCGGACGGGCAACCGCCGTCGGTCACTTGCGGGACGCGGCCGTCCAGTGCGGCAAACACCTTGCCGATTTCCTCCTGCCCGAAGTGGGCGCGCGCCCAGTCGGCGTAGAAATCGTCGCACGGCAGGCCGCGCGGCTGCGGATCGTCGGCCCGGTAGTCCTTGTAGGCGCCGCCGGCGCAGTTGACCTTGCCGGTGAAGGCCGCGCCCTCCACGGCGATGGCGGAGACGCAGGGCAGCGATTTGCGCGCCACCAACTCGACGGTCAGCGTGCCATTCGAAACGGGCACGTCGGCGAACGTGAAATCCAGCGCGGCGAACTTGCCGACGCGCGCGAAGATGTCGAGGTTGGTGACGACCGTGCGGCCCTGCACCTGCACGTCGCAGATGCGCTCGCCGGCGGCGGCGAAGTGCGGCTCGCAGAACTTCAGGGTCACCTTGTAGCGGCCGTTCGGCGCGGGCAGCTGGATGCGGCCGAGGTCGTACCGGCACGTGCGGTAGAGCTCCTCATCCGCGGTGCCGGCGATCTGCGCGCCCGGATAAGCCGCGCGCTGACCGGGCACGCGCCAGGCCGGCGCGCGGTTCCAGCTTTGGTCCCACGCGGCCTGGGCGAGGGCGGCGATGTTCGGCGACAGGATCTCCGTGCGCCAGTGCAGCCCCAGCAGGCCCGTGCAGCCATAGGCGAGGGCGTCGGCGGCATCGCGGCGCATCCGGCCGGCTTCCAACTGAACGGTGGCCAGGCCGTGGCGGTTGTCGCTTTCGAGCCACGGGATCGCCCACTTCCCGCGGCCGGCGATCCGGGCGAAAGCCGGTTCGATTTCCGTGGCGCCGGTGTTGCGGCTGAGGGCGCTGAGGGGGATGTCCTTCGGCAGATCGGCGTCGAGCGCGGCGCGGTCGTGCTGCGGGCCGAGCGTCCAGCCGGCGGTGGCGAGCTGGAAGGGGGCGCCGACGTTCCGCCAGGCCTCAAGCGCCAGCCGGATGTCGGCGACGGTGTTGGAGTACTCGGCCGGGTTGTTGCCTCCCCAGGTCCAGCCTTCCGGCGTCCACAGCCAGTAGTAATCCAGCGGATGGCTGGCCATGATCCGGCGGAACGTGCCTTCGTACACCGCGCGCCGGTCGCTCGTGCGCTGCGCCAGCGCCTTCGGCAGCGTCAGCGGCACTTCGGTGCCGATGCAGGTCTGCACGCCCAGCCGCCGGGCGAAGGTGAAGGCGTCCCGGAATTGCGCCGCCATGCGGTTGAACACCTCGTTGCACGCCTCCGGCGTCGGCGGCAGCGGGCAGGCGCCCTCCATGACCGGCGGCGCCCAGTCGTCGCGCTCGAACAGCAGCGCGCCGCCGAAGCTGTAGGCGCCGGTCTTCTTCGGCAGGTAGTCGCCCCAGGCCGGCGTGAGCAGGGCGTTGAAGTAGCGCGACACGTAGCTGGCTTTCACGGCGCCCCGCGCGTCGAAATCGCCGGCGAGCCCGTGCCAGACCGTGGGCTCGGCGTAGGGGTGACCTTCCGGATAGCAGTGCATGCCCAGGAAGTTCAGCCGCAGCTTTGCCAGCTGCGTGCAGACGGCCTTGTAGTCGTCGGCGCTCCACGCGTCGAAGCCGAAGGGGTGCGATCCCCAGGGATTCACGCCCCGCAGCGCAAACAGCGGCTTGCCGGTCTCGTTGACGGTCGGCAGCGCGGCGAGCGGCTCGTCCGGCACGACATCGCCGTGGAGGTAGAACCGCACGCCGAGGGCTTCGACGAAGCGATAGGCGCCGTACAGCACGCCCAGTTCGTCGCCGCCGGCAATCGTGATGCGCCTGCCCGCGGTCGTCAGCTCGAACTGCTGGGGCTCAAGCCTGGCGGCGGCGCGGGCGAGCACGATGACCTGACCGTCGCCGCCGTCGCCGCCCACCGTCGGCCGTTGTCCCGTCCGCAGGTACACGTAGCGGACGAGCTCCGCCGCCGCGAGTCGCTCGCGCGGTGTGGCGTCGGGCGGGCTGACCACCGCCACGCCGCCGGCCGGGCCGCCGTGGCCGATCGCCGCGCCAAAAAACGCCAACACGATGCAAGACCGTGTCACTCGCATGTCTGTTCACTCCCAGCGCAGGTTGCGGATCTCCCGGGGCCCCTGCCACGCCTTGCCGTTGACCTTCAGCTTCAGGCCGTCCTTGACGGTCTCGCCGGAGGGGCAGATGCTGAACTCCGTGACGGTTTGCCAGTTGGTGAGGGGCGTCGCGATGCCGGGATCGGTGGCGGTCAGTTCGGGCAGGCTGACTGACACGCTCTGCCACTCCGGGGACCCTTTCAACGCCTTGACCGCCGTGTAGTCAACGGCTGGCTTGCCGGGCGCGAAGACGCCCCACGCGTTGCAGTTGAACTGGAGCACAAGCGTGTTGTCCGTCTGGCTTTGGATCTCGAACAGCAGCTTCGCGCCGTCCGGGCCGCGCCACTTCGGATCCTTCAGCTTGCGGGTGGTGGCGCACCAGAGCGGCGGATGCCCCCAGTTGAGCCGGTACCAGTCGCGCCAGCCGCGGGCGCCGTCGTCGATCAGCCGCTCCGGCTTGTCCGTGGCCTGCACGCCGGCCGCCCGCAGCTGAACCGGCGCGGCCGACAGGACCCTGGAGCTGATCGCGAACATGTTGGAGTTGTCCTGCCCGGGCGGCTGCGCGATATTCCGGTACGCTGCCGGTGTGTCGTAGAGCACGTTGGCGTAGGCGAAGAGCGGCTGGTCCAGGCTCATGACCGGGCAGGCGGCCTTCCAGGCCGCGCCGGCCTGCACCGTCGCCGCACTGCGCCAGAAGCGGGTCAGCTCATGCGGGTCGATCGCGTAGTAAACGTCCACCCGCCTGACAGGCAGCGCCTCGTCCGGCGTGACGGTGAGGACGGGCACGCCGTCGGGCGTCTTGAGCGCGAGCTCGAAGCGCGGCGTGCGCGGCATCGTGAAGGCGCCCTTCAGATGCTGTTCGAACCAGAGCTGCTGGGTGATGGCATGTTCGTCCGTGTGGCGGTGATTCAGGTGCGGCGCGATGCTGAAACGCACGCGGTCATCGGGCAGGTTCCGCCAGTTCCAGGCCATGTTGTCGATGTGGGCGTGGAAGTCGTTGGCGGGCGACAGCCACAGGATCGGGCAGGTAATCCCGGGGATGTAGGCGTTGTCCGAGACGCAGGCCAGCTCCATGGCGGAGGGCCTGGTCTTGCTGCAGCCCGGCAGGTCGGCCTGGCTCTCCAGGATGTTCCCCGACCCGCCGCAGGAAGGCACCGCGGCCTTCACCCGCTGGTCGATGCCGGCCAGATCGGTGGTGAGCTTGCCGCCCATGGAATGGCCGTAGACGCCGATGCGCGCGGGGTCCACTTCCGGCTGCTGCTGCAGGAAGGTGATGGCCCGGCGCGCCGCGATGAGCACCAGGAACCAGTTGCTGTTGCGGGGCGACTCGACCGCATCCAGCGTGTAGTCGTCGGGGGAGAGCGGCCCGGCGAAATGGTTGACCTTGTTCCGCTGTGGAGGATGCGTGGCGTCGAGCTTGCCCCAGTCGGTGTTGGGGCCGTCGTAGGCCATCTGCGTCCGGCCGAATTGCAGCTTGTTGCCGCCCCAGTTGAGGGAAAGGCTGGCGTAGCCGCGCCTGGCATCCGTCACCACGCAGTCGAGATTGGCCGACTGGCCTCCCCCATGCAGCTGAACCAGGCCCGGCAGTTTCGTGGCGCCCTTGGGAAACGCGTAGAACGCAGCCATCGTCGCGGGTGCGCCTTTGAAGACCCCGACCCGGTAACGGACGACCCGGCAAACCACGCCGTCCTGCTCCCACTCCTTGACGATCTCGGTCTCCAGCGGCGTGGCCTTGTCGAAGGCCGGGAACCCCGCCCAGAGTTCCGCCAGCGTCCGCGGGACGGTCGCCGGCTGGGCGAAGTCCTGCGCCGCCGCCGCCGCGCCCGTGTTGTCCGCGCGCGCCGCGCCGCCGGCCAGCAGCAGCGAGGCCGCGAGAAGGAGTAACCGCTTCAGGATGTCTACGCCTGCTCTTTGCATGGATTCATGATACTTCAAGGCCTTCTTACTGCAAGAGAGCAATATCCAACACGGAATGTCCAATGATGAAGTGCGGCGAGAAAACGGATTTCGGCCCCACGGACGGATCGGTAGTGCGCAGGGACGGCGCGGAGAGACCGCCGGCAGTCTCGTCATGTTATCTCTGCGCGCCCTCGCGCGCAGAGGGGCCGGCGATAAGCGGCGTCCACGTGGGTCGGGATCGCAATCCCGACCTCCCCGGCCATTGGTCGATGACGAGGGAAGCGGGGATCCGCCGCCTTACGGCGGCAGCTACGGGGAGGGAAGAGCGTGCGCAGCGCGTAGCCCCCGACGTGAGGAGGGGGACGGG
>CAYOBW010000179.1:0-14547 GCA_964402115.1 uncultured Victivallales bacterium
CCGCCACGAACGCGTCCGCCGCCGTGCCCCCCGGCCGCGCCGGCGCCCGCCAGGCGCAGACGCTCTACCGCCTGGGCCGGCATGCCGAGGCGGCCGACGCCTACCGCCAAGCCGCCGATGGCGTGTCGCCCGAAGCCCGCCGCGACTACCTCTACAACGCCGGCGTGGCGCTCTACAAGGCCGACCGCTTCCGCGACGCGGCAGACTGCTTTGCGGAACTCAACCCCCTCGGCGCCCCGGCCGCACCGGAAGAGGCCGCCGGCCTCGGCGCCTCACGCTTCCGGGCCGCCACCAGCCCGCAAACCACCAACCAGCAGGAGCGGCTGGAGCAGCTCCGCGAAGCCGGCGAGGCCTTCCGCGGCGCCGCGCGCCGGACGGATGTCGAGGAAACCCGCCGCAACCTCCAGGTCGTGCTCGACCGCCTGCCCCAGGCCGAGGAGGACGCGAAGGTGGCCGCGCTCATGGCGAAGTACGGCGGGCAGCAACCCGCCCAGATTGCGGAGGAGATGCTGCTGAACCAGCGCCGCATCAACGAGACCCTGCCGCACGCGTTCACGAATCGCACGCCGGCGCAGATCGCCCAGCTGGAGGAGCTGGCGGCGGCGCAAAAGGCCAACGCGGAGCTCTGGCTGCCGCTCAAGGGCAAGCTGCTCGAGGCCGTGCAGCAGCAGCAGGGCCCGCAGGCCACCAACGTCCAGCAGCAACTCGCCTACGTGCAGCAGCTCGCCGATGTCACCGCCGGCCAGATGCAGCGCGCCGCCGCGAACCTGCGCGACCTGCAGCCCGACGGCGCCGGGCCGGCGCAGCAAGCCGGCCAGACGCTTTATGGCCTGTGGCGGGGCATGGCCCCGTACGCCGCCATCCTGCGCGAAGACCTGCGCCGCCAGACCAACGCCCTGCTCGCCGCCACCGCCCTGGCAGCGGGCAAGAAACCGGCGCCGGAACAAGACGCCAAGGGCGACCAGAACGAGGCGATGAACCTGACCGGCCTCTTCGCGGAGCGCTTTGCGAAGGAGGTCCCTGAGACCGGCCTGCCCGCCCAGCAGGAGCTGCAGGCGCAGCCGGGCCAGCCGCCCGCGCCACAGGCCACCCCGTCCACGAACGCCGCGGAGATGGCGATCACGCCGGAGACGCGCGAGAAGATCCTCGACTTGAGCGAGCAGGCCATCAAGACCCAGACCAGCGCCGCCGAACGGCTGGATGCCGGCAAGCCCGCCGAGGCCATCCCCGACCAGCGCCGCAGCCACGAGTTGCTCAAGGAGATCGAGAAGCTGCTGCCCAAGCAGAAACAGCAACAGCAGCAACAACAGGAACAACAAGACCAGCAGAAGCAGGAGCAACAACAGCAACAACAGCAGGAACAGAAGCAGGAACAGCAACAGGAGAAACAGGAGCAACAACAGCAGGAGCAGCAGGAGGAGAAGACGCCGGAGGATGTGCGACAGATGATCGAGAAGGCGTTGCAACGCGAGAAGGAGCACGAGGAGGAGAAGCGTCTCCAGAACCGGCGCGTGCTCATGTCGCCCTCCGATCGCGACTGGTAGGGCGCTGCCCATCGTCTTGCGAACCGCCATGAAAAGGACCGTCCATGCGAGGCTGCCGCTCCGGCGACTGGCCGGCGGGTTGCTGGCTCTGTGCGCCTGGACTGCGGCAGCGGAGGACGAGCTGCGGCTCGAGGCGAGCGTGAACCGCGAGCAGCTCTTCGTCAGCGAGTCCGTGGACCTGGCGGTCGTGGTTCACGGCGACACGAGCGCACAGCCGGACCTGTCGGCGCTGCCCCCCTGCGACATGCAGTACCTCGGCAGCAGGTCCGCCAGCAGCTTCAATCTATCGCTCACGTTCAACGGGCGCGAGATACGCCGCGAAGGCGGCTCCAGCCGCACGCACACGTACCGCATCACGCCACGGCAACCCGGCCGCCTGACCCTCGGCCCCATCCGCGCCAAGGCCGGCGGCAAGACCTTCTCCATCCCCGGCCCGCAGATCCAGGTGGACGGCATCGAGGCGCAGGAGGACGTCCTGCTGAGCATCACGCCGTCGAAGGAATCCGTGCTCATCGACGAACCCTTCGAGATCGTGCTGACCGTCGCCATCCGCCGCCTGCCGCCGCCGTACGACCAGGTTGACCCGCTGGACCCCTCGGTGCCGCCGCACCTCGACGTGCCCTTTCTGAACCTGGATCCGATCGAGGGCCTGGAGACGCCCGACATGCGCGCGCTGCTCGGCGCCTATGTGCAGAACAACCGCAACGGCGCCAGCTTCACGCTGAACGAACACACGGTGGGCAACAACGATCCCTTTGGCGGCATGTTCCCCATGTTCAACGACCGGCAGACGGCCCGGTTCCGTTTCGACCGGAGCGAGGTGGAGCGCAACGGCAAGCGCTACTACGCCTACGCGCTGAAAGTGCGCTACGTCCCGCATGCCGAACGCAGCCACACGTTCGGGCCGGCGATCTTCAAGGGCACCATCATCGCCGGCGCGGACGCCCGCGGACAGGGCGTCGGCAAGCGCATTTTCGCGGTCGGCCCGGCCGCGACGGTGCGCGTCGTGCCGCCGCCCGAGGAGGGCCGTCCGGACACGTTCATCGGCGCGCTGGGCACCAACCTCACCGTCGAGGCAAGCCTGGACACGCAGACCTGCAAGGTGGGCGATCCGCTCACGCTGACGCTGACCGTGGGCGGCACCTTCCGGCCCGAGACCGTGCATCCTCCCGCGCTGGGCCGGCATGCGGCGCTCACGCGGGACTTCCGGGTGTACGACGACACCGTCCAGACCAGCCGCAAGGATGGGCACGTGGCGTTCACGTACACGCTGCGGCCCACGCGCGAGGGCACGTACGAACTGCCGCCTTTGAGCGTGGCCTACTACGACACGCAGGCGCGCGCCTATCGCACCGTGCAGACGCGCCCGATCCCGATCCGCGCCAATGCCGCGGCCCAGGTCGGCGGAGACATCATCCTGGGGCTCGAAACGAACCGCCCGCCCGAGACCGCGCTGGCCAGCCAGTCCGGCGTACTCGTGGTCGGCCCGCTGACGATGGACCCGTCCGGCGCGGACGAAACGCCGCTGACGGGGCTGCCGGCGGCGCTCTGGCTGGCCGCGGGCGGCCCGGCGTGCTGCGCGCTCGTGCTAGCGGGGCGCGGGGCGCGCCGCGGAATCCGGCGCCTGGCGGCGCTGCGCCGGCAGCGCAACGGACTGCTGCAGGCCCGCCACCTGCTGGCGGGGGTGCAACGCGGCGAAGGCGACGTGGGGCAGGCACAGGGTGTGCTGGCCGATGCCCTGCGGCGCTACCTTGTCTACCGCTTCAGCGTGCCAGCCGCCGTCACCCCGTCCGACTTCGCGGCGCTTATTCGCGCGGGTCAGGTGGACGCGACCCTGGCCGAGCCATTCCGGGAGCCGTTCGAGCGGCACTTCAACGCCAGTTTCGCCGCCGCGACGGGAGCGCCCGCGGAGGATGCGCGCGCCGCTGCCGGGGAGCTGCTGGAACGGATGGCCCGTTGCGAGGCCGCGGCGCGCCGCAAGCCGACTGCGCCGGCCGTCACTCCGCCGGAGGACGCGCCATGAAGCAGAGCAACGGACAGGGCCTCGGACGCGCGGATTCTGTGAAGGCGAAGGAATATCCCATGTCCAACACGGAATGTCCAAGGATGCAAGGAAGCTCCCCCCCTTGGACATGGGCCATTCCGAGTCGGGTATTGGGTGTTGCCGTTTGCGCGCTCGCGCTGGTCGCCCTCCCGGCCGCGCGCGCCGCCGACCGGCTCGAGCGCCAGTTCCTCTGGGATGAGGCCAATACGCAGATGGGCACGGCGCAGACGGCTGACGATTTCCTGCGCGCCGCGCGCACCTACGGCCGACTGGTGGAGGCCGGCGCGCGCAACGGACCACTCTTCCACAACCTCGGCGCCGCACTGGTAAAAGCCGGGCGGTACGAGCAAGCCACGCCGGTCCTGTTGCGCGCCGAGCGCTACATGGGCAACACGCCGGACCTCCGCCAGAACCTGCTGGTCGCCGCGGCGCGCGGCCAGGCGGACGCGCTGCCGTCGCTGCCCTGGTACCGCCCCCTGCTCTTCTGGCATTACGGCCTGGCGACGCGCACGCGTTTCCTGGTGGCCGCAGCCGCCTTCTCCCTCGCCTGGCTCGCCGTGGCGTTCCGCCTCCTCGGCTGGCAGGCAGGCGCCCGGCCGCTGCTGGCCACCGCGCTGGTGGTGCTCGTCCTTTTCGGCTCCAGCACGCTGACCTCCCTGCACCAGGAGGCCGCGCAGCCGCCGCTGCTCCTCGCGGACACGCCCGGCGCCGGAGGGCCCGCGCGATGAACCTGCGCTCTCCCCGTCTGTTCCGCGCCAGCCGGCTGGCTTTCGGGCTGACCGCCACAGCGCTCGCGCTGGCAGCAGCCCCCTCCGCCCGCGCGCAGAACGACGCGCCCACGCTCTCGGCGACCTTCGAGACGGAGCGCACAACCGTCTACGAGAACGAGCAGTTCCCGCTGACCCTTGTGATCACGGCCAGCGGCGTGCGGTTGGGCAAGAGCCAGGACCTGGTCAACATGCCGGACACCACGGTCCTGCAACGCACGGATTTCGAGGAGCTGCCCATGGAGCACCGCCGAGAGGGCGAGCGCATGCTGGAGGTGCGCCGTTTCCGGTGCTACGTAACCGTTCCGACGAGCCGCGTCATCCGGCTCGCGCCCGTGCTGCGCATCACCGTGGTCGAGCGTCAGCGCTTCCTGCTCGGCAGCGCCTGGGTGGAGCAGGCCCACGACCTGAGCGTGCGGCCCCTGACGCTGACCGTGCAGCCGCTGCCGGCCGCCGGCCGGCCGGCGGCCTTCTCCGGCGCCATCGGGCAGTTCGATTTCACCGCGCAGGTCACGCCCACGAACCTGGCCGTGGGCGAGCTGGTCACGCTGCGCCTGCAGGTGCAGGGACGGGGCAATCTGACCGGCGTGCAGCCCCCCAGGCTCGCGCCGCCGGGGACCGATTTCAAGACCTACGAACCGCGCCGGCTCGCGGAGGCGGACAAGCCGGGGACCGCCGTTTTCGAGCAGGTTCTCGTGCCGCAGCACGCGACGGCGGCCACGATCCCGGCCATCGCCTTCTGCTACTTCGACACGGGCAAGGGCTCGTACCAGACCGTGACACGCGGCCCGTTCCGCCTGGCGTTTCACGCCGCGCAGCAGCCGGAGGAAGTGGCCCGCTACCGCCCGACCGGGGCGGAGGGATCGACGGAAACGGGCCTGGCCGGCATACTGCCGGGCGGCCGGCGGGCGCGCCTGCCGGCGGCCTCGCGCACGACGCTGGCACTCATGGGTTACTGGCTGGCGGGGCTGGTGGCGGTCAGCGCCCTGCTCACGAGCCGCGCCCACCGGCTGGCGCGGCTGCGCGTGCGGCTCTTCGCCGCGGCGCTGGCGGCGGCGATGCTGGCGGGCTTGTTCGTGCCATACCGGCTCGCCGCGCAACGCCGTCTGGGGGATGCCCCGCGCACAACGCTCGCGCGGGCCGCCACCGCCCGTTTCGCGCCGGCGCGCCAGGCCGCCCGCAACGGCGAGTTCGCCGCCGGGACAGCGGTAGAGGTGCACGAGACGTGGCAGGGGTGGGTGCGGGTATCGAGCGGCACCCTGCGCGGCTGGATCCCCACGGAAG
This sequence comes from uncultured Victivallales bacterium, assembly GCA_964402115.1. GTDB lineage: Bacteria > Verrucomicrobiota > Kiritimatiellia > UBA8416 > CAYOBW01 > CAYOBW01. The sequence goes on from CAYOBW010000179.1 coordinate 5,640, forward strand.
CGCTGCAGCCAGCCGGCCCCCCTCCCGCACAGCAGCAGAACTGAACTCAGTCCGTTGACGTCAGCGGGTTCGTCTTGTCCGCCGTAGCCTTGGCGCAGGCGGAAGCCCCCGCTGTACGCCGCTCCCAGTACAGCAGGCGCTATGAGCCTACTGTCTTCCTCGTTCCCACCCGCCTGCCCTGAGCAAGCCCCGGTATTCCGGGGTGCGCCGAAGGGCGCACCATATACCCATACCTGGCATCACTCTTGAACTCCTCCGGAAGGTCCCCGACAGTCACGGTAATCAGAATGGGCGCGCTGGTATCAGCATCGTAGAAGTCCGAATCGTCGAACGGGATGTTCCACCGGGGCGAAAGCGCAAACTCGGACCGCATCCAGAATCGTTGTCGGCGGGACTGGAGGATATGGGCGCCAGAACGCCCAGGGATACTCCCGTTTGGCGTCTTCTTGGGCTCTCCGCATGCGCGCGGCTCGCGGGGACGCTCGCCCGTGGATTGTCCTCGGCATTCTCATCCAAACGATACCATTCCTTCAGGACTTTTACCGCAGGCTTGCTGGTCGTGGTCGCCAACTGAACAGCCGCGCGTTCAAGTGACTGGAATTCATCGACGGAAACCTCTTCCGGCAAGGGCCGCCACCCATAACGGTCACCAGCAGGATCAGAAAATTGGGCTCCGGCGAAAACTCCTGCGACCGGCGCAGTTCCTCCAGACAGATCCGCATCGTGCGGTGATCGAGGCCAGCTTCGCTCGAGACGCCCCAACGGAGATCGATGGCCTGAAACTGAAACCCGTTCCGCTGACAGAGCTGTTCCAGCTTGGGATGCACCTCAGCCGCCAGCGCATTGCGCTCGTGCTTCATGTCGCTGAACGTCGAACTGACGAAGACCCGGATGACCGGGCGGAGGCGGGGGGGGTGAGGTTCAGTCATATGCGTCTCCAACGACAGTCGCGTGTTCGCCTTTTGTCTCACCTGCAAACCGTAATCCTCGCGCAGCAACGCAAAGACGGAGACAGGAACACGAACGAACCCCAGAACTCAACCATGGTTCCGGTCACTCTGCACCGATACTGCATCAAGTCGGAGTGATGAGTGTGACATTGGGAAAATACGTGCGGTACCGAGCAGCATCTCGCGTCACCAACGTCCACTTCTCGATTTCGGCATGCGCTCCGATGTAGAAATCCGGTAACGGCGATGTCTTTGCCCCTCCGCCACGCCGGTATTTCAGGAATGCCTGCGCGGCAACCCACCCGGCGGCGTAAGGCAAAGGCAACCGCTGAAAAACTGCCGGATCGAGCCATCGGTCCAGATTGGCGGCGCTCGCAAATGCCGGAGCCGGTTCGGCGTAGATGATCGGGTTGATGAGAATCGGTCCCTGAACTGCCGCACTGCGAAACTGCATTTCAGACCAGGCAAGCCATGTGGGGTCGGCCGTGGCGATGTCCAACAGGACGTTCGTGTCGAAAAGAGTCATTCCTCGCCACGGGTAAGGGCCATCACGCTCGCCGTCGTCACGCCTGGAGTAGCGGCGCCGCGCGCACACTCCAACCAACGTTCGACCGGTGGCACCGTCGCTCGCCGCACGCGAAGCGTGTCCAACCAGCCAACGAGTTCATCCACCTGCGGAGCGGGCAATTTCTCAATGGCGTTTTCAATTTCAACGATGGTGCTCATGGCCGGTAGCTAGCACGCTGTGACTGCCAGAAGCAAGACCTGAAACCCCGCAAGCGCCTGAAACTCATCAACCGAAATCTCCTCCGGAAACGGCCGCCACCCATAACGGTCACCAGCAGGATCACGCTCCTGCAGCGCATTCCGCCCGCCCTGAGCGCAGCCGAAGGGCTCCTGCCGCATGTCACTGAACGTCGAGCTGACAAAGACCCGGATGACCGGGCGGAGGCGGGGGGTGGGGGTGGTGTTGTCATACGTGTTGCTCCCGAATCAGGCGATCCAGTTGGCCGGCCAGGTAGAGCGGCAGAGACAGGAGTGTGTACGATACGGTCTGCGCCCCGGTCTTGCTGCCGAGTTCAACGGTGAAGTCGCCGATGGCCGGGCGATCCAGGTTGAAGCGGACCGCCAAACGCCGCCCCTTCTCCGCTAGAAAGACGTGGGTGGATTTGAGGCTTCCCGAGGTGCCGGCCCGCACTTCCACGGGGATGACGGTTCCGTCATGGGTCCAGAGATAGTCCACCTCGGCATTCGCGTTCTTCGCCTCCCGGTGCCAGTAGAATAGGGTGCGCTCGGTGAAACAGGGGCCGATGGCGCGCAGCTCCTGGCCGACAAACTGCTCAGCCAGACCCCCCTCTTGAACGGTGAGCAACGCCATGCCGTCCGTCAGGCTGAGACCGCACAGGTTGCCGCACAGCGCGATGTCCAGCAGCAGCGGCTTGAAGTGCCCATCCGAGGCTTCAGCCCCCAGCGGAACCCCGTTGGCCGAACTGCGGCGGACCAGGGACACGAAGCCCGCAAGTTCAAGCAGCTCCAGCGCGGTCCGCAAATCGCCCGCACGGGTCTCGCGATCGATATTCACGTAGCGCACTTTCCGCCCGATGGACGAAGGGATATGGCGCAAGACCCGGCTCATATTGCGCTGCTGCGCGCGCGTGCCGTACTTGGCAAAATCGGCCTGCAACGACGTAATGATGAATGACAGCACACGCTGAACCTCAACCAAGTCCCGCCGCGCCCGGTAGGCCTCGACGGCCGCCGGCATGCCCCCGATGAAATAGTAGAGGCGGAGCAGCTCCCGCAGTTTGACATCGGCCGTCTCGCTGAACGGATCGCCGACATGATAATTGTCCAGCCAGGAGGCAAGCCGCTCCTCTCCGAGCGCCGAGAGAAACTCGGGAAAGGTCAGCGGGTACAGATGGAGGTATTCGACGCGCCCCACCGGCATGGAATGCTTGAATTCCCGCAGCGCGAACTCCAGCAAGGAACCGGCGGCGATCACATGCAGGCCGGGAAGTTGCTCCTGAAAATAGCGCAGGCAGGCGATCGCTTTCGGACAAGCCTGCACCTCGTCGAGAAACAGCAGCGTCTTGCCCGGCACGATGGACTGGTTGAAGTAGAGCCCCAACTCCTGAACGATCCGTTGCGGTTCCAGGCCCTCGAACAACCGATGCAAGACATCCTTTTGTTCGAGGTTGACCGTCAGGACCGAGTCGAAACACCGGCGACCGAACGCCTCAACGAGGAACGTTTTACCCACCTGCCGCGCGCCGCGCACGACCAACGGCTTCCGATCAGCGCGCCCCTTCCACGCCTCAAGGTCCGTTTCAAGCTGTCTTCTCATGCTTCAACACCATTGGATAACATCACATGTAGCTGTGCAACAGGATTGGAATATAGCATAACCCTTGTCGTGTACAAGCCATGATTCTTGCGAGTGACGGTCGCCCAGCAGGACCAGGCACGCAGACTCCGGCGAGATGTTCCACGCCGCCTTCTTCAGCGGGCTCGTAGCGCCCGCTGTACTTGCGGCAGGTTTCTCGGGATACGGCGGGTATCCGCCTGAACTCAGTCGAGCACAATGCACTGCTCGATGTCGGGGATGGGGACGTCCATCCGATCCAGGCGCAGGCGCAGCGGCACGCGCCGGTCCAGCGTCACGGGTTGCTCCACCAGGCGCAGCGTGCCTACGAAATCCCCGTCTATGTTGCGCAGCCGCAGCCGCACGCGCCGGCCCACGGGCACGGACCACTCCCGCCGCACCGCCTCCAGCCGGGCCTCCTGCTGCCGCCGCCAGTTCTCGAGCCCGTCGGCGTGACCCGTCTCGAAATCGAAAACCCCCTGCAGCGCCCCGGTTTCGTCAGGGTCCGCGTCAGCGGCGGGTGGGTCGTTCCTGGAGGGCTGCACCGTCATGGCGCCATGCTAGCTGGACGGGACAGGGGGGAGGCTCCCCCGCCGGCCGGTGCTGGTCGTTTTCGACACCCCGGCCGCGCCATTCCACAGCGTGATGCCGGTTTTTCCCTTGCCCATGGACTTGAGATGGGTTTCGGTGGCCACGATGATGATCGAGGGATGCATGCCCGAGACATCCGTCTTGATCGTGAAAATGACCTTGCCGTCATGTACCACGGTGGCCATGCGGGGATCGTCACGATTGACGACGATCTTCACATTTCTGCGGACGGGCTGCTTATCTGGCATTTTCACGGGGGGCATTGTGGCAGGAAACAGAGGGGAACACGATACAAAAATGCGGACTTCTCTCGGATTCTCGGATTATTGCCGCGGGCGCTTCCACCCCTACCACCGCAGGCCGGCTCGCACGCCCGCCATCCGGGCCTTGGATTCGGGCTGAAAGACGTCCCCCCCGTAGTTTTCGACCGGCGAGGCGTCGAACTCCAGCGTTTCGTAGAAGGCGCCGATCTCGAACCAGGCGATTTGCACGCTGACATCCCCGCGCACGGACGGGCGACCGTCCGGCTCCAGCGTCACCGAGGAGGGGCCTCCGACGTTGCGCAGGTCGGCATCCACGCCGGTGGCCAGCGGCAGCCGCACGGCGAACTGGCCACGCAGGTGCAGGTCCTCGCGTGGCGACAGGCGCACGCGCACCCCCGCCCACCCGTACGCCACCGCCCAATCCTCGTCATAGCCGTACCTCCCCTGCTCCTCGAGCAGCGGCGCATCGAGCGAGCGCTTCCACGCGTCGAATCCCAGCCCCGCCAGCGGCACAACGGCAACCGGACGGCCGGCGAAGGCATCGAGCGCCAGCGCCCCCTCGGCGCGCATCCCGGAATAGGAGGTGTCGCTGCGATAGGGCTCCCAGTCCCCGTCGGACGACTGCACGCCCCCGTCGTAGTCCACTTCGCCCACGTACGCCTCGCCGCTACCCTCGGCCCAGAGCGGCCCGGAGAGCAGGAAGCTGAAATCCACCCCGCCCCCCACGCGCGGGCCCGACTCGGTCAGCAGCTTCTCCCCGTCGAAAAACTCCTCCCACTCGAACTGCTCCACCCAGCCATGCACGCCCAGGTGCCACGTCTTCTCCGTCGCAACCGGCGCGGTCGCCTCCGACGCCGCCCAGCCCTGCCCGGCCATCAGGCACACGGCCACGACCGCAAGCATACCGTCCATCCTCCTCATACCCCCTCCTTCTTCGATCACGGAACCACCAACTCGAAGACGACCAGCACGGGGCGGTGATCGGAAGCCTCGCGCTCGTCAACCACCACGGCCGAAACCACGCGGAAACGGCCCGCGGGACGGCAGAAAACATGGTCAATGCGCTTGCGCGGCTGGTCGGCGGGCCACGTGGCGGAGGGCAGGTTCGTCGTGACGCACAGCCACGGCGGCGCCAGGGCCGTGAGGGTCGGGCTGCCCGGTTCGGCGTTGAGATCGCCGGCCAGGATGGCGGGGACGCCGGGACTGCCCAGCGCGGCCTGCAGGCGCTGCATCTGCTGTACGCGCAGCGCCTCCGACAGGTTGTCAAGGTGCGTGCCGCAGAAGAGCAGATTCGTGCCGAGCCCGGGCACGGCCACGGCAACCGCGACCCCGCAGCGCGGCTCGCTCTTCCCGGTAGCCGGCAGCGCGTGGGTCTGTGCGCGCAGGATCGGAAAGCGGGAAAGCACCGCGCACCCGTACTCGCCGCCGGCGTACGGCATCGCCGCGCCGAAGGCCACGTGCAGCCCCGTCAGCTGCGCCAGTTCCGCCGCCTGGTCCACGCCCTGCGCGCGGGTTGTCTGCACGTCCACCTCCTGCAAGGCCACGAGATCGGGCTGCTGCCCCGCTATCACCTGCGCCAGGCGGGGCAGACTCAGCCGGGGCCCCCTCCCGCCCTGGATGTTGTACGACAGCACCCGCACGCGCACCGGTTCCCCGGCGTCCGCGCGGGATCCGACCAGCACGAGACCCACCCCGATCGCCAGCACTGCCTTTCGCATCGTTCCCTCCGCTTCACAGCCATCGGCCAGCCGGCTGCTCCCTTGTTGTGGCGTTCCCTGCGCGCGCCAACGTATGCAGGGTGACTTCGGGCGGGCACCAGTAGCGCACGTCCACGCCCGAGACGCCGGCGCCGGCCGACGTGTAGCCCTGCATGCCAAGGTGCTGCCACGCGCCGCGCGCGAACCGGCGCGGCACCCGCGCGTTGGCAAAGACCGGCAGGCCGCCCGGCAGGCAGATCTGGCCGGCATGGGTGTGGCCGCACAGCGTCAGATCGAACCCGCAGGCCGCGGCCTTGCGGTAGATTTCGGGCGAGTGCGCCAGCAGCACGGCTGGCTCGTGCCCGACGTGCGGCGGACATGCTTTCTGAATGTTGTCGGTCTCGTAGAAGTGCGGATCGTCCACGCCCGCGAGCCGAAGCGCCGCGCCGCCGCGTTCGATGACGATGTGTTCGTTCAGCAGCAGCCGGATATCCAGCGCCTCCATGGGCGGCACCATTTCAATGAAATCATGATTGCCCAACACGGCGTACACGGGACCCCGCAGCGCCGGCCGCAGCCGGGCCAACCCGGCCAGGGCGGCGTCGTAAGGCCCGAAGGTCAGCGCCCGGTAGTCCCCCGTCAGCACGCACACATCGTAGGACAACCCGTCGAGCGCCGCCGCCAGCGCGTCCGGCAGGCGCGGATGGATGTCGAGATGGAGATCCGAGAGGTGCAGCAGCGTGAAACCGTCGAACGCGGGCGCGAGCCGCGGCAGGCTGACGCGATTGCGGCGCACAACGTGACGCAGCGCGTTGGCCTGTCCGCGCCGGTAGAGCCCCGCCAGCCGCAACCCGCCGCGAATCAACCGCATCAGCCAGAGCATGTTCTCGATGTGAAAGTAGGTCAGTCCCTGGCCGCACATGCGCGACACGTAGTGCGTCTGCGCATGCATGCGCTGCGCCAGGTGCGCCGCCCCCACCCGCTGCTCCAGGCAGGTAAAGAGATCAGACGGTTCCATGACCCTTGCCCCCAACCAGCTGATGCACGCCCCCGCGGTGCGACCGCCGCGCCCCAGCACGGCGGAACACCCGCGGAAACACCGCGCGTTCAGCGCCCGGCGCGCAGTACAGCCACGCAGCCGCCCCGCGGCTGCAAGACGAAGTCCAGCGCCCCGGAGTCGCCCAGCACCTCCGCCCCCACGAATCTGCGCAGGACTTCACTCCCTCCCGTGGACAGCATTGTTCATAACCCGACGCGCGTTGTCATGCCAATTCCCAAGGCAAACGCAGCAAACTCTTCGTGATCCGGCAGATCCCGCCCCCGCCCGCGACCCTCCACCCTGTGCGGTCACCGTCCTCGCTGGAGGGGCGACGGCCTCGGCGCCCCCTCCCAGCGGGCAGCGTGGGTGGGAACGGAGGCCCAAGGAACCGTGTCCCGTCTGCGGGGCAACGAATACCTTCCGATGTGTGGCCTCCGGCTTTTCGTCTCATCGTGCCCCCGACAGGGACAGGCACCTTGCGGCCCCCGCCTGCCAATTGGCTTCCCTGCCCGCCGCGCAGTCACCCCCCTGCCAAAGGGGCTTGTCATCCTGAGCGTAGCGAAGGATCTCGGCGTATGCGCCGCGCGCTCTCGGGTAGCCCGCCTGACGGCGGGAGATCCTTCGCTGCGCTCAGGATGACAGAGGAAGGCGCCGGCGGACAGAGCGGGAAGCCGGGAAAGGGGACGGCACAAAGCGCAATACGTTGTCATGAATAGGGAGGCGAACGGCCACTGTTTACCTGTCCCCTCACCCACCTCACCCATGCGGTACAGAATGGTGGGCTCCAGCGCCAAAAAAACGGAAGCACTTCCGTTTTTTCGAGATTCTCGCCACGCTCATGTCCTTCTGCGCCGTCTTGATCGAGTCATGCACGCGCTCTTTCAGCCAGCGCCGCCAGGCGGTCTTGTCGGAAAGCCGGTCGAGCGCCTCCTTGGCCAACGCTGCCGTTCTCGCGCAGCTGTAAGCCGTCGCGAGCAACGGCTTGTTCGCGAATCATTTCAGTTTCTTCGCGATCCAGTCCGGATCCCTGCGGCAATCCAGTACGGCACGCACGCGAGCCACTTCATTCTCGACACGGTAATAGACGGCATACGGGAATCGCCTGGAAAGCAGACGGCGGTAACCGCTGTGGACGGCGTGGATTCCGCCATAGAGACGCAACGAATGAATGTCCGACCACAACGTATCCAGGAAGTACTCGCCAAGGCCCTCGGCCTGCCGCTCATAGAAGCGGTATCCATCCGCGAGATCAGCGGTGGCTTCATCGAGAACCTGCACCTTCACCGGATTAGCCCGCGCACGGCTGCCTTGGCTTCCGCAATGTCCAGGAAGCGCGACCGCCCGTCGGCGATGCGCTCTTCGCGTGCGCGCAGGACATCAGCGTGCCAGGCCGGCGAAGGGACATCCTCGGATACCATCGAGAGGTCTGCCCAGATCTCCTCGATCGCCTGAAGCTTCTCGGTGGCGCTCATCTTATCCAATGGGATCGTCACGTGCATTCCTCTTCTCCTTCCGCAAGATACTCTACCTCAAGCCCGGGGTCGGCGCAATGCCGATGCCTCCCCGAGGCGAACCTCTGGCGTCACGGTGCCGAGCTTGCGAGCCTACCGTGCGCGCCGTGTTGGCGCCGGGTCTATCGGTTTCCCATCGACGGCTTGTTCGCGCAGATTTGCCGCCGCGTCAACCGCGGTCAGTTCCTCTCTTGCGCTTCTCCCCGCTTAAGCGTTTCGGGTAAGCGTATCCGAGTAAGGGTGGCGGTTAAGTGTGCGAGTAAGTGCCCGGACGGACGGTACGCCACACTTAACCGATCCACTTCGTCGTACACTTCGTCCCACACACTTACTAGGATACATTTACCCGATACGCTTACTCGATTCCCTCTTCCGGTGCGAACGCCCGGCGTCATGGTGGCGAGCTTGCGAGCCTGCCATGCGCGCCGTGTTGGCGCCGGGTCTATCGGTTTCCCATCCGCCTCCGCCGGTGGCTTCGGCGGGACTCCGTCGGGG
>CAYOBW010000180.1:0-1166 GCA_964402115.1 uncultured Victivallales bacterium
TATCCGGGTCAACACCCGACAGATCTCAGTGGGATAAGATGCGTTTGCCCTGCGGCGGCCCCAAATCCTTGGGTGGTCGCGGTCGTTCCTCGCGCTGCCTGCGCACCCGCATCGCGCACGGCTCACGAGGACGTTCGCCCTCCCGGTGCGGTTTCATACAACCTGGATAACACCGCGAGGGAGGGCGAGGCTCCTGCCGAGCCGTGAGAAACGGCGGTGCGCTGCGGGTGCGATGAGCCGATCAGGCCGCCGTGGATAGGGGACGTGGGCTAACCCTTGGTCGCGGTTTCCCCGGCTTCGCTAAGGATTCGGGATGCACCGGCGCCTCGCCCCCCCGGTTGACAGGCCGCGGGCCGCGTGCGAGGATGCGCCCCTGTCCGCGGGGCGACGGGGACGGGCGGAAGCGGTGGCGAAGCAAGCACGGGGAGGTGTGGTCATGAGGCGAGCATATGGGTTGAAGCAGGTCCTGGCGGGGGGCGTGGCGGGTATCGGGCTGCTGGCGCTCGACGGCGCGGCGGCCGAGACGCGGTACGAGCCGAAGTGGGAAGCGCTGGATGCGCGGCCGACACCGGCCTGGTTCCTGGACGCGAAGTTCGGCATCTTCATTCACTGGGGCGTCTACTCCGTGCCGGCGTGGGGCGCTCCCAGGGAGTATGCGGAATGGTACTGGCAGAAGATGTCCAACAAGAAGCCGGACAACCCGTGGTGGCAGTTCCACGCGCGGCAGTATGGCGCGGACTTCGACTACAAGGATTTCGCCGCCCGGTTCAAGACCGAGCTGTTCAACGCCGACCAGTGGGCGGATGTCTTCGCGCGCTCCGGCGCGAAGTACATCGTGCCGACCTCCAAGCACCACGAGGGATTCTGCCTCTGGCCGAGCGCCGACGCCTCCCGCACGTGGGGCCGCCCCTGGAACGCGGCGGAGATCGGGCCGCAGCGCGACCTGCTGGGCGAGCTGAAGACGGCGGTCGAGAAGCGCGGCGTGCGGTTCGGTTTCTACTACTCGCTCTACGAGTGGTTCAACCCGCTGTGGCTGACCGACAAGCCGAAGTACGTGGCCGAACACATGTTCCCGCAGTTCAAGGACGTGGTCACGCGCTACAGCCCCGCGCTGATTTTCGCCGATGGCGAGTGGGACCTCCCGTCGTCCGCCTGGCGGAGCGAGG
>CAYOBW010000180.1:1176-14484 GCA_964402115.1 uncultured Victivallales bacterium
CTGCTGGCCTGGCTGTTCAACGAGTCGCCCTGCCGCGCCGACGTCGTGATCAACGACCGCTGGGGCAAGGACTGCCGGCACAAGCACGGCGGGTACTACACGACCGAGTACGCGGCGGGCCTGAAGGACGGCAGCCACCCGTGGGAGGAGAGCCGCGGGATGGCTTATTCGTACGGCTTGAACCGCGCCGAGCGGATCGACGACTACAAGACCGGGCGCGAGTTCATTCTCGTGCTCGTGGACCTGGTCAGCCGCGGGGGCAACCTCCTGCTCGACATCGGCCCGGCGGCGGACGGGACGATCCCCCCGGTCATGGAGCAGCGCCTGCTCGAGATCGGCGACTGGCTGGCCGTCAACGGCGAGGCGATCTACGGCACCCGCATGGCGGGTCGGGCCTGCCAGTGGAGCGACGGCGTGCGGCCGGGGCAGAAGTTCGGCGAGTACATGGTGGAGTACAAGCTCATGGAGCAGGTGGGGCAGGCCGCGCGCGACGGCAAGGCCGTCAAACAGATCTTCTTCACGAAGAAGCCGGACGCGCTCTACGCCATCACGGCGGGCTGGCCCGGCCGCGAGCTGGTGCTGCGCGGCGTCAAGGCCCCGGCCAACCTCACGGCGACGCTGCTCGGCGTGCCCGGCGCGCTGCCGTGCAAGGTCGAGGGCGCCACCGTGACGATCGCCACGCCCGCGCTCGCGCCCGACGGGGCGCCCTGCCGTCACGCGTTCGCCTTCAAGCTCGTCGGCGCCGAGGCGCTGCCCGAGGCGGCGCCGTAGCTGTGCCTGAAACAAAACCCGCTTTGCCCTGTGGACAGGGCGCGCCTGCCTGCTAACATGCGCGCCATTCGTGATCCGTGCGGTGTGCCGGTCGCGAGCGGAGCGTCGAGCATGACGGATGGCAGATGGCACAGGCGTACGATGGCGGCGGGGCTGGCGCTCCTCCTGGCGGGGGCGCCGTCGTCGCTGCCGGCCGAGCCGCCCTGCGTGCAGGGCGCCACGTGGGTCGAGATGGTGTGCACGAACCGGGCCGCGCTGCGCAATCTTGGCGTGCGCGCCGTGGCGGCCAACAGCCTGCTGGCTGACGGGTTGGAGCGCGAGTACCCGGTGGAGACCGACTGGCTGCGCCAGGCCGGCGGGCCGGATGTCCTGGCGCGCCTGCTGGCGGACGACGCCGGCCGCGCGGTGCTGGAGTGGATCGAGGGCGCGCTGCCCGAGGCCGGCGCGAACGCGGCCTGGCGGGCCGACCTGCAACGGTTGCGCGAGGGCGATGCGACGGCGGCCCTCGCACCGGCCCTGGAGCTTTTCGGGCGGGTGTGCACCGTCCGCCGCGCGCTGCGCCTGCGGGAATTGGAGCGGCTGGCGCCCGTAAGCGTCTTCGCGCGCCACTACAACCTCGGCGGCTCGCACTATGCCTACACGGAGGGGCAGTCGGATGCCCAGGCCGAGCGCCACTTCGTGCCCGGGGCGGCGCTGTGCCTGCTGCGGGTGGCCGGCGGCGCGGCAACCGTCGAGACGCTGTTCCAGGATCCGGGCGGGGTCATCCGGAACCCCGATGTCTCCCCCGACGGCAAGCGCGCGCTGTTCGCCTGGAAGCGGGCCGACCGCACGGACGACTACCACCTCTACGAAATGGAACTCGCCACGCGCAACGTGCGCCAGTTGACGGCGGGCGAGGGGGTGGCGGACTACGAGGGCGCCTACCTGGCCGACGGCGACATCCTCTTCACCTCGACGCGCTGCGTGCAGACCGTGGACTGCTGGTGGACGGAAGTCAGCAACCTCTACCGCTGCACGGGCGACGGGCAGCTGATCCGGCGGCTGACCTTCGACCAGGTGCATGACAATTTCCCGACGCTCACCGCTGACGGCCGGATTCTCTACACCCGCTGGGAGTACAACGACCGCGGCCAGGTTTACCCGCAGCCGCTGCTGCAGATGAACCCGGACGGCACCGGGCAGGCGGGGTTCTACGGCGTGAACTCGTGGTTTCCGACGACCATCCTGCACGCGCGCGGCTTGCCGGGTTCGGCCAGGGTGCTGGCCATCGCCACGGGGCACCACTCCCGGCAGGCCGGGAAGCTGATTCTCATCGACCCCGCCCGCGGGCGGGAGGAGGCGGCGGGCGTGCAGCTCGTGGCGCCCGTGCGTGAGACGAAGGCCGTGCGGGTGGACAGCTACGGACAGGACGGCGCGCTTTTCCAGTTTCCATACCCGCTGGGCGCGGACGAGTGCCTGGTGACTTATCATCCCGTGGGGTGGGCCGCGGCTTCGGACGACGTCCGCCGCGGCCGGCGCCGCGACCGCGACCTGTCGCCGCGCTTCGGCATCTACTGGATGCACTTCGACGGGCGGCGGGAGTGCCTCGCGGCCGACCCGGATCTGTCCTGCAACCAGGCGGTGCCCGTCCGGCCGCGCGCCCTCCATGCGCGGCCGACGGCGGTGCGCTACGGCGAGACCAACGCCACGATCTACGTGCAGGATATCTACGCGGGGCCCGGGCTGGCCGGCGTGCCGCGCGGCACGGTGCGCACCCTGCGGGTCGTGGCGCTCGACTTCCGGGCCGCCGGGATCGGCATGAACAGCAGCGGGGGGCCCGCCGGCGGCGCGCTGGCGAGCACGCCTGTCTCGATCGGCAACGGCGCCTGGGACCCGAAGCGGGTGCTGGGCGATGTGCCCGTGGAGAGCGACGGATCCGTGTTCTGCGTCGTTCCCGCGCGCGAGCCGATCTACTTCATGGCGCTCGACGCGCAGGGCTGCCTCGTGCAGACCATGCGGAGCTGGACGACGCTGCAGCCGGGCGAGAACGGCTCGTGCGTGGGTTGCCACGAGGACAAGAACAGCGTGCCGCTGCACGCCGCGCGACCCACCCTGGCCCTGCGGGCGGGGGCGCGGCCGCTGGCGCCGTTCCAGACAGCCGGCCGCGGCTTCAGCTTCCCGCGCGATGTCCAGCCCGTCCTGGACCGCCACTGCGTGCGGTGCCACACGGGGGAGAAGGAGAAGCCGTTCAGCCTGGCCGCGGCGGAGGTGCTCGATCCCAAGGCGAAGCGGCGGTGGACCGCGGCGTACCTCGCGCTGACGCACGCGCGGCCCCGCGAGGGGAACCTGTCGCCGCCCGGGAACTGGGTGGGCGACGCGGACCACCCCGTCGTGAACTGGATCAGCGCCCAGTCCGTGCCGACGCTCCTGCCGCCGCGCAGCGCGGGCTCGGGCAAGAGCCGGCTGCTGCCCATGCTGGACGCGGGGCACGGCAAGGTGCAGCTGGCCGCGGCGGAGCGGGCGGCGCTGGCAGCCTGGCTGGACCTGGGCGTGCCGTTCTGCGGCGATTACCGCGAAGCGCACGCGTGGGACGCGGGGGAAGTCGACAAGTACCGTTCCTACGAGGAGAAGCGGGTACGCCTCGCCGCCGACGAGGCGGAGAGCGTCCGGCAGCTGGCGCGGGAAATGTGAGCGCGCGCCGCCCTTTCTCACGGCTCGGCGGGAGCGGCTCGACTGCGCTCGCCGAAGTCCTCGCCGCTTCGCAATCCTCCCGGTAGCCGCCGAGGTGCTAACCGTCTCAGAATTGTCTCTACATGCGCGCTGAAACGGCGGAGACCGCCGTCTCCAGCGAATATGGAGCCGGCCGTCCTCGGCCGGTAGAGCGCTCATCGCGACAACAAGAAACGAGTTGTTTCCACCCTCGCCATCTGGGAGAGGGCCGGGGTGAGGGTTGTGGGCGGAGCCCACATGAGTACGAGGCGGACGGCAACTTCAAGCCGACCGTCCCCCTCCTCACGTCGGGGGCTACGGGGACGGCCGTGCATGCTCCCGTAGAGTTGCCGCCGGAAGGCAGCAGACAGGCAGCAGGGAAGCGGAGCGGGCTCACGCCGCGGCCTTGACGATCAGCGTGAGCGAGGCCACGAGCAGGACGCCCTGGATGAACCACACGTAGTGCTGGCCGCGCATGGCCTTGACGGTTCCGTGGCCGGCGGCGATGCCCAGCGGGATGATGGCCAGCAACACGGCGCCCAGCGCCGGGCCGGGCAGGCTGAGCCGGCCGAGCAGGCTGAACGGGATCAGCTTGAGGTGGTTCAGCAGGAAGAAGAACGCGCACGTCGTGCCCGCGAAGTGCAGCTTCTCGAGGCGCTGGGGCAGGAAGTACATCTGCATGAGCGGGGCGGCGGCATGGGCGATGGTGGAGGTCAGGCCCGCCGCGAAGCCGAACGCCGCGCGCTTGACCGGTCCCGGCCGCGGCGCCTCCGCCAGGCGCGCGAGCACGCGGTCGCGGGCCAGGTGGTAGATCACGAACAGAACGCCGATGCTGCCGATGGCAAGCTTCAGCACGCGGTCCGAGATCGCCGCCAGCGCCGGGGCCTGCGTGGCGTAGAGGAGGCTCCCCGCGAGAATGCCGGCGACGGTGGAGGGCAGCAGCGGCACGATGCGCGGCCAGAGGATGTGGCGGCGGTAAACCCACAGCGCGACGATGTCCATGACGCAGAGCAGCGGCAGCATGAACGCGACCGCCGCCTGCGCGGACTGCGTCTGGTCGGGCCAGACCAGGATCAGGATCGGGAGCGCCAGCTGGCCCACGGGGAAGCCGCCCTTGCTCATGCCGAGCAGGAAGACGGCGAGCGCCATCCACAGGGTCTGGCCGGTATCCAGGCTCGGCATGCGGGGGGCTCCGGGCGGCTGCCGCTCAAGCGCGGCAGAGGAACTTGCCCGTGCGCGTGTCCACTCTGACAGTTTCGCCTCGCTCGAGGTACTCGGGCACCTGCACGACGTGGCCCGTCGAGAGCGTGGCCGGCTTGGTGCGCGACGTGACCGAGGCGCCCTTCATCGAGGGGCCGGTCTCGGTGACCTCGAGGTCCACCGTGGGCGGCAGCTCGAGGCCGAGCACGCGCCCGTTGGATACCAGGGCCTGGACGCCCTCCAGCGCCTCCGTGATGAACGGCCGCTCCTCGGCGATGTCTTCGGTGTTGAAGACGACTTCGCTGTAGTCCTGGAGATCGGTGAAGACGTACGTGTCCTGCTGCACGTAGGACAACTGCACCGGGCGGCGCTCGAAATCGATGTCGGGGAACGGCTCGTCGCCCTTGGTCGTCCGGTCCACCTTCTGCTTGTTGATCAGGTTGCGGAAGCGCATCCGGTAGAGGCTGGAGGCGCCGCGGGCGCTGGGGGTCGAGACCATCAGATCCTCCAGCACGTGCGGCACCCCGTTGATGTCCACGATCGAGCCCTTCTTCAGTTCACACGCTTTGGCCACGCTGCTGCTCCTTTCGCCGTGCCCGGTCGGAAAAAGCCGGCCGGGTCTGCAAAGTGGGCATGTAACATAGCGCCTTAGCCCTCCCCGCGCCAAGGGTTTTCCGACGGCGCCGATTTTGTCCACAATCGCGTTGCGGGGGGCGGGGGGTTCGCCTACAATCCGCCCCCCGTGTGAGCCGGCACTCGCCGGCCCGGAAATCCCAGCAGGAGTGGAGATGAACGAGCAGTACATTCAGGCCGTGGCAGGGAAGCTGTCCCTCGCCCCCCGGCAGGTCGCGGCCACGGCGCTTTTATTGCAGGAAGGCGCCACGGTGCCCTTTATCGCGCGCTACCGCAAGGAGCGGACCGGGCAGCTGGACGAGGTGCAGATCACCGGCGTGCGCGACGAGATGGTGCGGCTCGTGGAGCTCGACGCCAGGCGCGACACGATCGTGAAATCGCTGGACGAGCGGAAGCTCCTGACCGACGAGCTGCGCGCCGCGGTGGCGGGCGCGGAAACGCTGGCGGCCCTGGAGGACGTCTACCTGCCGTACCGGCCGAAGCGCCGCACCCGCGCCACGATCGCGCGCGAGCGGGGCCTGGAGCCGCTGGCGACGCTGCTGTTCGCGCAGGATGCCGCCTGCGACCCCGCCGCCGCGGGCGCGCCGTTCGTGAACGCCGCACTGGGCGTGGAGAGCGCCGAGGCGGCCCTCGCCGGCGCGCGCGACATCGTGGCCGAATGGGTCAACGAGGACGCCGAGATCCGCCGCACGCTGCGCAAGCTTTTCGAGACCGAGGCCGTGATCGAATCGCGCGTGCGCAAGGAGAACGAGGAGCAGGGCGCCAAGTACCGCGATTACTTCGCGTGGAACGAGCCCGTCGCCAAGGCGCCCAGCCACCGGCTGCTCGCCATGTTCCGGGGCGAGCACGAGGAGGTGCTGACGCTGAAGATCCGCCCGCCGGAGGAGGTGGCCGTGGCCCATGTGCTGCGCGCCGTCGTGAAGAACCAGCAGGCCGCCGGGCGCCAGGTGGCGCTGGCCGCGGAAGACGCCTACAAACGCCTGCTGGCCGCCTCGATGGAGGTGGAGACGCGCCTGGCGCTGCGCGAGCGGGCCGACGAGGAGGCGATCAAGGTGTTCCAGGCGAACCTGCGGGAACTGCTCATGGCCGCCCCCCTGGGCCAGCGCGCGGTTCTGGCGCTCGACCCCGGCTTCCGCACGGGCTGCAAGCTGGTCTGCCTGGACCGGCAGGGCAAGCTGCTGTTTCACGGCGTGCTGCACCTGACGACCGGCGCGCGCGAGGCGCAGGAGGCGGGGCGCGCGATCGTCAAACTGTGCGAGCAGTTCAAGGTCGAGGCCATCGCCATCGGCAACGGCACGGCCGGCCGCGAGACCGAGACGGTTGTGCGCGCGTTGCCGCTGCCGAAGAGCATCCCGATCGTCATGGTCAACGAGAGCGGCGCCTCGATTTACTCCGCGTCGGAGGCGGCGCGCGAGGAGTTCCCCGACGAGGATCTCACCGTGCGCGGCGCCGTGTCCATCGGCCGGCGGCTGATGGACCCGCTGGCCGAGCTCGTCAAGCTCGATCCGAAGTCCATCGGGGTGGGGCAGTACCAGCACGACGTCAACCAGCTGAAGCTCAAGGACGCGCTGGACGACGTGGTGACGAGCAGCGTGAACCGGGTGGGTGTCGAGCTGAACACGGCGAGCAAGCAGCTGCTGACGTACGCGTCGGGGCTCGGGCCGCTCCTCGCGGCGAACATCGTGCAGTATCGCAACGAGCACGGCCCGTTCGCCAGCCGGGCGGCCCTGAAGCAGGTGCCGCGGCTGGGCCCGAAGGCCTTCGAGCAGTGCGCGGGCTTCCTGCGCGTGCGCGGCGGGGCGCACCCGCTCGACGCCAGCGCCGTGCACCCCGAGCGCTACGCGCTGGTGGACCGCATGGCCGCCGATCTCGGTTGCACGGTGGCCGACCTGCTGCACAGCGGCGAGCGGCGGGCGCAGCTGGACCTCTCGCGCTACGTGTCGGACGACGTCGGCCGCCCCACGCTGGAGGACATCCTGCAGGAGCTGGCCAGGCCGGGCCGGGACCCGCGCGAGCAGTTCGAGGCTTTCGCCTTCGACGAGCGCGTGCACAAGGTCGAGGACCTGAAGCCGGGCATGAAGCTGCCCGGGATTGTCACGAACGTCACCAACTTCGGCGCCTTCGTCGATGTCGGCGTGCATCAGGACGGGCTCGTGCACATCAGCGAGCTGTCCGACCAGTTCGTTCGCAACCCGGCGGACGTGGTCAAGGTGCAGCAGAAGGTCCAGGTGACCGTGATGGAGGTGGACCTGGCGCGCAACCGCATCGCGCTGTCGCTGAAGAGCCAGCCGGGCGGTCGCGCCGCCGGCACGCCCCGACCGTCCGCCGCCGGCGCCCCGGCTCCGTCCAAGCGCCCCCCCGCGGGAGGGCGGCCGGGTTTCTCCTCGAACCCGTTCGCGGAGGCTTTTGGGCAGCGGTAAACGCGGATTCTGCACGAGGAGAGCAGGCATGCGGGCACGCCGGACCAGAAAAGACGTTCGCCAGGCGCAGATTGCGCAGGCCGTGCTGCGCGTGGTGGGCGCGCGGAGCGCGGGCGGTCTCAGCATCGCGGCCGTGGCTGCCGCCGTGGGCCTCGTGCCCTCGGGCCTTTACCGGCACTACGCCGGCAAGGACGCCCTGCTCGATGCGGCGGTGGCCTACCTCGATGCGCGCGTGACCGGCCTGCTGACCGCGGCCGCGCAGGCGAAGGCGGCGCCGCTGGAGGCGCTGGACGGCGTGTTGGAGGCCCTGCTGGCCCTGCGGGAAGAGTGTCCGGCGCTGCCGCGGCTGCTGGCGACGGAGGACCTGGTTGGAGGCAGCGAAGCGCGGCGGGCGACACTGGAGCGTCTGCTGGGGCGCTGCCTGGCGGCCCTGGCCCAGCGCGTGCGGGCGTGCCAGAAGGCGGGCATCCTCGGGGATGCGTGCGGGCCGGCCGACGCCGCGCGGCTGCTCCTGGGGGTTGTGCAATCCACGCTGTTCTTCCCCGTGACGCCGGGCGGTGTGGAGGCTGCCGCGGCCTACGCCCGTTCGGCCTGGGGGCTCGTGCGGCGCGGTCTGACCGTGGCGCCCGCGGAGCCGGTGCGGCCGGCTGCCGGCACGAGTGTGAGCCGCGGGCGTCCGCCCGTGGCGGGTGCGGCCGCCGCGAAGAAGCCTGTCAAGGCTCGCCCCGCCCCGCCCTTGGCCGGGGGTGCATCTGCGAGTGGGTGCAACCCAGCGCCACGTAGCGCGGGCCTCTCCGAGGCCCAGCGCCCGGTGGTGTTGCGGACACAACCCGACTGCCCGCTTACGACGGCCCTCGCCTTTGGAGAAGGCGGGGCTACCGGCCAGACCCCCCCATCCGCCAGATCGCAGGTGCGCCCCTTGGCCGGCTCGGCCAAGCGGCAACGGAAGACGCTACCGCCTGCGCCAGTCCGCAAATCGTCGTCGGCCTCGGCCTCTCGAAAAAAGCTGCCCGTGGCCCGTTGACACGCGCCCCGTGAACAGGTACATTCCGGCCGTTCGCGATGTCGGAGCCCCCTTCGTCTATCGGCTAGGACATTAGGTTCTCATCCTGAAAAGACGGGTTCGACTCCCGTAGGGGGTGCTCGTCCTGTCGCTTTGGCGACAAGATCTGGGCAGTAGGCTTTACCGACTTAGGCCATGGTGCGATAAGGGTCGGGATGTTTGCCACAGCCACACGAACCAGAACCGCAACGCTGGCCTGTGTTCTGATTGTCTCCGCGTCGCAGGCCGCTGTCGATGCGGCCGCATCCAGCGATGCCTCCGCGCTCGATCTCGGCGCGATGATACAGCCCTACGACCCGGCCATCTCGGCCTACGCCGACACGGGCTACCATTGTTGGGATCCGCAGATCACCAAGGGCGACGACGGCCGGTACTACCTCGTCTATTCGCGGTGGCGCAAGAAGGGCGGGGACTGGCTCACCAACTCGGAAATCTGCATGGCGGTCGCCGACCGGCCAACTGGTCCGTATCAGCACCTCAAGGTTCTGCTCAAGGGCCGCGGTCCCGGCCACTGGGACGAGCTCATGGCGTGCAATTCCAAAATCAAGAGATTTGGCGACACTTACTACCTCTACTACATCTCCAGCAAGGCCGCCCAGACGCGCACGCAGATCCGCAACAGCCAGCGCGCCGGTGTGGCCGTCAGCTCTACACTCACCGGTCCCTACGACCCCCTCGATCACTCCATCGTGGACCCATCGCCGCCGGTACACGCGCTCACGGTCAACCCCACCGTCGAGCAAATGCCCGATGGCCGCTACCTGATGATGCTGAAGGGTGACAAACAACCGCACGCGCCCACCGAAGCGATGGGCCAGCGCGTCGAGGGTCTGGCCATTTCCGACAAGCCCACCGGGCCTTTCGTGATCCAGCCCGAACTGGCGATCAAAGACTACGACACGGAGGACGCGGAGATGTGGTGGGATGCAGCGCGGGGGAAGTTCTTCGCCGTCTTCCACGCCCATACCTTTATCGGCCTGATCGAATCCACCGACGGCCTACAATGGCAACCGGCCGGGCATTCCCGCGTGGTGGAAGGCAATCGTCTGAAACTGACGAATGGCCGGGAGCTCAAGACCGACCAGGGCCCGCTTCAGCGCCCCGGCATTTTCATCGAGAACGGAGTGCCACGTGTGCTCTGTCTGGCCGTCCCGATGCGAGACAACTGGCACATTGTAACCGTGCCCCTTCGCGCTAACGGGGAATCGCCATCGCCACGCGCCGGCCGCGCAGGTGACCGGCGGTGAAACCGCTCGTCGCCCGGGCGACAACTCACCCGATTGCAGCCCGCACGGTGGGATAGAAGTTGACGAACAATAGCAATCGCCCCACGAGTTGGTTCCAACTGGACACCGCATGGGGTGCCACGAGTTCAATCCCACCGCCGGCTTCTCGCAAGCTATTATCGTTGGTTTGCTTGCGAGGGTTCGAAGTCCGTTGTTCTTGACGTATTCCACGCCGTTCGGGAACAGAAGTTGATCCAGCCGCTTCCTGTTGGCCAAGGGCAGCCGCCGCCAGAGCGTAGCGGCATCCCGTAGGACAGTCTCTGCGGGAAAGCAGAATGGCTTTGGTGTCCAGTGCGTCTAGGTGCTCGTCATGGTGCTCGCATTTTGCCAGGCACACCTGGGCCTCGATCTCGGCTTTCTTGTCCTCGAAGGTCTCCTGATCGATCTTCCCATCCAGGTGCGTATCGAGCAGCCGGCTCTTGCGCTGACCCAGGCTCCGTATCCGGTCTGAAATGCGTTCTTGGGCTGCCGCATTGCCGTTGGGCCCCACCATCCCCTGGGCGGTCAGATCGGTCAACCGGAGCGGGCGCTGCAGCCGCAAGGGAGCTTCCATCCCGGCAGCCTCCACGCTTGATCTTCCGCAGGTGCTGTACCATCATCGCGTTGCTGTCGCGGGTCTTAGGGTGCGGCCGCAAGGCATAGGTGACTCCTCCAAGGGCCGGCGGCTAGACAGGATCGCTGGGCGACGGAAAGGGACACGGAATGACGCTACGGAGACGCGTCGCATCTGGCTTGATAGGGCTCAACTTCCTGTTTGGATGCATGGGTTCATTGTCCCGTGCAGAGGAGCAACCCACCGGCATGAACATGACCCCGGGCCCGCACCAACTCACAATGAAGGTGAAAGGCATCGAGCGAAGCTATCTACTCCATGTCCCAAGGTCCTACGACCGTGCAAAGCAGTGGCCGGTTGTCGTCATGTTCCATGGTGGAGGTGGTAAAGCGAAAGGCGCCATGTGGGAGACCGGATGGGACGAGAAAGCTGACAAAGAGGGCTTTCTGGCCGTATTTCCCGACGGGACGCCGCCGGACGCGTCCCGCCCCGGACGGTTCCGTGATAATCCACAGACTTGGAATGACGGCTCCGATAGGCCCAACGTCGGTGCTGTGAGTCGCGGTGTGCCCGACGTCGAGTTTGTTGCCGACATGCTGGCCGATCTGAAGGCCCACGTCAGCGTGGACGAACGCCGGATCTATGCCACGGGCTTTTCCAATGGGGCCTCGATGGCGTTCCGGGTGGCGCGGGAACTATCGCCGATCATTGCCGCCGTGGCCCCTGTGGCGGGCGGCGATTGGCTGAGTGACAAGACCCCGGCGCGCCCCGTCCCCCTCCTGTACATCACCGGCACCGAGGATCCCCTGAATCCCCTCATGGGTGGTGAAATCCATATCGGCGAAAAGGCTCTCGGCACGAAGCCTGCGATACGGGGAATGATCGGGAAGTGGGTGAAGATGCACAGCTGCCCAGACGAAGGGCATGTCGTGCATGACAAGAACGACGCGACTGGAGTCGCATACGGCCTTCCGGGCAAGCCCGACCGCGTTGTTCTATACACCCTTGCAGGACATGGACACCACTGGCCGGGCGGGAAATCGGCGCTGCCTGTTCGCTTGGCGGGGGAGAACACCGCCAAGCTCAAGGCGACCGACGTCATCTGGGAGTTCTTCAAGACCCACCCCCTCTCTGAAAATGCGACCGCCCAACAATCGGGCAGCAAATGCAGCCTTGGAAAAGAGGCTGGTGTGCCATGAATGGCGGACTGCCAACTGGAGAAGAGTTCGACCCAAGTGCCGGAGGATACGGCTCGCAAGCTCGCCGTCCCTCAGCACTGACGTTGGCAATGGAGGAGGAAGCATGTACAGCGTAAAGCCAGGACGAGGTCCCTCGCTCATGGGCGGGATCGGCGGGATCGTTGTTGCCGTGTTCGGTGTTGTCTGGACCGTGGGCGCGATGTCCATGGGCGCACCACCATTCTTTGCCCTGTTTGGGCTGCTGTTCGTGGGCATGGCAATCGCCGGCGTCGTCTACAATTTCTACAACGCGACAAGCCGGAATCGCCTGAGCACGTTCGACGTCACCACGGACCGTGAGGAAGGGGACCCGATTGCGGACGCGCTCGGACACGGAGGAGCGTCTCGGCAGTCACCACAAAACGACTCGTCAAAGGGACCGAGGAAGTTCCCCGGTGAACACTGCCCGTTCTGCGGCGCCAAGGCTGCTGCCGACTTCGATTTCTGCCCGAAGTGTGGGAAGGACATATAGAGGCCGGCCGGGATAGGGCTCCCCATCGCTGTTCACGAACGCGACAGGAATGGCTGACAAGGGGTCACTGCATAGAATGGGCTGCGGAAGTGGGCCCGGGATCGGTGCCGGTTGGCGGCGTCGCCGGCACGGGCCGAGGCGAAGGGGATGACGAAGGTTGGCCTGCCCTATCTCTGCCAACCCTTGAACTTGTCCGTTGTCTTCAGTAGAACCGCTCCGCTGTCGTTCAGCACCTCAAGCATTCCCTCGAAGCTCTCTTTCCCGGTGAATGTGCCAAATCGCTGGTCATATTCCTCTGGCAGGTAAACGGCATTGTCTTCTATCAGGAAGAAGACGATGTCGTTCGTCTCGTACGGCGCGCCCGCATACTCGGCTTTCTCCAGTCTGGAGCACGCCCGCGTTCCCTCGCCTGGACAGTACACGGGGTGGGAAATCTTGATGTTGATGCCATTGTAGCTTGTGTGCGGCTTGACTCTGAAGTAGCCGTAGAACGTGTCCCGGTCTTGAAGTCCGGGAAAGCGTTTGAGTTCCTGATCCTTCAGCGGCAACGTGAAGAACAAGCCGAAGAACGCGGCATAGCGTTCTTCGGCACGATAGGCCGCCGGACTGCCCGCGATTTCAGCGAGTTCCCGGAGAGCGGGCAGGATCTTGGCAAAGGTTGTGCTTCTCGTCGGGTCTGCACCCTGCTCGTGCAGGATGACGTAGATCTCGTGCTGCGCACTCAGCCTGACCGCCAGATCCGATGCGGAATTGGGGCCGATCTTGCTCTCAAAGGACTCGTACACGCCGAGCGTGGCTGTCTGCCCGGATTGCCCGAGGGTCATGCGTGCCAGATCCGGCCTCTTGAAGACGACATGAATCTGGAACGAGGAGAACGTCTTTTCGCCGTCAAGGTACTCATCGCGAACCCGGTAGTCTTTTGGGAGGGTCCTGTCGCCGCTGGCCATGAGTTCAAACACAAACTGTCGCCCGCTCTCTTCAAAT
>CAYOBW010000181.1:0-14421 GCA_964402115.1 uncultured Victivallales bacterium
TGTTCCGCGGCATCTTCGACGGCCGTTACAAGCTGGTCCGCTACTTCGGGATGGGCAACTACAACCTGCCGGCATCGGTCCAGAAGCTTCTGGCCGACAACGACGTCGCCCTCTACGACCTGCTGCTGGATCCCGAGGAAATGGACAACCTGGCCAACCCGGCCCATCCCAAGTACGACGAAAAATTGCTGTCGGCCATGAACCAGAAACTCAATGCGCTGATCGCCGAGGAGATCGGGGAAGACAAAGCCATGTTCACCCCGCCGGCAAAAGTTCCGCAGAAGTGAATGGGAACTCGTTGGTTCGGCCCGTGGGCAGGAGAAGCCGGCAAACCTTGAAGGATGCTTGGCAATGAGCAGGAATGGATGGAAGGAACTCTTGGCGGGATGGCTGGCGGTGGCCAGCGCGGTCGCCTCGGCGCAAGATGCGGCGCCGGATGCGGCCGCGGAACTGGCCAGGAAGCTGGCGAATCCGGTGGCGGCGCTGATCAGCGTGCCGCTGCAGTTCAACTACGACGAGAACATGGGGCCGGAGGGCGACGGGTCGAAGTCGGTGTTGAACATTCAGCCGGTCATTCCGTTCTCGATCGGGGAGGAGTGGAACCTGATCACGCGCACCATCGTTCCGCTGATTGACCAGCAGGACCTCCCGGTGCAGGGCGAGGATAAGTCGGGCCTGGGCGATGTGACCCAGAGCTTCTTCTTCTCCCCCAAGGCCCCCGTCGGGGGGTGGATCCTCGCGGCCGGGCCGGTGGGCCTCTATCCGACGGCGACGGATGAAATGCTGGGCGGCGAGAAGTGGGGGGTGGGGCCGACGGTGCTGGGGTTGCGGCAGACCGGGCCCTGGACCTTTGGCGTGCTGGCGAACCATATCTGGTCCGTGGCCGGTGACGACGAGCGGGGCGACATCAACGTGAGCTTCGTCCAGCCGTTCCTGTCGTACATCACCAAGACGAAAACGACGCTGGGGGTGAACACCGAGTCCAGCTACGACTGGGAGAGCGAGGCGACGACGGTCCCGGTGAACCTGTCGGTTGCGCAACTCCTGAAAATCGGCCCGCAGATCCTGCAGGTCACGCTGGGCGCCCGGTACTGGGCCGAGTCGCCGGACAACGGGCCCGAGGATTGGGGTGCACGGCTCGGGGTGACGTTCCTGTTCCCGAAATGAGGCAGGGGAATCCATGACAAGAGCCATGCTCATCGCGACCGCGGTACTTGAGGCGTGCACCGGCATCGTCCTGCAGGCCGCCTGGTGTATCGGTTGCATGAGGTCCTTCAGGAGTTAACGCTTGGTTGGAACCATGACAGTCCCGGAATTCAACTTGTTCGGTGGTCCCCTGCAGAGGCTGGGCCGTCGGCTCGGGCTGGTCCGTGGCCAGAACACCTTCTGGCTGGGGGTTGCCCTCGGGACGTTGGCGTGGAGTGGCCTGGTGATGCTGGCGCTCCTGAAGGGGGTTGGAGGCAAGGTCTTTGCTCTGGACGCGATCGGCGTTCATGTCCGCTTCCTTGTGGCGATCCCGCTGTTCTTCCTGTGTGAGACATGGGTGGGGCCCCGGATGACTGAATTCGTGCGCGACATCGTGAGCAGCGGCGTTGTGCCGGAATCCGGGCGGCCCGCCCTGACCGAGGTCATCCGGCGTGTCGACCGGCTGAAGGATCCCTGGTTCGTGGAGGCTCTCCTCCTGCTCGCGGTGATTAGCTTTGTCTTCATCGAGCCCCTTTGCAACCTGCCGGGCAAGACCGGAAACTGGGAACTGCTTCTGACGGAGTCAGGGGGGTCGGGCGGACCTGTTCTCCGATGGTATTTCTGGTTCTGCCTGCCGCTCTTCAGGTTCCTGCTGCTGCGCTGGGTATGGCATCTGGCGCTTTGGTGCTATGCTCTCTGGCGCGTGCAGGGGCTCGACCTGCATCTTGTCCCAACCCATCCTGACCACGCTGCCGGACTGGGGTACCTGGAGGTCGTGCAGGAACACTTTTCCGCGCTGGTTGTGGCCTTCTCCGCGGTATTGTCAGCCTCTTACGCGGAAGGCCTTGCCTCGGGAGCCATGGCCTTTGAGGCCCTGTACCGTCAGATCCCCCTGGCGCTGCTCCTGATGGCTGTGCTCTTTATCGGTCCGCTTCTCATCTTCTCGCTCAAGTTGTGGGACCGCCGGATCACGGGATGGCGTGAGTACATGGGCATGGCATCCCGCTATGTGAATGCGTTCGACAGGAAGTGGATCCAGGGCGAGAACCCCTCCGGAGAACCCCTGCTGGGAACACCGGACATGCAGTCGCTGGCGGATCTGAACAACAGTGTCATGGTCGTGCGGGAGCTGAGTTACATGCCCGCGAGCCGCAGGCTTGTGCTGGGGCTGGCGGTGTCCGCCATCCTGCCGATGTGCCCGCTGATCTTTTTCAAGTTTCCGGTCAGTGACGTAGCTGCCCGGTTGTTCCAGATGCTGACGGGATTATAGAAACAGCATGGAATCATGAAGGATATGACAACAACGTGGCCGTGGCGTTGGAGCGTTGGCAGAGAGACGAGAGACGAGGGACGATAGCGACGTCGTCCGTGTGAGAACAGGACAGGAACTCAAGGAGGCACAGTGATGAAGGAGCAGGTACAGGAGATGATCAAGCGTGGGGTGGTGGCATCTATTGTGGCGGCCGTGATGGTCACAGCGGCCGTCGTGCGGGCGGCCCCGCCCACGCTCAGCGCGAATCCGGGCAAGCACGTGATCTTCCCGGCCAAGGGGCAGACCGCCGAGCAGCAGAAGGCGGATGAGCTGGCGGCCTACGAATGGGCCACCAAGCAGACCGGTTGGGATCCGTACGACGCGGCCGGGAAGACGGCCGCGAAGAGTGAGAGCGCGGAGCAAGCGGGCGATGCGGCCAAGGGTGGCGCCGTGAAGGGCGCTGCGGGGGGCGCCATCCTGGGCGTGGTTGTCGGCGCCATAGCCGGCGACGTCGGAAAGGGCGCGGCCATCGGCGCGGCAGCCGGAGGCCTGACAGGCGGCGTGCGTTCGCGCCGGACGCAGAAGAATGCGGAAAGCGCTGGCAAATCCGCTACATCAGCATACAGTGAGCAGTTTGCGCTTTGGGACAGGAACTTCGTGGCCGCCATGGAAGGCAAAGGATACACGGTGAGGTGAGTATGAGAGCTCATGTGTGGGGGAGCGTTTTGGCGCCGATCGTTGTGGCCGGGGTTGCCGCGGCGACCGGCGTCTGGGCACAGGAGGCGCGACCGGTCATCGAGCCCGAAGCCGAAACCGTGCTGCGCCAGCTGGGCGAACGGAACCGGCAACTGAAGACCGCCGTCTTCCGGGTCGCCGATACCATCGACGAGGTTCAGGAGGATGGCCAGAGTCTCCAGTTCTCGCACGTGCGGGAATTGACCGTCTTCCGCCCGAACAAGCTCAGGGTCGTTACGACTGGCGATGTGACGAGCCGGACGTTCTGGAAGGACGGGAAGACAATGACGCTGCTGGACCGGGGCAAGAACGTCTACGTCCAGGTTCCTGATCCGGGCACGATCGAGCAGGCGATCGACTTGCTGCAGGAGAAGTACAACTTGAGCATGCCGGCGGCTGACGTGCTCTCCGAGGACATGTACCGGACGATGACCGCCGGGTGTGAGTCCGTCCGTTACGTGGGAACCGGCTACGTGGGCGAGGAGAAGTGCCATCACCTGGCGGCGGTCCGGGGCGACATCGACTGGCAGCTGTGGGTCAGCCTTGGCGACGCGCCGTCGCTGCGGAAGCTGCTGATCATCTACAAGCGACTGCGAGGGGAACCGCGATACACGCTGCAACTCCTGGCTCAAGGGGATGCCAACCAGATCTCGGATGCGACGTTTGTCCCCGAGATTCCCGACGGCACGGAACGAATCCAAATACGGCCCGCCGCGCAGGATACGGCGCGGCCATCCGGGGAGGAGCGGCAGCCCGCGGGTCAGGCAAGGGGGGATGCGAAATGAGACACACCTGGATCGCAAGAGTTCTGCTCGCGGTGTCCGGCACGTTAGTCGTCGTACTTGCACCCGGCGTGTCGGCGGCCACCCGTACCGTTCGCGTGTCTTCGGGGAGCTACGGGTCGGTCCGACAGGCCAGCCACCACACGTCGGGGCATTCCGTTGAACGCTCTGGGTCCGCCAGTGCCGGTGGCGGCCAGGCGAGCTGGAACCGTGAAGCGGAGGGGCCGCGCGGCAGGGAAGTGGAACGGTCGGGGAGCGCCTCCCGCGAGGACGGCCATGCCAGTGTGAACCGTGAAGTGGAGGGGCCGCGTGGCAGGGAAGTGGAAGGCTCGGGGAGCGCCTCCCGCGAGGATGGCCATGCCAGTGTGAACCGTGAAGTGGAGGGGCCGCGCGGCAGGGAAGTGGAAAGGTCGGCGAGCGCCTCCCGCGACGACGGCCACGTCAGCGTCAGCCGTGAGGTCGAGGTCGATCGGGCCGTGGCGGTCACGGGGGTCCACCGTCCGCATGGCGTCGTGCGCGTGGGAACGAAGGTCACGGTGCTTCCCGCGGGGCATTCCACCGTCACGGTGGCAGGCACCTCCTACTATCACTATGGCGGGACCTACTACCGGGTCGTGGAAGTCAATGGCGTGCGGACCTACGTCGTCATCCCGCCGCCGCCCGGCGTAGTCGTCTACACGCTGCCGGGCGCGGCGACGATCCGCGTGGTGGGCGACACGGCCTACTACCATGTCGACGGCGTTGACTACCAGCGGGTGCTCGCGGACGGCCAGGTCGTCTACGCGGTGGTGGTTTTGCCCAAGGAGTGAACGCGAGGAGCACAAGCCGGGGCCCGGAAACGCCGACGGGTTGCGGTTGCGATAAGCAGAACGGCGCGAACGCGATGGAAATGCAGGAAAAGGAGCACGTTCCAGTATGAAAACAAGTGCATTCGGGATGGTGAGGACGGTGGCGGCGGCCATGGTCTGCGCGACGCTGTTCTGCGGCTGTGAGGGCGAAGACACCGATTCGGACATCACGGCCACGCGGTTCAATGTCGACCGGGAACTGGTATCCTACTCAGGTGTGGACAACTTCAATTGGGATACCACGCTGAGTCAGGCGTTGGCAACCGTGCGCATCAGGGATTTCCAGCACGGCGATGCGACGCTGCGCGTATTCGATGCCGACGGGAGGTTGTTGCTCGACAAGTACCTCTTCACGCCCAACAACACCATCTACGTGGGCGACAACGAGTACGTGGTTTCGGAGCGAACCAGGCAGGGGACGCCGGGGCCGTGGCTCGTTGAACTCGGCTACGACGATTTCACGGGGGATATCACGATCACGATGGAGTAACAGGCAGGCGTGCGAGCGCGGAAGGACCCTGCGCGCGGGTTCGCGTCATGGGCCGGAGCAAGCCGAGTTGAAAGGGGGTGCCGTAGGCGCGAGATGTATTGCACTGGAGATTTCCTGGGCTATGGCCAGGATCAGCGACCCGGATGAGTTGTTCATTCAAACGAAAGGATAGTCGAAACATGAAGACGGCAAGATTGGGAATGGTGGCGGGGGCCCTGACGATGGCGGTTTGTGTCGGAGCGCTCGCGGCGGAGAAGGAAGGCTGGAAGTTCAGCGTGACGCCCTACGTGTGGCTGGCAGGGATGGAGGGCGACATAACCGTGCACGGGCAGAAAGCGGAATTCGAGAAGTCCTTCAGCGACATACTGGACTTCGTGGACCTGGGTGCATCCGTCCGGTTCGGAGCGGAGTACGACCGGTTCATCGTCGGCGCGTTGGTGGACTATTTCTCCCTGACGACGGATGCCCTGGACACGGAAGACCGGCCGGAGGGCGGATCGTTCGACGCCAAGACGCTGCTGCTTGAAGGCGCGGTCGGATACCGCGTGGACGGGTGGGCGGAAGGCCAGAGCTTCGGCCTCATGGTCGGTGTGCGAAGCCTGCAGATGGATACCGACCTCGAGGTTTACGGCCACGGCACGAAGAGCACGGATACCGATGTGACGGACGCCATGCTCTTCGTGCGGCCCCGTATGCCGGTGTTCCCATCCAAGATCGATGGCCTTGTGTTCAGTCCCATGCTGGGGATTGGCGGGGGCGATTCGGACCTGGCCTTCGAGCTGTATCCGCAGTTCGAGTACCAGATCACGGAGTCGATGGTCGCGAGTCTTGGCTATCGCACGGTCGGCTGGAAGTTCAAGGGCGATAACAACGAGGATAACGAGCTGAACGTGCGCCTGGCCGGTCTGATCGCCGGTCTCGGCATGACGTTCTGACGTCCGGGCAAAAGCGGGGGCGGGCGGCCGCGCATAGGCGGTCGCCTGCCTTGCGCCTGGGGCCGGGAAGACGGTGTGATCAGGCGGAAAGGAGCATTATGAGCGCATTGAGAAAAGTGGCGATGCTTGGCGTGCTGGTGAGCTTGGCGACGTGCAGCGGCCTGCTTGCCGGCACGACCTGGCTCTGCACCCTCGCAACCGGCGTTGCGGCGGATGAAGACGGCACGGTCGGGCCTCCCGATCTGGGCGGACTGGAGCGCCCCACGTTCTTTCGCGTGGACCCCGCCAAGAAAGAGGTAACGTTGCTCGCGCCCGAGTCGAGGCGCGGCGAAGTCACGAGGATCGAAACGATTCGCGAGGAGCATGGGCTGCACATCTTCTCGGGTATCGAGGGTGGCCGCGTGTGGGTGGTGACGATCAATGCCAAGGGGGCTGTGACGCTCTCCATTACGCACGACGGGGTGGTCTGGTCGGGCTTCGGCCATGCGCTGGAGGAAGGCGGGGACCGCGCCGGCGAGGCGAAACGGAAGCCATGAGCAAACCCCGGATCATCAAGGTCGGCGCAACACCGCGGTGGACGGGAGGAACCCTGGCGGGCATCGCAAACGCCGTGCGGGTGCTGCGCCTTTGTGCCGTGGGCGTCCTGTGTCTTGGGGCGTGGGGCTGCCAGTCGTTGAATACACCGGTGTCCGCCAGCTTCGCCTCTGTCAAGATCGGCGGCATACCTCTGGAGGCGATCCGGAAGGAAACCGCCCGGGTTTTCGCGGGGGAGGGGTATCAGGTCGCCCAGGCGGCAGACGCGTTCGTGTTCGAGCGGGAGGGCACGCGGCGCGACCAGCTCGCGTACGGCGGCGGGATCGACGAGGCGGCGGTGCGCATCCGCGTCAAGGCGCAGATCGTCACCCTGGGCGGCGAACTGTACCGGCTGCAGTGCACCGCCTATGCGGTCCGGGGGGCCGGGTCGGTGATGGAGGACGAGATCCAGCTGCCGCCGTGGCGCAGAGGGTCTTTCCAGGACCTGTTGGACCAGGTGAGTCGTAACCTGAAAGGGGTCACGATCATCCGACCGACGTGAGGATAAACCGCGCAGTTGGAACCGGACAAGGAGAAGGGGCACGTATGATGGCGAAAAGGGACAACCGAATGGCATGGGGCTGCGCACTGTCGGGGCTTCTGCTCGTGGCAGCGCTGACGGCGGGGTGTGGCACAACGATGCAGGCGCGCAAGGCTCGTCCGTCCGGGTTCCTGGGCGATTACACGCAGCTGAAGCCGGCCGCAGAAGGCGAGGCGCTTCTGGTCTACGTGAACCCTCAGGTGGACTTCCGCCGGTACGACAAGATTCTGCTGGACCCGGTGAGAGTGTACGCCGGCAAGGACAGCAAGATCGCCAAGATCCCCCGGGAGGATCTGCAGACGCTCGTCAACTACCTCGATGCCTCCATGCGGGAGCACCTGAAGGCGGACTACACGTTCGTCAGCCAACCGGGGCCTGGCGTCATGCGCCTTCAGATCGCACTCACGGAGGCGAAGGGTGCCGTCGTGGCTCTGGACTTGCTTTCGTCGGTAACGCCGCCTGGCATCGCCCTGAGCGCTTTGAAGCAGGTGGCCACGGGAACCCCCACGGCGACGGGTTCGGTGGGCGGCGAATGCCAGGCGCTGGATTCGCTGAGCAAGGTGCGACTGTTTGCCGCCGTCGACGCGCGCGTCGGCCAGAAGTATTCGGGGCAGTTCGACAAGCTCAACAAGTGGCGGGCGGCGCAGGGGGCGTTCGACACGTGGGCCGAGCAGCTGCAGCGGCAGTTGCGGGAGCATCGCGGCACGGCTGTGCGGTGAGGGTTGTCGAGCGCGACAGCACCGGCCGGCGGGTTTGCCGAACGGGTTCAAGTCACGGGCAGGGTCGACGCGGTGCCGGCGGCGAACGGGTGACTGTCCGGATGAAAAGCCTTCTTACATCGTGTGCCGGGATGGCCGCGCTGGTGGCGGCCTGCCTGGCGCCGGGCGGGGCCCCCGCAGGCGGCGTTGATGGCGCTCCCCTGGCGGCGTCGAACGCTCCATCCCTGCTGCTGCCGCCGGGTTCGGCCGCGGTCGCGACGCACGAGTCTGCCGCCCGCAGCAACCTGATCTGGGGATTGCGGTGGGACGACGGGTTGCAGTACGAGCTCGGAGGCGTCAGGCGCATGGCGCGCCTGATGGCGCTGCATCCCGACGCCGACGTTCAGCCCTACCATGGGAAGGTGGGGCTGAAACTGCAAGGGGATGCGGTCGGCTATCGCACGGACGGCAGCCTTGACGACATTTCGGACGACGTCGGTATCCGGCGGGCGCGGCTCTATACGTCAGGCGCCTTCTTCCTGAAAGTGCCCATATCGTACAAGGCTGAAGCCGAGATAGCCGACCGGGACTTCTACCTGCGCGAACTCTACCTGTGGCTGTCGGAGATCCCGCTCCTGCAAACGGTGAAGTTCGGCCATTTCAAGGCCCCCATGACTTTGGAAGCCCAGACGTCTGCCGGTGACACGCTCTTCATGGAGCGCGCCTCACCTGTCGAGGCCTTTGGCCCGGGCATCCTGTTCGGGATTCAGGCCTCGCGTACGAGCGCGGACAAACGCAAGACGGGCGCCATCGGCTGGTTCGCCGAC
This sequence comes from uncultured Victivallales bacterium, assembly GCA_964402115.1. GTDB lineage: Bacteria > Verrucomicrobiota > Kiritimatiellia > UBA8416 > CAYOBW01 > CAYOBW01. The sequence continues at coordinate 8,867 of CAYOBW010000181.1, forward strand.
AGCGGCCAGAACGACGTTTCCGAGGCGTCGCGAAGCCTGAGCCGTGCGATTGGACGCGCGACGTGGCTGCCGCTGTGGGAGGAAGACGCCGGCGCGGAGGCGCTGATCCACGTCGGGGCCAGCGGCCAGTTCATGCAGTCGGGCGGGCGTGATCTCCAGTTCCGTTCCCGGCCGGAGAGCTATTTCGCGCCGCGCCTGGTCGACACGGGAGAAGTCACCGCCGAGGATGCGTTGACCTGGGGGGCGGAGTTTGCCGCGCAGCGCCGATCGCTGTTGCTCCAGGCGGAATTCCTGGATGCGCTCGCCAGTCGATCGGACCAACCGGACCTCGCTTTCAACGGCTGGTACGTGGCGGGGAGTTGGCTGATGACCGGCGAGCGCCGCCCCTACAACCGGAACGCCGGGGCTTTCGGACACGTGGTCCCCAGGCGAAATCTCGCCTTCCGCGCTGGAGCGCTCGGGGCGTGGGAACTGGTCGCGCGCTTCTCCTGGCTGGATCTGGAAAGTCACGACGTGGAGGGCGGCAGGATGCACGTGACGACCCTCGGCGTGAATGGCTACCTGACGTCTCGGTGCCGGGTCATGTTGGACTGCGCCGCGGGCCGCGTGAGCGGTGGCGAGCAAGAGGGGGATGTGCGGATTGTAGAAAGTCGAGTCCAGTATGAATTCTGATGTCGAAGCCGCGCAACGGCGTCACCGGCCGCTCTGGACGCGCGCGCTTGCGCGGCTGGGCCTGATAGCTGCGGCGGCGCCCGTCGCGGCCTGGGGTGTGCTGGTCTTCGTCTACGGCAGCTGGCCGCGGGGGGTTGCGCTGCCCCTGGCGTGTCTCTGCGCCGCCGGCGACCTGCTGGCGCTGCTCCTGCTGCGACCGCGCCTGGCGCTGGGCGTGCTTGCCGGCCTGTTCGCCGTGCCCCTCGTCTGCTTCCACCTCATGCGGCCCTCGAACACCCGCATCTGGCAGCCGGATGTGGCGCGGCTGCCGTATGCGGAGATCAGCGGGGACACCGTCGCGCTGCACCATGTCAGGAATTGCCGCTACCTCAGCGAAACCAACTTCACGGTGCGATACGAAACGCGCACCTATGACCTCGCGCGCCTGAGGAGCGCCGACATCCTGTTCTCCGATTGGGGGCTGAAGGGCGTGGCGCACACCATGGTGAGCTTCGGATTCGACGGGGGCGACTACCTCTGCGTCTCCATCGAGACGCGCAAGGAAGTCGGCGAGACGTACTCGGCGCTCAAGGGCTTCTTCCGCCAGTACGAGCTGATCTACATCGCCGCCGATGAGCGCGACGTGCTCCGGCTGCGGACGGACTACCGCGAGGGGGAGAGCGTGTACCTCTACCGCCTGCGCGTCGTGGCCCGGGGCCAGCTGCGCGACGCGTTCCTGGACTACCTGGGGCGGATGAACCGCCTGCGCGAGCGGCCGGAGTGGTACAACGCGGTGGCGGATAACTGCATGACCAGCGGCTACCGCATCATGCGCAGGCACGCGGCTCCAGGGCGGGCGGATCTGCACTGGTCCGTCATCCTGAACGGCCACGCGCCGGAGCACGCGTACACGAAGGGCGCCCTCGACACCTCGCTGCCGTTTGACGAGTTGAAGCGGCGCAGCCGGATCAACGACCGCGCGCGGGCGGCGGGCGATGCGCCGGATTTCTCCGCGCGCATTCGCGAAGGCATGCCGGGCATGGATTGGATACCGAAGGGAGGGAACTGAAAAATGCAGTGTTCTACGCTCGTGTGGCCGGGGTGTGTCGCGATGCTGCTTGCGCTCATGGCGGGGGGGTGCGCCACGCCGATCGGCGTCACGTCGCTCGGCCGGAACTCCGCCTACGACCAGATCGAGCGCAGCGCGCTGAATGCCGACGAACTCAGCAGCTACACGGCGGTCGTTCTGCACCGCTACAACCTGGAGCAACTGAACGCCAAGTCGCCCGCCCGCTGCCTGGTGGATCTGCACCGGCGGGCCTGCCGTGACGAGCGCCGCGACACGCTTTTTGCGCTGGCCGAGATGGCGTTCCTGCTGGGCAAGCAGGGATGCCGGCTGAAGCTGGACGGCCGGGCCCTGGAGCCGGAGAACTTCTATGCGGCCGCGGCGGTGTACGGGTACCTCTTTCTCCTGGGCCCGGGCGAGGAGCCGCCGCCGGGCTCATTCGATCGCCGGTACCGCATGGCCTGTGATCTCTACAACGGCAGTCTCAGCATCGTCATTGGCCGCCACGAGGGGCGGGGGGCTGCCGCCGAGCGTGTGTGGGCCCTGCCGGCGGGAAGCCTCACTATCTGCGCCGGCGGCGTAGCGGACGTCAACGTCTCGCTGGCCGAGGACGAGACGTTCGTGACGGCGGACCGCTTCCGCATTCGCGGTCTATCCGTGCGTAACCGCAACGCAGGGCTCGGTGCGCCCATCGTGGTCCTGGGCGGCAAGACGCGCGGCAGGGGCGGCTTCTCCGCCTCCTCGGCGGCCACGGTGTTCCTGCGCGTGCAAGGCGGCCTGGCGGACATGGCGACGGGGGCGCTCCGGGGCCAGGTCGAGGTCTACTCCGCCCTTCTCCGCGATCAGGTCGAGGTCGACGGCCGCCGGATCCCGCTGGAGCAGGACCTGACGACGCCTGTCGCGTACGCCTTGAACAACCCGGACTACTGGCAGCTCGAGAAGCTGCTGTTCCGGCTGGGGCAGGCGCCGGTTGAGCCGGGCGTCTACCCGACGCAGCCGTACGAGGCGGGGAAGGTTCCCGTGCTCTTCGTGCATGGCACGATGAGCAGCCCCGTTTACTGGGCCGAGATGTGGAACACGCTGATGGGGGACGCGGTGCTGCGTAAGAGCTGCCAGTTCTGGTTCTACCTGTACGACAGCGCCAAGCCGGTTGCGCAGTCCGCCGCGCACCTCCGCCAGTGCATTCAGCGCACGGTCGCCACGATGGATCCGGAGGGCAAGGATGCGATCTTCCGGCAGATGGTCGTCATCGGCCACAGCCAGGGCGGCTTGCTCGCCAAGCTTACCGCCACGGAAACGGGTGAGGCGCTCATCCGCGCGAGTACCGGCATGACGCTGGCGGAACTGAAGCTCTCGCCGGACGACGAGCAGCTCGTGCGCCGGGTGGCCGTGTTCGAGCCTCTGCCGGAAGTGAAGCGGGTTGTCTTCATCTCCACGCCGCATCGCGGAAGTTATCAGGCGGGGGAGTTTGTCAGGAAGCTGGCCCGCCGCTTCCTCTCGCTGCCCAAGCAGGCATTCGAAACCACCGCCCAGCTGCTGCGGATCGCGCCCGGCGTCAGCCCTAACGCGCGGCTGGCTTCGACCAGCATCGACACCATGGCGCCCGACAACCCCGGCCTGCTGGCGTTGGCGGAAATCCCTGTGGTTCCGTCGGTTACGGCGCACTCGATCGTGGCCGTCAAGGGGAGAGATACGCCGCCGGAGGGCGGCGACGGGGTGGTCAAGTACACGAGCGCGCACATCGCGGGCGTCGAATCGGAGCTGGTGGTGCGCAGCGGGCACAGCTGCCAGAGCAACCCGGCGACCATCGAAGAGGTGCGCCGCATCCTGTTGGAGCACCTGAGGAGCATCGGCGCGCGGGTGCGCTAGTGTGCTGTCATGCAAATAACCCCGCAAAACGCGCTCGTCATCCTGAGCGAAGCGAAGGATCTCAGCCTCTCGCTGAGCCCGAGATTCCTCGCTACGCTCGGAATGACAAGCCCGTGTATGTTATGTCATCGCATTTGCATGACAGCACACTAGCATCGTTCGCGGCGCCCGCCGGGCCGCCGGAGCATGCGACGCCAGGCGGCAGGGGCTTTCGGCGTTGCCGGAGCCGGACCCCACCGGCCAGACCTCCCCCAAGCCGCGACTTCCAGCCGCCTACAAGGGTTACCGCGTCTTGAGGGCTGGACGGATGCTCTTCCATCGCTGGGAAGGTATGCTTTCACACATCCTTACACAAAGCAATATGTGTATGCAAATTTGTCGTTCTTGTGCGAGGCGATTTCATGGCAGGGGAACTGGGCATCGCGTCCTTCTGGGTCTGTCCACAAGAACACTCCCCGGGTTTTGGACCCCTCTTGAAGGATGTCTCGGTAACGTCGAACACACGTTCGTTCTCGGCAATACCGGCGCCGCGCCGCTGGCCTTCGGCGCCGTCCGCGGCTGCTGGCGGCGGCACGGCCACCGTCAATCCCCCGCTCCTCGCGCCCGGGTCGAACGGTGTCGTGCGTGTCACGGTTAGCCTGTCCGGGCGCAAGGGCGTTGTGGATAAGGCCTTCTATACCCCCAGCCTCCACGCGCTGCGGATCGCCACCTGCCCGCCCCTGAGTCCCGGCGTGACGGAAGGGCGCGTGCAGATCCACACCGACAACCCCGGCCACCGCCTGCTGACCCTGTCCGCGGTCGCCACGGTGGCCAGCGACCTGGTGGTCGTACCCCGCGAGATCCTACTTCTACGAACCCGGCTGTGCCGACTGCCTGCGGGTCAGCAACGCCGTCATGCCCCATCTGGTCGAACGGTTCGAGGGCTTCTACCGGTTGCAGCGCTGGGACGTGGGGGTGCCCTCCAACGTTGTCCGCCTGATCGCGACCCAAACGCAGCTTGGCATCCGCACGGAGTCGGCCCCGGGCCCGGGGGCAAACGCGCGGCGTGATTTGCTGGACAGAAAGGGCATCGTTGCGGCATACCTTAGCGCGGAGTTTCGGATATGATCAGACGCAGGGTATTCGTGAGTTCTGTGCAGAAGGAGCTGGAGAGCGAACGACTCGCCATCTCCAGTCTGGTCAGCACGGACCCTTTCCTCATGGAGTACTGCGAACCTGTCCTCTTCGACCGGGAACCGATCACCGGACGGCGGGCCTCCGAACCGTATCTTGCCTGTCTCGACGGGTGCGAGATTTACCTGCTGCTCATAAACCGGGAGTACGGCCGACCGCACGGCGAGCTATCCGCGACGCATCAGGAGTATCGCCATGCTCAGAAGCGGAAACTGCCCACCTTGGTCTTCGTCAAGGGTGGCACGGACGCCGATCGTGAACCGAGGACGCAGGCGTTTTTCGACGAAATCAAAGCCGACGGCTACACGTACAAGCGGTTTGTCGATCGGCTCGACCTACGTGCCGAGGTCAGGGCCGCACTAATCAAATTGCTGAAGGACGACTTTGGACTGAAGCCGCAAGCCGGTGACGACGAAAGTGGCGCACAGAACATCGGGGCGGCGTCCCCATTCGAGTCGCGGCAAACTGACTTGACGTGGGCGAATCTCGACCACCGACTGGCCAGGGCATGGTTGGCGAAAGCGGGGGACATCGCCGGCGCCAGAACCGGCGAAGCCACGATCCTCGGCAGCTTGCGTAACCGTGGGCTGATGTGGCGGGACAGGAAGTCCGGGAAGCACTTTGCACTCGGGGCCGGCGTCCTGTTTCTGGGCAGGAATCCGTCAGCACCTTTCCCTCAGTGTCGCGTCATGGCCGATGCTTACCGCGGCGTCGCCCCCGACCCGACTCCCAGCGACCAGTTAAGGACCTTCGTCGGCTGCGGTCCCCCAGAGAGGCGGTTGGGCAGTTTGTGACT
>CAYOBW010000182.1:0-12031 GCA_964402115.1 uncultured Victivallales bacterium
TGGTGTTTTGCGCGCCCCCCGCCGTGCCGCCCTCAACAAACCAAAATCACACCCCGTCCCCGTGCGCAGCCGTGTGCCGGCTTGACTCCGCGCACGGTCAACAGTAGATTTGAGGCGCCGGTGGGTCGGGTCATACGCCCCTGCCAGAAAACGGGTAACGGAGGTTTGCCATGTTGCCAGCGCGACTGCTCAAGATCGCTCCCGCGTTAACGCTCAGCCTTGCCCTGCTTGCCGTTCACGCCCGCGCCGAGCGCCGCATTCTCTTCATGGCCGGGGACAAGGGCGACAACCAGCTCTTCACCATGGGAACGAATGGCGAGGCTGTGACCCAACTGACGACGGGGGTCCCCGGCAAGTGGGCGCCCGCCCTCGAGCCGGAGAGCCTCGCGGTGGCCTTTGTCGATCAGACCGCTGCCGTCTCCAACCTGTACGTCATGACGCTCGCCCTGCCCACCGTTCCGCAACGCCTGCCCATTACCGGCAAGGCGTTGGCGGTGCAGTGGCAGGACCGCAACACGCTGTGCTACCTGCGAGACGTCCCGTCGGGCGGCTTCCTGCCGGCCTACGAACTCTGGTCCATCCGCACCGACGGCACGGGCGAGACGCAAGTCTACACAAACACGTTCACGACCTGGCCGCTTGGCACGCAGGGCTTCCACGTGGACCGCACCCAGGGGCGCGTCTACCTCGCGTCGATGCTCGCCGGCGGAAGCTCCCCTTCGCTCCTGCAATCGGGCGCGCTGGGCGCGACAGCGCCTGACCTCGTCCATCCCGTGCAGGCCCCGCTCGACGGCCGATCCGATCACTACAACCCGGCCGCCTCCCCGGACGGCGCCGCGCTGGCCTACTGCGCCGACTACGGCGGCGGAGAACATCGGCTGTATGTCGGTCCCAACGGCAAGGCGGACGCCGCGACCCTCGCGTGCGAGACCTTCTGCGGCAGTCCCGCCTGGGCTCCGGACAGCGCCTGGATCGCCTTCGCCCGCGCCGCCGCAAGCACGTTCGGCGGCAACGCCTATGTTGGCGACATCTGCCGCGTGAACCCGGACGGCGGCAGCCTCACGAACTTGACCCTGCAGCACGCGGCGCTCACCGGAACGTGCGGTTTCCCCACGGTATTCGACGTCGCCGCACCGGAGCCACCCACGCCTCCGAAGGTGGCCAATGCCCCGGCGTCCAACGTGCTGACGGAGACCTCCGCCGACCTGTACGGCTTCCTCTCTGCGACGGGGAGCGCTGCGACTGTGACCTCGATCTATTGGGGCGAGGCGGACGGCGTGACGAACCCGACCGGCTGGCAGCACGAGGAAATGGTCGGCCCCTCCGAGCCCGGCTTCTTCCACGCCCGGGTCGCCATCGCACCGAACAAGCCCTACTGGTACCGCTGCCGGGCCAACAACGGACTCGATGCCTGGGCGAGCGAGTCGCTGCTCTTCGGCACGGCCACGCCCGCCCCCGTGCCATTCCTCGAGACCTTCGAACCCGACGCACCGGGTGCCATGGCCGGCACGCCCGGTCCGATCCACTACCAGAACGGCTGGCTCTCCGCGCCGCCCACCGCTGTCATCGTGCAAGCCGAAGAGGTTTACAGCGGCAAACAGGCCGCCGCCCTTCCATCCGGCACACTCAGCCACGATTTCACGGGCACGCCGACCAACGCCTGGCTGGAGATTTATGCACGGCCGCAGCCCATGGACTACCCGACCGGGATCGTCGATAGCGCCACCGCTGTCTTCTGGCTGACGCCCCAAAGCCGGCTCGCCGCGTTCGACGGCGCCAGCGCGGTTACCATTCCCGACCCCCTGATCGCGCTCGGCGCGTGGGTCCGTTTCGTCGTGAACTGCGACTACGTCCGCCAGCGCTGGTCCCTGTGGGTCAACGGCACCAACGTTGTCTACAACTTCCGGATGTATTCCGCCCGGCCGCCCGCGGGCCTCACGGGCCTCAGCATCCGCAACTCAGGCGACGCAAGCTGCCTGCTTGACGATGTACGCGCGGATGTACTCTCACCGGGCGCCCTGCTCACGGACGCGGACCTGGACTGGCTGCCTGACACGTGGGAGCGCGAGCATTTCGGCAACAGCCTCGTGCGCGCCAACGGCGCCACCGATCAGGACCGTGATGGGCAGAAGGATCGCGGCGAGTTCATCGCCGACACCGATCCCAACGACGCTGCCTCGCTCCTGGCCATCGCCGACGTGCGCAGTCCCTCGCCCACGAACGTCGTGCTTTCCTTCTTCTCTGTCACGAACCGTGACTACCTCGTCGACTCCTGCAGCGACACCATGACCAGGGTCTGGTCCGATCTGCTGTCGAACGCCGTGCCGGGACAGGCTGGAAGAACCACGGTCACGGGCAAGGTCGACCAGGCGGGCTCGCGCCGCTTCTTCCGGGTCCGCACCCAGCTTCGCTGACACAGCTGACAACGTCAACAAACAAGGAAACCGACATGCGCGACACGCCCCGCCGACCAGCCCTAGCCCTCGTGGTCTCCGTTCTGCTCACCGCCGCGAGCGCCGCGCCAGGCGCCGACTGGCCGCGCTTCCGCGGCCCCCACAACGATGGCCGCTGCACGGAAACCGGCCTCCTGCAGGAATTGCCGCCCAACGGCCCGCCCCTGCTGTGGAAGATCACCGGCCTCGGCCCCGGCTACTCGTCGGTCGCGATCGCCGTCGGCCGGCTCTACACGCTGGGCGATCGCGCCCCCGCGGGTGGCGGCGAGCGCACGCAGCACGTCCTGGCCTACGACCTCGCCACCCGCAAGGAGCTGTGGGCCGTCTCCTTCGGACCGCCCCATGGTGACGGCGGCCCGCGCTGCACGCCCACCGTTGACGGCGACCGCCTCTACGTGCTCGGCACCGGCGGCGACCTCGTTTGCCTGGCCACGGACACGGGCGCCGTGCGGTGGCGGAAGCACATCGAGCGCGACCTCGGGGGCAAGATGATGTCCGGCTGGCGCTGGAGCGAGTCCATACTCGTGGACGGCGACGTGGCAGTCTGCACGCCCGGCACGCCCCAGGCCACGGTCGTGGCGCTCGACAAGCTGACCGGCGCCACGCGCTGGACATGCCCGGGCGGCGATCTCGGCCCCAAGGGCAAGGACGGCGCCGGCTATGCCAGCCTCGTCGTGGCCGAGATCGCGGGCGTCAAGCAGTACGTCACGCTTATCGGACGCGGACTCGTCGGCGTGGCCGCCGCTACCGGCAAGCTCCTCTGGTCGTACAACCGGGTCGCCAACAACGTCGCGAACATCACGACGCCGGTCGTGGACGGCAACCGCGTCTTCGGCTCGTCGGCGTATGGCACCGGCAGCGCGATGTTGACCATCCAGCGTGACGGTGACGTCTGGAAGCCCGACGAGAGCTACTTCCTGCCCGGCAACCTCTTCCAGAACCACCACGGCGGGGTCGTGCTCAGCGGCGATTGCATCTACGGCGGCCAGGGGCAGAACCACGGCGCACCCCACTGTATCAAGCTGGCCACCGGAGAAGTCACCTGGAAGGCCGACGCGCCGGGCGGGGGTTCCGCGGCAGTGCTGCTGGCCGACGGCCGGCTCTGGTTCCGCTACGAGAAGGAGGCGCTCGTGGCCCTGATCGCGGCCACGCCCGACGGTTACCAGTTGAAGGGCTCCTTCAAGGCCGCCGCGCAGGATGGGCCCAGCTGGGCCCACCCGGTCATCAGCGACGGCAAACTGTACCTCCGGGCGGGCGATACGCTGATGTGCTACGACGTGCGCCGCCCGTAGCCGCCGCTCCGCCGGCACCCGCCATGACAGTTCCTGCCAGGCATGTCGTGATCGTCGGCGCCGGTCCGGCCGGTTTGCTGGCCGCGCTCGGCGCGGCCCGGTCGGGATCGCGCGTGACGCTGTGCGAGCGACAGCCAGGGCCGGCGCGCAAGCTCCTCGTCAGCGGCGGAGGACGCTGCAACGTCACCAACGTCCTCGATACCGCTGACTTCATCGCCCGCTGGGGACGGTCGGGACGCTTCCTGACCACAGCCCTGCGCGCCTTCGGCCGCGACGCCCTCCTGCAGTTCCTGCGCGACCACGGCGCGCCCTGCCACGCAGCGGACGGGTTTCACTACTTCCCGGAAGCGGAGCGCTCCTCCGCCATCCTGCGAGCCTGCCTGAACGCTTTGGCCCCGCTCGGCGTTGCCGTGCGCACGCACACGGCGGTGGAGGCGCTCATGTGCAAGGATGGCGCCCTCGCGGGCGCGTACCTTGCCCCCGCGGGTGCGTCGGCTGAAACCGGCGGGGCACTTCCTGCCGACGCGGTCATCCTCGCGGCCGGCGGCCTGACCTACCCGGCGGTCAGCGGCACCACGGCTGGCTACGAGCTGGCCCGGCAGGCCGGTCACACGGTGGTGGACCCCGTGCCCGCCCTCGTGGGGCTGCGGACAGTCGAGACCTGGCCCGGGGAGTGCGCGGGGGTGGCGCTGGAACGTGCAACGGCCTGCGTGGACCTGCCCCAGCTGCGGCGCGTCCGCTACGCCGGACCGCTGCTCTTTACGCATCAGGGCGTCTCCGGCCCCGTGATTCTGGACCTCTCGGGCGCTGTCAGCCGATTGCTCCCGACCACGCCACGGGTTCCCTTGCGCCTGAACCTCACCCCGGACGAGACGGCTTCCGACTGGGACGTTCGCCTGACCGAGTGGCAGCGCACGCGCGGCACCCGCACCGTCCGCAATCTCGTGGGCACACGCCTGCCCCACAGCCTGGCCGAGGCCGCGTGTGCCGCCTGCGCGGTCGCTCCCGCGCTGCGCGCGAGCGTCCTTCCCCGCCCGCAGCGCCTGAAGCTGGCGGATTGGATCACAGGCGCGCCCCTGACGGTGGACGCCAACGAAGGCGTGGACAAGGCGATGGTGACCAGCGGCGGTGTCGCACTCGCCGAGGTTCACGCCGGCACACTCGAAAGCCGGCTCGTGCGCGGCCTGTTCTTCGCCGGCGAGGTTCTCGACCTCGACGGGCCGTGCGGCGGCTTCAACCTCCAGTGGGCCTTCTCGAGCGGCTGGCTGGCAGGCAGCGCTCAGCGCTGAGCGGGCGGCGTCAGAGCCCGGTGATGCGCCACAATGGCAGCCACCCGGCGAGCTCCAGCGCCAACAGCGCACCGGCCACGAGAGCTGTCAGCCCCATGCGCCTGGCGCCCCAGAGCCGGTCCGGATCCCCCGCACCCCCCTCTTCCAGGAACGCGTCGTCCACGCCGCCGGCCGCCACCACGAGCGCCACCAGCACACCCACCGCGCGCCACCCCACGCCCGCGGCCAGGGCCGGGGCCAGGCCGACGAGCAGGGCCGCCGCCGCTCCGCCGCAAACCGCCCCCGCGCGCCGCCGCCACCCCGCCAGCGGCGTAGCGAGCAGGGTCCGATTCCAGAGGCTGAAGGCCACGACGGCCCCGAGGGCGCCGACGAACGGCGCGTAAAGCAGGTCGCCGATGCCCCACATGTTCGCCGTCACGAGCAGGAGCAGCGGCAGCAACACCGCGCGGAACAGCGTCCGCACGCGCACCAGCGGGGGCGCGGCCCGCCGATCCCGCGGACGCAGGTAGCCCGTGACGGCATACGCGAGGAAGCCGGTCAGGATCGGCGCCGCCCACCACTCCGACCCGAGCGACCACGCGCCGTAGGCGAAAAGCAGGAACACGAGCGTGGCGCCCGTATTGAAAGGCCGCGCGCGCCGCGCCACGGCAGCCACCGCGACGCAAAGGACGGTCAGGCTGCCGACTTGGTAGACGATTTCGGCGAGCGGCTTTTCCGTGATTTTCGGCAGGATCACGCACACGGCCAGCGGCACGAACAGGTTGTCCGCCCCCCGCAGGGCGATCGCCTCGAATCCGGTCACCAGCGTGGCCACCAGCAGCGCCGCGAGCACCACATTCGCCCGCGGCAGGTCGGTCATGAGGATGCCCGGCAGCTGGATGGCCAGGAACGCCACGAGCAGGAAGACGGCCGAACCCTCCACGCTCTTGAACTCGCACTCGACCTCGTACTTCAGACTGCCGTACCGGCTGCCGATCAGCGCCGCCAGCGCGTCGCCCACAGCCAGGACGAGGACGGCGCTCACGTAGATCCAGGGCGTCCGGCCTGCCAGCAGGAAGACGAGGAAGATGGCCAGGGGGTAGTACTCGGTGCCGTGCGTCGGCCGTTCGACGCCATGCAGGCTTTGCAGGAACCCCAGCCGGCGGCCCGCGACGAACAACCCGAAGAGCCCGAGAGCCAAAGCCAGCACGACCCACGGCGACTGGATCAGAAACGGAAACGCCAGGCACGCAAGCCCGCCGCCAACATGCACAAGCTTGCGCGACCACTCCGGCGGCACGCGAGCCAGGCGCCGCCACATCTCGGCCGCTCCAACCAACCCGAGAAACCCCGCGGCCAGCACAGCCGCGCCGCGCAGGTCGGAGAGCGCCCCCCCCGCACCCGGGTCCATCACAAAGCCTCTTCCACGACGAAGGCCTCGTAAAAGAACGCCATGTCCTGCTCGTGCAGGACCAGGGACAGCTCGTCCAGGCTCCTGACACGCTCGGAGACCGGGTGCGGCGCCCGCCGCGGCACGAGCATGTTCCAGTACGCGAACCGGGCGCCGGGCCGCGCGGTCTCCAGCAGCGCAGCGTAAACCGCGGCGCAGGCCGGCTTGTCCATGTACTCGAAAATGTCCGAGAGGTTAAAACCGTCGAAGCCGGCGCCCCGATGCATGCGCGCCGCGTCCTCGATCCGCCCGTGGAACAAGGTCAGGTTATCCAGGTGAGCCTTGACCGAGGCATACATGCCCGGCCGCAGGTAGAGCGGCAGCGCGCGCACAAAGTTGCCGGTCAGGATGTAGTCCAGGTAGGGGTTGACGTGGGTCGGCAGCGCGACGAGCGCCCGCTCGGTCCGCTTGAGGATCACGTCCGACACCGGTCCCTGCACGTAGCGGAAGAACTCCCTGTCACGCCCCAGCAAACCCATGACAAACCGGCTGAAGAACAGCTTGAACATCAGGCGCCAACGCCGGTTGTTCCAGACATTATCGTAATAGGCCTGCCGAATATCCCGGTCGTGGTTCTCCATCACGATATCGATCTGCTCGTTGTTGTGAATCAGCGGCAGCACGAACCGGCGGAAGAAGCGGAAGTACCGCTCGAACTTGCCGGCGTGGACGATGCCCCGCCGGATCAGGCGGCGGCGCCGGTCCCAAAAAGCCTGTGTCGCCGCCCCTAACTGCGCACGCAGGGTGGCATACGTAACCAGCCGCTTGGAACTCGCCCGCACGCCGAGGAAGGCCAGCGCGCCCTCGCGCTCCAGGGTGCGGATCGCCGCGGCCTTGAGTTCCACGCAGGCGAGTTGGGCGGCGCTCACGTCCGCCGCGACCACTTCCGCGCCCGTCGCCAGCAGAACGAATGCGTTATCGCCTCCCGAAGCGATGGACAGCATCCGCTTGCCGGGGCCGGGTTCGAGGGCGGCGCAGAGCGTGGCGGGATCCTCCCAGCAGTTCGCGTAACGAATGAAGTCGAACCGCGCCCGTTTCTCGATGGACCGGCTCATGTGGCGCCCCCCCCCCCTGCTGCCGCGGCGGGCCCGCCGGCAGCCGGCTTGCGCCCATAGCGCGCGTGCGCGGCAGCGAATTCGCCCGCTGCCAGGGCTGCCATGATGGACAGCTCACCGGCCAGGGCCGTGGCGGCGCAGATCTCCGCGAAAGCCCGCGCCCGTCCAGCCCCGTAGCACCCCAGCAGCTCCAGGCATTCGCGAGCCGTCGGCAGGTGCGTGCCGCCGCCGACCGTGCCCACGATCAGGCTCGGCAGCGTCACCGAGATGTAGACGCCGCCATCCGGCTCTGCCTCCAACCGTGTCACCCCAACCGCGGCCTCGGCCACGCAGGCCGCATCCTGGCCGCAGGCAATGAACAGCGCGGCCAGCGCGTTGGCCACGTGACCCTGCGTGCCGATGGATCCGCTCTGTACGCCGCCGATCACGGAGACCTGCCAATACCGCATCAGCAGCGCGGCGTCGGTGTGCAGCAACCGGCGCAGCAGCGCCGGGCCAATCACCGCCTCGGCGATCACCTTCTTCCCGCGCGCGGAAAGAAAGGCCAGCATGGTCGCTTTCTTGTCACCCGAGAGATTCCCTTCGAGAAACCAGTGGCGCGGGCGAACGGGTGCCTTCGCCAGCAGGTGCGCGCAAAGCGCCTCGGTCACCAGCGTCACCATGTTCTGCCCGGCCGCATCGCCCGTTTCGTACTCAAAACAGAGGTAGACGTCGCGCCCGACGAGCGCCGGACGCACATCGCCCAGGCGTGCATGTCGCGAATGAGCCGCCACCACGCCCTCGAGCGCGCCACTCTCGCGCACGACCCAGTCGACGAATTGCCCGGCCTCCGCCAGGGAGCCGAACTGGAAGCAGGGAGCGCGGCTGACGGACTCCGTCAGGCACGCCACGGCCGCACCACCGGCCTGGCTGATCGCGTAAGCCCCGCGGTGGTAAGACGCCACGAGCGCGCCCTCGCTGGTTGCCAGCGGCACATAGTAGTCGCCGTGGGCGTGCACACCGTTGATCCGCAGGGGACCGACAATGCCGACAGGCACGCGCGCAAACCCCAGGAAGTTCTCGATATTGCCCGCCAGGGTCTCAGGCGCCGGATTCCCCTCCGCACCCGCGAGATGCGGCACGCGCAGCCCCTGCCGCTCCAGCACCGCCCGCCGCCGGGCCGCACCCGCCGCCGTGTGATCGTTGCCCGCCGGCAACCGCGGCGGTAGAGGAAAAGCGGACGGCAGGCGCGGCGCCAGTCGGTCGACCGACGCCTGCGCCGGCTTCCCGCCCTGGATCCGATCCATGATCGCCGCCGCCTTGCTGCGCGAAACCGACATCCTCTCACCCCCATCCACGCCAACTGCCCGTCAGCGATCGCCGGCTATGATCGTTGCCGCCGTAGTGCGAATCAAGCGCCAAAACGCCGAATCGGGTCGGGCGGGGCGCCTGCCACCGCCGCAGCGGTCCGTTTGAGAGACCCGGACGTGAACCTCGTCGAGAACGGTGGCAGTCGGTCGAGTGCCAGGCGGGCCGGTTCGAAGCGCGCGAAATTCGTGTCATCTTTCTATTGCAGAGTGCTCTGCCTTTGTTGTAGTCTCAATGCGAACGGTGGAGGTGAGTCATGTCGGCCGATCGCGTACAAGATGCCTTGAGCCAGGTCCGTCGCCTGCAGGAGATCGTCCTGGAGAAGAGCGGTTTCGATGGCTACTCGGGCAAGGCCCGCCTGCTTTCGGGCGCCGCGGCCATGCTCGGAGCCGGCGCGCTCGCCTCGCCGCTGGTTCCTCGCGAGCCCCTCGCGCACCTGCTGGGCTGGGGCATCGTGCTCGGACTCGGTCTCCTGTGCAACTACGCCGCCCTCGCCTACTGGTTCTGGCGCGACGCCGACGTCCGCCGCAACCCGGCGCGCCTCAAGCCCGCCATTGACGCCATCCCGGCGCTGGCCGTCGGCGCCGCGTTCTCGCTCGCCGCGATCTTCCGTCTGCAGTACGACCTGCTCTTCGGCATCTGGATGTCGCTCTACGGCCTGGCCCAGGTCGCCTATCGCCGGGCCCTGCCTCGCGGTATCTACTACGTCGGTCTCGGCTACCTGGCGTGTGGCGCCTTCTGCCTGCTGTCCCCCGACATCAGCTTCACAAACCCCTGGCCGATGGGCCTCGTTTTCCTCGTCGGCGAATGGCTCGGCGGCGGCATCCTGTACCTGCATAAACGGAGGAACGAACAACCATGACCGACTCGAGCAACCCGCAGTTCGACGCGCTGGAGCGCGTCTTTCACGAACCCAACCGGCTGGCCATCCTGTCCGCGCTCTGCGCCGCGGACAGCGGTCTGACCTTCGGCGCGCTGAAGCAGGCGTGCAACCTCACCGATGGCAACCTGAACCGACACCTCAACGCGCTGGCGCAGGCCGAGGTGGTCGCCATTCACAAGTCGTTCGTCGGGGTCAAGCCCTGCACGACCGTCACCCTCACGCGCAAGGGGCTGACCCGCTTCACCGCCTACCTGGCCGCGTTGCAGCAGGTGCTCGAACACGCGCAGAGTGTCGTTCCCGAAAACGCCCCCGCCGTGCCCGCGACCGGCGTACGGGTCCGTCCGGTCCACGCCTAGCGGCAGGTGCTCCATGCTGTCCGTCAGCCCCGACGCCCTCTTCGACTACGTGCGAGCCAATACGCCCGCGGCGCGGACATGGCTTTTCGCCGCGCCGCCCGCGTTGCTGTGGGCCGCCGGCTGCCTGCAGGCCGCCGGCTGGCTGAAGACCCGCCGGGGCCTGCGCACGGGCTACACGCGCAAGCTCTTCCACTTCGCCATCTTCACGACGGTGGCCGTGCTGCAGGCGCTCTGGGGCACGCCGGCCGTCTGCCTCTTCGGTGCCTGCACCACGCTCGTGGTGTTCCGCGCCGTCGCGTGCGGCGCCGGGCACCCCTGGTTCGAGGCGCTGGCGCGCGAAAGCGACGCCCCCCACCGCACGGCCTACGTGGTCATTCCCTACTGCGCCACGCTGCTGGGCGGACTGGCGGCCACGCTCTGGTTCGGCCCGGTCGCGCTGTGCGGCTTCCTGGTGGGCGGCATCGGCGACGCCATTGCCGAGCCGGTCGGCGCCCGCTGGGGCCGCCACCGCTACCGCGTGCCCTGCGGCTTCAGCCTCGTCGCCACGCGCAGCCTGGAGGGGTCAACCGCCGTCGCCCTCGCGTCCGCCCTCGCCATGGCCGGCGCCCTGCTCTGGCTCGCCGACGGCCACGCGCTTTCCTGCGCGACGCTGGCCTGGGTGCCGCCCGTGGCGTTGCTGTGCGCCGCGGTCGAGGCCGTGTCGCCGCACGGCTGGGACAACACCACCATGCAAATCGTGCCCGCTTGGCTGGGCACGCTCCTGTTGGGACTCTAACATGAAACACATCTACACCCGCACGCAGGCAGGCACGGACGCTCCACCCCCTGGACAGCGCCTGCTGCCCTGTCTGTACGCCGTCCTGCCGCCGATGGCGTTGCTGCTTGTCCTGCCCCTGATCGGCGTGGCGGCGGCTGGACGGCCGTGGCACACGTACACGGAGTTCCCGCCGACGACGCAGTACGTCGAGCACGCCGGCTTCTCCTGGCCGGTCTTCCTGGCGCTCGCCGGGCTGGTCGTGGCCGTGCTCGCGCCCTTCGAGTGGCGCGCCTTCGCCGCCCGCGGCGCCTGCCCGCCGCCGCGCCCGCCCGTCGCCCGCTTCCCGGCCTGGGGCTGGGCGGGGCTGCTGCTGACGCTGGTCACCTGGGTGCTGGCCTGGACGCGCTGGACCTGGTTCGCCCCCTGGCAGCTCTTCACGTTCAGCCCGCTCTGGATCGGCTACATCCTCGTGATCAACGGCCTCACCTACCGCCGCACCGGTCACTGCCTGCTCCTGGACCAACCCGCGCGCCTTGTCGCCCTCGCCGCGGCCAGCGCCGCGTTCTGGTGGTACTTCGAGTATCTCAATCGCTTCGTGCAGAACTGGCACTACGTCGGGATCGGCGCCCTCTCGCCCCAGCGCTACTTCCTCTTCGCCACGCTCCCCTTCGCCACCGTCCTGCCCGCGGTCCTCTCGACACGCGACTGGCTCGCCGCCGACCCGCGCTGCGGCGCCGGCCTGGACGCCTTCCTGCCGATCGACGCACCGCACCCGCGCCGCGTGGCGGGCCTCACGCTGGCCCTCTCGTCCGCCGCGCTGGCGCTGATCGGCGTGTTTCCCGACGCGCTCTTCCCCGTGCTCTGGATGGGACCCCTGCTGATCGTCACCGCCTGGCGGGCCCTGCGCGGCGAGCCGACGCTCTTCGCGACCATCCGGCGCGGGCAGTGGCGCGAACTCTACCTGCTGGCCGCCTCGGCCTTGATCTGCGGGTTCTTCTGGGAAATGTGGAACGTGTTCAGCGAGGCGAAGTGGGTCTACACCGTCCCGTACGTGAACCGGTTCAAGCTGTTCGAGATGCCGCTGCTCGGCTTCGCCGGCTACCTGCCCTTCGGGCTGGAATGCGCCGTGATCGCACGGCAATTGGGAATTAGGAATTCGGAATGAAGAGT
>CAYOBW010000182.1:12131-14209 GCA_964402115.1 uncultured Victivallales bacterium
GTGTCATTACTCATTCTCCATTCTCCATTCCCAATTCTCCCAGCCGTGCCCTGCTGTGCCTGGCGGTCGCCGCGCTCCTCTGGCTGCCGGCGCTGCATCTCTGCTTCCAGCCGCGCCTCGCCGACTGGTATGCGCCCGCGGGCGTACCGCCGCAGACGGCCCGTCTCGCCGCGTACCAGCTCGCCCTCTGGAGTGGGGCAACGCCGCGCGGGGCCGAGATCGCCCGCATGCGCCAGAGCAACGCGGAGTGGGACTTCATGGGCCGCACGTACCTTGTGCTGGCGCTGGCCAACCTCGCCCTGCGCGCCCCGCAGGAGCAGGCGCGCCACCTCGCCGTCATGGACGCCATCATCGCCGAGACGCTGCGCCTGGAGCGCGAACACGGCATCTACTACTTCCTCATGGACTATGCCCGCGACGGCGCCTTCCTGGGCCCCGGCGGTCGCAGCGTGTTCCAGGACGGCGAGATCGCGCTCATGCTCGCCGCGCGCCGGCTCGTGGCGGAGCACCCGGCCTACGTTCCGCTGCTGCGCGAGCGGATCGCCCTGATCGAAACGTCCATGCGCGCGGGTCCGCTGCTTTGCGCCGAGAGCTACCCCAACGAGTGCTGGATGTTCTGCAACACCGTCGCCCTCGCCGCCCTGCGGCTGAGCGATGTGCTCGACGGCGGCGACCACACCGCCTTCTTCCGCGAGTGGGCCGCGAAGGTGTGCGCGAAGTTGCGCGACCCGGCCACCGGGCTCCTCGTCTCGAGCTTCACCCGCGACGGCTACACGCTCGACGGACCCGAGGGCTCCTCGATCTGGATGGTCGCGCACTGCCTGCAGCTCGTGGACCCCGCGCTCGCGGCCGACCAGTACCAGCGCGCCTGCGCGGCGCTCGCGCGCCGGCCGCTGGGCTTCGGCTACAGCCTCGAGTGGCCCCCCAGCTGGCGCGGCGCGACCGATATCGACTCCGGCCCGGTCATCCCGCTCCTCGGTATCAGCCCGGGTGCGAGCGGCCTGGCCTTTGTCGGTGCGGCGGCGTTCGACGACCAACCCTTCCTCTCCGCCCTCCTGACCTCGCTCCGCTACGGCGGCTTTCCTGCCCGGGAGGCCGGCGGTCTGCGCTTCCACGCCAGCAACCAGGTGGGCGACGCCGTGCTGCTCTACGCGCTCGTGCAGGGGCCGCTCTGGGAGCGGGCCCGGCCTGCCGTCGCGGCCCGAACGGAGGCGCCGCGATGAACGTTGCCGCCCAGCCTGCCCCAGCCCGCGCCGCGCGGCCGCGCCGGCCGGCGCTCTCGCCCGGAGGCCTGCTGCTGCGCGCCTGCGAACTCGCGCTGCCCTTCGCCCTGCTGCACCTGTGCGGGGCGCGGCGCTATGTCAGCATTCTCTGCGGCACCTTCGAGGCGGGGGCGGCGCCGGTTTCCCTGCCCTCCGTGCTCGGCCTGCTCTACGCGCTGGCCTGGGTGGCGGCGACCGTGGTGGCGCCCATGCTGCTGCTGGCCGCGCTGCTGCTGCACCTCTCCGGCGGACGCCGTCCGGTGCCGCCGGCGGTCACCACCGCGGGGCTCGTCCTGCTCCTGCTCCTGCCGCTTACCGAACTGGCCCCGCAGGCCTGGCACATCGCCCTGGGCCGCCCGTCGGCCTGGCTCGCGGCGGCCTGGCTGGGCGCGCCGCTGGCGCCCGCGCCCGAGGGCTACTGGATCCTGCAGCCCGCGCTGCCGGTCTGTGTCACCCCGGCCTGCAGCGGCGCCGGCTTCTTCGCCCTGTTCGCCGCGCTGGTCGCGGGGCGGCTCGCCGGGGCCGGCTTGCCCCCGGGCCTGCGCGCGCTGGCGCTGGTGGGCACTTTCCCGGCTGCCTATGCCGTTACGCTGGTGGCCAATGCCTCCCGCCTTGTGCTGGGCTGGGCCGGCGGCCTGTTCGCCCACAACCATCTCCCGGCGCGCCTGCAGGCCGGCGCCCATCTCCTCGCCGGCATCGTCGTTTTCCTGTTCTTTCTCAGTCTCACACACGTACTGTTGACCGTCGCCCTGGCGCGGTCCCGACCCTCACGCCCAACCCCGGAGGTTTGATATGACGCCCCAGACCGACGCCCCC
>CAYOBW010000183.1:0-14130 GCA_964402115.1 uncultured Victivallales bacterium
GTGGGCAGGCGACGAGGCGTGGAGACGGCGGTCCCCGCCGTTAGCGCCCTCCCCCGCTGCGTCACTGAGGCGTTGCAGATCATGGCAGGATTGCATTGTGGACGCCTTTGCGTTGCTGGTATGGTCGGGCGTTGTCAAGCGCACGGAAACCACAGCACCGGAGACATCATGATGAGCGAACCGCGTCGATCGGCTGGACCTGCTCCCACGAACAAACTCACGCGCCGTGGCTTCCTGACCGCCACCGCCAAAGCCGGCGCGCTGCTGGCGGCGCCGCTGATCCTGCCCGCGTCGGTGCTGGGCCGGGGCGGCGCGGTGGCGCCAAGCGAGAGGATCGTGCTGGGGGCGATCGGGATCGGCGGGCGGGGCTCCTACGTGCTGGGCTGTTTCATGGAGGAACAGGACGTGCAGTTCGTGGCCATTTGCGACGTCAAGGCCGGGCGCCGCGAAGCCGTCAAGCAGCGGGCCGATGCCCGGTACGGCAACCAGGACTGCGCGATGTACCGCGACCTGCACGAGCTGCTGGCCCGCGAGGATCTCGATGCGGTGCTGATTGCCACCGGCCCGAACTGGCACGCGCTGGCTTCCTGCCTGGCCGCCAAGGCCGGCAAGGATGTGTATTGCGAGAAACCCTGCACGAAGACGATTGCCGACAGCCTCTCGCTGGCCGCGACGTTCCGGCGGACGGGCCGCGTCTTCCAGGGAGGCATGCAGCGGCGCAGCCTGCCCAATTTCGGCTTTGCGGTCGACCTGGCTCAGTCCGGCAGGCTCGGCAAGCTCCAGTCCGTGCACGCCCACCCGGGCGGGCTGGGGACGGGCGCCAGCGGGTGGCCCGCGCCCGAACCCGAGCCGCCGAAGGAGGATGCCGACTGGGATCGCTACCTCGGGCCGGCCGCCTGGCGGCCGTTCAACCGCGGCCTGCTCGGGAATGGTGGCGGCTTCGAGAAGGGGGGCGGCATGGTCGGCGGCGGCTGCCTGGAGTGGGGTTCGCATTGCGTGGACCTCTGCCAGTGGGCCAATTCCGCGGATGCGACGGCCCCCGTGGAGTACTGGCCGGAGAACGGGCGGCTGCTCGCCCGCTACGCCAACGGCGTCAAGCTGGTCGTGCGCAACGACGGCTGGCTCGGGCTGGGCTCGTGCCCCGTCCGGTTCGAAGGCGAGACCGGCTGGGTGGAGACGGGGGATGACGGCGACGTTGTGACGAGCACGCCGGAGCTGCGCGTCGGCCAGCGCGCCAAGATCGGCGGCTACCCGGCGAACTTCCACGTGCGCAACTTCCTCGATTGCGTCAGGTCGCGTGCGCAGCCGCGGGTCAACGCCGAGGTGGCCTGCCAGTCGCACATCGCGTGTCACGCCGGGAACATCGCGCTGTTCCTGGGCCGCAAGGTCGCTTACGATCCCGTGAAGAACCTGTTCAGCGGCGACGAGGCGGCCAACCGCCTCCGGTCGGAAGCGCTGCGTGAACCCTGGCGCATCTAGGAACCGGTGGCCTGCACTTGCCATTCTCACGAAAGGACAACATGACTTCTGAAACAGCTCGCTTCGTAAGGTGTATGGCGTTGTTTGCGTTGGTGGCGGTCACGACCGCCGCGCAGGTGGATCCCGCGGCGGAACAGCAGCGCGGCATCGACATCCTCAAGTCCGCCGCGCCCGCCGCGGAGAAGGCCATGGCGTGCAAACGGCTGGCCATCTACGGCACGAAGGAGGCCGTGCCCGCGCTGGCGCCGCTCCTGTCGCACACGAACCTGGCGTCCTGGGCGCGCATTGCGCTGGAAGCCATTCCCGATCCGGCCGCGGTTGCCGCGCTGCGGGACGCGCTGAGCGGCCTGCAGGGCAATCTGCTGATCGGGGCGATCAACTCGCTGGGCGTGCGCCGCGACCCCGAGGCCTTCGGCGCGCTGGCGGAACGGGTCAAGGATCCCGACGCCGCCGTGGCGTCGGCTGCCGCCGTGGCGCTGGGACGCATCGGTGGCGCCCGCGTTTCCGCCCTGCTGACGCCGCTGCTGGCCGGCGCTCCGGCCGCCGTGCGGCCGGCGATCGCGGAGGGCTGCATCCTGTGCGCGGAAGGCTTGCTCGCGGCCGGGAAGCAGGCCGACGCGGTGGCGTGCTACGACGCGGTCCGCGCCGCGAACGTCTCCCGGCAGAAGACCCTCGAAGCCCTGCGCGGCGCGATCCTGGCCCGGCAGGCGGCCGGCGTGCCGTTGCTGGCCGAGCAGTTGAAGTCGCCCGACGCGGCCTGCTTCGGCATGGGCCTGCGCACGGCCCGCGAGCTTCCCGGCCCCGCCGTGGCCCAGGCGCTGCTGGCCGAGCTGGAGCGGCCCGGGCCGGAGCGGCAGGCCTATTTGCTCCTGACCCTGGCTGACCGCGGCGATGCCGAGGCCCTGCCCGCCGCGCGCAAGGCGGCCGCCAGCGGTCCGTCGAGCCTGCGGATCGCGGCGATCGGCGTGCTGGAGCGCATGGGCGACCGTTCCTGCGTGCCGCTCCTCCTCGCGGCCGCGGCCGAGGCCGACGCGGGGGTGGCGCTGGCGGCGAAGGCGGCGCTGGCGCGCCTGCCGGGGGATGCCGTGGACGCGGCCGTCGTGGCCAGCCTGAAGCAGACCGACGAAAGCGCGCTCCGCACGGCCATCGTCCTGTGCGGCCAGCGCGGGCTCACGAACGCCATTCCGGAGCTGCTGAGAATGGCGGGCAGTCCCAGCCCGGCCGTCGGCGCCGCCAGCCTCAAAGTTCTCGGCGACATGGCGGGCGCGGCGCAGCTTCCGGCGCTGCTCGCCATCCTGACGCAGGCCAGGGATACGGCGGCGGCCGAATCCGCGCTGTCGGCGGTCTGCGCGCGGCTGGCCCGGCCCAGCTCCGGGAACGTGGTCATCCGCAAGGCGACTTACGGCGACCCGTCCGGCGGGGCCGCGGATGTCACGGCGAAGGTGGCTGCGCTGGTGAAGACCGGCGCCCTCGCCGTGGAGGCCTCCAACTCCAACTTCGGCGATACCGCCGGCGGGATCGTCAAGAAGCTGCGGGTCGAATACACGGTGAACGGGACGGCGTGCAGCAAGACGGTCACGGAAGGCGAGTCGCTCACGCTGACGGCGGCGGTGGCCGATCCGGCGGTCGTGGACCCGCTCTGCGCGGCGCTGGCCCAGGCGCCGACAGGCGCGAAGCCCGCGTTGCTGCGCATCCTGCGCGCGGCGGGCGGCGCCAAGGCGCTCGCCGCCGTGCGCGCCGCTGCCGCGGATGCCGACGCGGGCGTCAAGGAAGCCGCGCTGCGCATGCTGTGCGATTGGCCGACCACAGACGCGTTGCCCGACGTGACGCAGCTCGCGAAGACGGCCGCCGAACCGAAGTGGAAGATCCTCGCGTTGCGTGGCGAGCTGCGGCTGATTCCCCTGCAGGACGTTCCCGCCGCGCAGAAGCTGGCTGCATTCAAGGATGCCCTGGCGCGGACGGAGCGCACCGAGGAGAAGCGCCTGGCCCTGGCGGCGCTGGGGGAGCTTCCCTCCGCCGAGTCGCTGGCGCTTGTCGCCACGTACCTGGCCGCCGAGGGGCTGAAGGATGAAGCAGGCGCCGCCGCCGTGTCCATCGCCGGGGCCATCGTGCAGGCCAGCCCGGCCGCGGTCGCCTCCGCCATGGCACAGGTCGCCACCTCCAACGAGGCGCTCGCCCTGCGCGCCAAACAGCTGCTGGCCCAGGCCAAGAGCGCCGCGGGGGCGGGTCCGTGATTTTGCTGAAGAGGAGGGCGCCGTAGTCCACCCGGTTAGTGCCTAGACCGCCGGGAACGACGAAGAAGAACAAGATATTCCGCCCTCTCCCACTGGGAGAGGGCCGGGGTGAGGGTTGTGGGCAAAGCCCACATTGGGAGATCGTCCCCTTTCAGCGGGGCCGCAGCCGGCTGCCGTGGGGGGGGCGGAGGAGGGAACCATGACCGCACGCGAACGTCTGAACGCCACCATCCGGCACCGCCAGCCCGACAGGCTTGCCGTCGATTTCGGGGGCGGTTTTCAAACCGGCATCCACGTCAGCCTGGTCTACAAGTTGCGCCAGCACTTCGGGCTCGACCGGCCCGGCACACCCGTGAAGGTCGTCGAGGTCTACCAGATGCTGGGCGCGATCGAGCCCGACCTGGCGGCCATCCTGGGCGCCGACACCATTTCGCTGCACGGGACGGGCACGATGTTCGGCTTTCCGGCCGTGGCGTTCAAGGAGTGGCGGCTGCACGACGGCACACCGGTGCAGGTGCCCGTGGATTTCAACACGGCGTACGAGGCCAACGGCGACCTGCTGCAGTACCCCGGCGGCGACCGCGCGGCGCCGCCCAGCGGGCGCATGCCGGCCGGCGGCCATTTCTTCGACGCCCTGCCGCGGCAGGAGCCGTTCGACGAGGAGCGGCTCGACCCGGCTGACAACTGCGAGGAGTTCGGCCTGATCGGCGACGCGGAGCTCGCGCACTACGCGGCCATGGCGGAGCGGCTGCATGCGACGACGGACCGCGCGCTGTTCTGTTCCTTCGGCGGTCTGACCTTCGGCGATATTGCGCTCGTGCCGGCGACGTTCCTGAAGCGGCCGCGCGGCATTCGGGACATCGAGGAGTGGTACGTCAGCCTCGTCACGCGGACGGACTACGTGCGGGCGATCTTCGAGCGTCAGTGCGAGATCGCGCTGGAGAACCTGGGGCGCCTCTACGCGGCGGTCGGCGACAAGGTGTCGGTCATCCAGACCAACGGCACGGACTTCGGCACGCAGAACGGCCCGTTTTGCTCGCCTGAGCAGTATCGCGCGCTCTACCTGCCGTACCAGAAGCGCGTGAACGGGTGGATTCACGCGCACACCCCGTGGAAGACCTTCATGCACTGCTGCGGCGGCATCGCCCCGCTGCTGGACAACATCGTGGAGGCGGAGTTCGACATCCTGAACCCCGTGCAATGCTCCGCGGCGGGCATGGATGCGCGCTGGCTGAAGGCGACGTACGGCGACCAGCTCGTGTTCTGGGGCGGCGGGGTCGATACGCAGCACACGCTGCCGTTCGGCACGCCGGACGCCGTCCGGCAGCAGGTCCGGGAACGCATCGAGATCTTCGCGCCCGGCGGCGGCTTCGTTTTCAACACCGTCCACAACATCGTCGCCAACACGCCGCTGCCGAACCTGCTCGCGCTGGTGGAGGTGCTGCAGGCGTACCGTCGCGGGTAGAACGGCCTTCAGGCCGTTTCTCGTGGGGGCTGGCGCCTGGGAGGTAGGGGCTGAAGCCCGTTCTACGTGGGGTGGACGAAGCGCGTCGCGGGCGACACCAGAGGGAGGAGACGGAATGAAGGCATGGCGTTGGATGTGCCTGGGTGTGATGGGGATCGGTATGCTGGCGCAGGCCGGGACGGTGTCGTTGTCGTCACTCGACCTGACGCACATGAGCGCGGGGTGGGGCAAGGCGCAGGCGAACGTCTCCTGCACCGAGGCGCCGCTGCGGATCGGCGCGGCGACGTTCACCAACGGCGTGGGCACGCACGCGGGCAGCGAGGCGTGGGTGGCCCTGGACGGGCGGGCGGAACGCTTCACGGCGCAGGTGGGCGTGGACCGCGACACGGACGACCCGAAGGCCACGCTGGAATTCCACGTGTTCGGCGACGGGCGGCCTCTGTGGCAGAGCGGCCTATGCCGGGCGCAGGAGCCGCCGCGCGCGTGTGACGTGGCGCTTGTCGGCGTCACGAATCTCGTGCTGCTGGTTACGGACGGCGGCGACGGGATCAGCTTCGACCACGGCGACTGGGCCGACGCGCGCTTCCGCTACGCCGGCGCCGCGCCGCGGCTCGTCGCCGCCCCCGCCGAGCCGGCGGTCGTGCTGACCCCGCCCGCGCCGGCCGCGCCGCGGATCAACGGGCCGCCGGTCTACGGCGTGCGGCCGGGCAAGCCGTTCCTGTATCGCGTGCCGGTCACGGGCGAGCGGCCGCTGACGTATGGCGCCGCCAGCCTGCCGGCCGGACTCGTGCTGGACCCGCTCAGCGGCATCATCACGGGCCGCGTGGCCGCCGCGGGCACGTATCCGGTGACGCTCACGGCCCGCAACGCCAGGGGCGCGGCGGAGCGCGTGCTCAAGATCGTCGTCGGCCCGACGCTCGCTCTCACGCCGCCCATGGGCTGGAACACGTGGTACATCCACTACCACCGCGTCAGCGATGCCGTCATGCGCGAGGCGGCGGACCAGATGCTTGCGACGGGCATGGCCGACCACGGCTACCAGTATGTCAACATCGACGACTGCTGGATGATGAAGCCGGGCTCGAAGGACGCCTCCCTCAACGGCGCGCCGCGCAGCCCCGCGGGCGACATCCTGCCCAACCGCCGCTACCCGGATATGGCGGCCATGACCGCCTACATCCACGCCCGCGGCTTGAAGGCCGGGCTCTACACCTCGCCGGGGCCGCGCACCTGCGCGGGGTACGAGGGCGCCTACCGGCACGAGGCCGCGGACGCGCGCACGTTTGCGCAGTGGGGGTTCGATTTTCTCAAGTACGACTGGTGTTCCTACGGTGGCGTGGCCGGCGGCACGACGCGCGAGCACTTCGTCCGCCCCTACAAGCTGATGTGGGACGAGCTGCTGAAGCAGGACCGCGACATCGTGCACAACCTCTGCCAGTACGGCATGTCCCAGGTCTGGGAGTGGGGGGGCGACGTGGGGAACTGCTGGCGCACGACCGGCGACCTGGGCCTGGAGGGGCGCGGGGCTTTGCCGGGGTTCTACGCGATCGGGCTGAGCAACGCCCGGCATGCCGCGCACGCGCGCCCCGGCGCCTGGAACGACCCCGACTACATTCTCATCGGCTGGGTGGGCGACGCGCACGGGATGGGCGAGGGCAAGCCGACGACGCTGACGCCGAACGAGCAGTACAGCTACATGTCGCTGTGGTGCCTGATGGCCGCGCCGCTGATCTTCAGCGGGGACATGGCCAAGCTGGACGCTTTCACGCTCAACGTGCTGTGCAACCACGAAGTCATCGCCGTGGACCAGGATGCGCTGGGCAGGCAGGGGCGCATCGTGCGGCAGGACGCCGGGTCGCTCGTGATGGTCAAGGAGCTGGAGGATGGCTCGCGGGCGGTGGGCCTGTTCGGGCTCGGTCCGCTGCCCGCCCGGCAGGCGGTGACGTGGGCCGAGCTTGGCGTGACGGGACGGCAGCGCGTGCGGGACCTCTGGCGGCAGCAGGATCTCGGCGTGTGCGCCGACCGCTGCGAAGCGGTTGTCCCGCGTCACGGCGTGGCGCTGTTGCGGTTGTCGGCGGCGGAGTGAGCGTGTATGGCTGCGATGCGACGATGTCTGGCGGGCGCGTTCCTGCTCCTGTGGGCCGCGGCTGGCCGCGCGGGGACAAACGACGAGCAGCTGGCCGCGCACGCCGGGGCGTTTATCGAGCGCGGCAGCTACCGCGGGTGGACGACCTGGCGGATGGGCAACGGCCTGCTGGACGTCCACGTCGTGCCGGAGCTGGGCGGGCGCGTCATGCAGGTCATCCTGGCCGGCGCCGAGTTCTTCTGGGTCAATCCGGAACTCGCCGGGCGGCTGCCGCCCCCCGGCGGCCTGGGGCCGGAGGGCGCGTGGCTGAACTACGGTGGCGACAAGCTGTGGCCGGCGCCGCAGGGCTGGGACCACGAGGACCAGTGGCCCGGGCCGCCCGACGCCGTGCTCGACGGTCTGCCTTACGCCTGCACCGTGCTCAATGACCGGGGGCCGTCCGTGACCCTGCGCCTGACCAGCGACGCCGATCCGCGGACGGGTGTGCGCCTGGAGCGCGACCTGACCGTTTACGAGAACTGCACGCGGGTGCGCATCCGCACGCGCATGCGCAACATCGACACGCGGCTGCGCCGCTGGGCGCTGGCAGCGGTGACGCAGTTAAACGCGCAGGCGCCGGATGGGCCGGGCCCCAACCCGGCGCTGAACGTCACGTGCCCGCTCAACCCTTCCAGCCGCTACCCCGCCGGCTACCGCGGGCTGGCCGGCGAACCTGAGACGGCCGGCTTCGTCTCGGACCTTCAGGACGGCCATCTGAGGCTGCAGTACCGTCATCGGCTCGGCAAGGTGGGCCTGGACACCACGGGCGGGTGGGTGGCCAGCCAGGATGGCCGGCGCGGGACGGCTTTCGTGCAGTGGTTCCGCTACGAACAGGGGCGGGCCTATCCCGATGGCGTGACGGTGGCGCTGGGCTCAAGCGGGGGCGGGGTGCTGGAGGCGTGGGGAGAGCGCACGGTTCTGTCCGCGGATCCGGCGCAGACACCCTGCCTCGTCTCTGCGCAGGTGATGAGCCCCTTTGCCCGCCTGCGGCCCGGCGAGACGGCAGAGTGGGACTACGCGTGGGGCGTGACGCGGACCGGGCCCGGCGGCAGCGTGCGCCGCTGCGGGGTGGCGGGCGTGACGGTGGAGCCGCTGACGGCCGTCGTGCGCGATGGCCGGCTGATGGTGGTCGGGCGCTTCGGCGTGGTTTATCGCGGCACGCTGGCCGTGGTGCTGCAGCCGCTGGCGCCGGGCGAGCCCGGCACGACGCGCTTTACGCTGGACGTGGCGCCCGACAAGCCGGTCCTCGTCAACATCCTGGAGCCCGACGATCCCACGGCCGGGGCCGTGGCCCTGATCCTGAGCGATGCCGCCGGCCGACTCATCGGCGAACTCGCGCGCTGCACGATCGCGCGGTGACGCCGGCCGCCCCGCGGGACGCAAGTCCGTCGCGCCACTGGGCCACCGCCGAAACCACGCAGGAACCTCCCGCCCAGCGCTAACGAATGGATGATTCCGGGAAGACCTGCGGAGTGGGCGCCTGCGCGGTTTCTGGCCGGTTCTCAGGCAAAGGCGACAGGTCGGCCCGAGGACCTCGCCGTAGAACGGCCTTCAGGCCGTTCCTCACGTAAACCGGCCTGTTTGCGGGGCGGAACGGGCTGAAGCCCGTTCTACGTGGCGCGGGTATCCGACCCGCGCGAGGCAGCAGTTGAGCGGGGGTTGACGCTGGCCCGACCTGGGGACGTGCAAAGCCGTCTGCTCCGCTCTTGGCAGCGTCAGCGCCGGTCGGATACCGGCGCCACGGGGGAGTGGGCGTGCGCGGGACAACGGCGGGTGGATGCCAACCACAGCCGCCCCAGCGCCCGCCACCGTCGGCGCCCGCCGGGCTTTCGTCCGTAGCGGCGTCATCCACCCACCTCGAGCCTCCGCCCCTGAAGCTCTAGTTTCCGCGTTGGTAACGGGCGGTGGAGGGTTGCACACGTCACGTCCACCCCCGCTGTAGACGCCCCGGCAGTCCTTGGCCCTTGGCCGGGTCCGTGAGTTCTGATGCCGACGTCTACAGGACAGAGGTTGGCAGGGAAGAGCGATGGGGAGATTCAACCACGAAGAGCACGAACGACACGAACGTCTTGACGTTATGACGTTGTGCCGCCACAGTATTCCCGGAAATAGAGGTATGGAATGACAACACTGACCAAACGGGCAACCGTGTATCTTGATCCGATCCTGCACAGGGCCTTGCGCCTGAAATCCGTCGAAACGTCACGATCTGTCTCGGACTTGCTTAACGATGCCATCCGCGGGGAACTGGCTGAAGATGCGGAGGATCTGAGCGCGTTCGACGCGCGAAAAGCCGAGCCGACCATTGCGTTTGAAGATTTCGTGAAGGAGCTCAAGCGCAATGGCAAGATATGAATTGCGCTTTCGTAAGTCGGTACGCAAGGACTTGGCTCCAATCCCTAAGCAGGATGTCCAAAGGATCATAGAGGCCATTCAGGCGCTGGCTGACGACCCTCGCCCCCCGCAATCGATCAAACTGTCCGGTGCCGAGAAATACCGACTGCGGTGTGGCGTGTACCGAGTGCTCTACGAAATTCACGACGATGTCTTGCTGGTTTGCGTTGTGAAGGTCGGCCACCGGAAGGACGTGTACCGAGACTGAATCGAACCAGCCACTTCGAGCCTCCGCCCGCCCTTTTACCTTGAGCCTCCGCCCCTGAAACTCTAGTTTCCGCGTTGGTAACGTGGGTCGAGGGTTGCACGCGTCACGTCCACCCCCGCCGTTGACGCCCCGGCAGTCCTTGGCCCTTGGCCGGGTCCATGAGTTCTGACGCCGACGTCTATAGGACAGAGGTTGGCCGAGAAGAGAATGAAACGTGGATGCCTAATTGCCGTGTTGATGCTGGTGGCCGCTGTCGGCGTCCTGTGGCTATTTGATGAAGCCGTGTTTCTGGGTCCTGCTAGGACGGCCCGAGAGGCCGTCTTGAAGGCTGACCACAGGAGCCTCTTGGAGGCGTGTCGGACGATGATGTCCCAGATGTCAACATACACGGACGAATCGACCGTGCCGCGGTCGCGTCCGGACGCCCGTTCCATCGTCATTAAGGGCAACTCCTCGCAGTTCGTCAGCAGAGTCCCTTCGATCATAGTCGCTCTGCATCCTTCAGGGATTCTTCTCATGACAAACGAGGTCCGCGTGATCCTCAGAGGCCCACCGTGTCGCGTCAGCGTGCGAGCATTCGCGCCGGGGGCACAAGAATCCGGATGGAGGAAACTCAGAGACGGACTCTGGATGGACTGAAAGGATGGCCAACCACGCGGTCCGTGATAACCTCGCGTAGCTCGGCATCATGACCGCGGGCGTTGGCACGCACGCGGCAGGAAGCAGGCGAGGCGAGGAATGGCGGAAACCCGTCGGAGTCCCGCCTTCAGCAGCCCCCCTGCGCGTTGCCGCGCAGAGGTAACATGACGAGACTGCCGCCGGTCTCTTCGCGCTTGCCGGGACGGCCCGGGAGGACCGTCCTACGTTGGACGGCGCTCCCGCGCCGTCCCTGCACGATGCCGGTCCGTCCGTGGGTCGGGATCGCAATCCCGACCGGCTTGAAGCCGGTACTCGGACGTGCCATGGAGACGACACGGCGGGGGACGCGGTGGCACCCGAGCAAGAACGGTCAACCTGTCGTCCCAGCGTAGCCTCGCAAGCCCGGCATTCGGTGGCGCAACCCCCCTCAGATGCGGAAGACCGTGGTGAACCACGGCGTGGTAGGCTCGCAAGCCCGCCACCATGACGCGGGGCTTCTGCACGAAGATAGGGTGGGAGGATGTCGAACCGGAATCGTCCTCGTCCTCAGTGAGCGCAGCGAACGGTCCTCGTCCTCGTCCTCGAATGCCGACGGCGGAAGCATCGAGGACGAGGACGAGGACGACGACGACGAGGACGAGCGCGGATGCGCAGGGTCGGGTGTCCCTCGAGGCGCGCTCGACGGTATCAGGTCACGGGGCGGGCTTCAGCCAGCCCTGCGCCTTCAGCCACTCAGCGGCGCGCTGGGGCCAGCTCGTGACGGCGTGCTCGGAGGGGCGCAGGCCGTAGCCGTGGCCGCCGGCGGCGTAGACGTGCAGCTCGACCGGGACTTTGGCGTGCTTCATGGCCAGCGCGTAAGTGAGCGCGTTCTCGACGCGGATGGGGTCGTCCTGGGTCATCACGATGAACGTGGGCGGGGTGTTCGTGGTGACGGTCACCTCCGGTGCGAGCTTCGTCGGGTCGTCCTTGGGGACGAGGTACGCCGGGTAGATCAGGAGCGCGAAGTCGGGCCGGCAGCTCAGGCTGTCGGCGTCATCCACCGGCGGATAGGTGCGGCTCCCCGTGTTGTTGCTCGCCGCCGCCGTGAGGTGTCCGCCGGCCGAGAAACCCATGATGCCAACCCGTTTGGGATCGATGCCCCACTCCTGCGCGTGTTTCCGGACCAAGCCGAGGGCGCGCTGGGCATCCTGGAGTTGTACGGTGTGTTTCTCCATCCCCGCACGGCTCGGTACGCGGTACTTCAGCAGCACCCCCGTCACGCCGATGGAGTTGAGCCAGTCGCAGATCTCGGTGCCCTCGAGGTTGTAGGCGAGGATGCTGTAGCCGCCACCCGGGCAGACGATCACGGCTGCGCCCGTGGCGCGCCCGGCCGGCGGGCGGAAGACGGTCAGGGTAGGCGTCGCCACGTTGCCGAGGCGGATGACGTACTTTTCCCGGGGGATCTTGGGGTCGGGCTTCGTGGTGTCGTGCTCGGGGCCGATGTCGCCCTTCTCGCCCGGCGGCGTACCCGGCCAGAGCGGAATGGGGGTGGGGGTCGCGGCGGGGGCTTGCGCGCGGGCCGAAGCGGCGCACAACACCGCGCAGGCCGAAAGGTTGAGGGCGGGAATCTTCATGGGCATCGGTTCTCCATATGGCGCGGAGGATACCGGGCCACGCGCGCGGATGCAAGGGCTGCGCATACTTGGTGCTTGCGTTGGTGGCGGCCGTGCGCTACTTAAATCGCCCAACTTCCAACGAGGAGATGGGTCATATGGCAGCTACGCGCCGGTCTTTCCTGAAATGCGCCGCAACGTCCGCGGTGGTCGCTCCCTTCATCCTGCCCTCCCGCATCTGGGCCGCGGAGACCAAGCCCGCCGAGCGCCTCACCATGGGCTTTATCGGCATGGGCAAGCAGTCGCGCGGCCTGCTGAACAACTTCATGTGGCGGACCCAGGTCGTGGCCGTCTGCGATGTCGACACGACGCGCCGGACCAACGCGCAGAAGACCGTGGACGCGTTCTACGGCGAGCACCCGGAGTTGGGCGCGAAGGGGTGCGCGGCGTACAACGATTTTCGCGAGTTGCTGGCGCGCAAGGACATCAACGCGGTCTGCATCGCCACGCCCGACCACTGGCACGCGATCCCGACGCTCGAAGCGCTGCGGGCGGGGATGGACGTCTACTGCGAGAAGCCGCTGACCCACAACATCCACGAGGCGGTGGTGGTGATGGAGGCCGTGGCCAAATACAAGCGGGTCCTGCAAACGGGCTCGATGCAGCGTTCGATGAAGGAGTTCCGGATCGCCTGCGAGCTGGTGCGCAACGGCGTGATCGGCAAGGTCGAGCGCGTGGAGTGCAGCTTCGGCGACCCGGGCATGCCCTGCGATCTGGCCGAGGAGGCCGTCGAACCGGGGTTGGACTGGAACCAGTGGGTGGGGCCCGCGCCCATGCGGCCGTATCATCATGAACTGAGTCCCCGCGGCATGCACAATCACTTCCCCAACTGGCGGCGGTATCGCGAGTTCGGCGGCGGCATGGTGTGCGACTGGGGCGCCCACCACCTCGACATCGCGCAGTGGGGCCTGGGCATGGATGAGAGCGGGCCCGTCGAGGTGCGGCCGCCGGCGAAGGCCGGCAACAAGCGCGGCGCGACCCTGGTCTACGCGAACGGCGTGACCGTCACGCACAAGGACGGCTTCGGCGCGCACTTCTTCGGCTCCGAGGGCGAGGTGCGGGTGAATCGCGGGAAGTTCGCGCTGATCCGCGGCGGCCAGACGCTCGCGTCGCACTCGGGAGAGGACAAGAAGAGTTCCTGCGCCGCGCAGGTGGCCAAGGCCGAGAAGGAGTTCCTCGCCGACGCGAAGGTGAAGCTCTACGAGAGCAAGAACCATCCCGACGACTTCCTGGAGCGCGTCAAGGACCGCAAGAAACCCATCACGAGCGAGATCGTGGGCGGGCGCAGTGCGATCTGCTGCCACCTGATGAACCAGGTCTATTACAACGGCCAGGCGATCAAGTGGGATCCGGCGGCGTGCACGTTCGCCGCCGGTTCGGGAAACCCGGCGTGGCTGACTCGTGACTACCGTGCCCCCTGGCGCGTGTAGCTTGTGCGCAAGCATGCCAGGCGCGACGCCCCACAGTGAGCGAGTCGTGGACGTGACCGCCGCGGTGATCCGGCGCGGCGAGACCGTGCTGATCGCGCGGCGGCACAGCGGCGACCTGGCCGGCCTGTGGGAGTTCCCCGGCGGCAAGCTCGAGCCCGGCGAGACGCCGGAGGCATGCCTGGCGCGCGAGATCCGCGAGGAACTGGGTCTCGTCATCCGCGTGGGCTGCCTGCTGGACCGTGTCGAGCACGCCTACCCGAAGAAGCGCATCCGGCTCTGGTTCTACGCCGCGGCGTGCGCGGACGGCGTGCCGTCGCTCGTGGATCACGACCGCGTGGCGTGGGTGCGGCCGGCCGATCTCGGGCAGTACGTCTTCGCCCCCGCCGACGCCCCGTTCGTTGAGCGGTTGCTGCGGGAATCCCTTGCGGCAAACGCTTCACCGGAATGAGCCAGCAGTTCTCATTATGGCCGGAGACCGCCTGAAGGCGGGACTCCAAACGTCGT
>CAYOBW010000184.1:0-14102 GCA_964402115.1 uncultured Victivallales bacterium
TGAACCTAGACAAACAGATCCAGAGTCTGTTGTGCTACCGTTACACCATCGGGCAGACGAAATCGGCCAAAAACAGGCGGGAAAGTACCTGTTGTGGTCATCGATTGGCAAGCAAAAAGGGATGCCCTCAACTGATCCGCATCGGCATCAGCACGTACAGGAACGGGATATCGCACTTGATGACGCCGGGACTCAAATCATCCGTCAGCTCGATGAAAATCTCGTCGCTGGTGAGGTTCTTCAGAGGATCCATCATGTAGTCCGGATTGAAGGCGACCGAGATCTCCTTGCCGTTGTACTTCACGGGGATCGTTTCCCGTGCTTCTCCCACATCCGGCGTATTGGTTGCCACGACGAGCTTGTTGTCTGCAAAAGTCAGTTTCGTGGCGTTGGACTTGTCGTTTGTCAGCAGCGAGGCGCGCTTGAGCGCGGTCAGCAGTACCTCCCGCTCGACGGCCACGCGCTGCTCGCACTGCGACGGAATCACCTGCCGGAAATTGGGATACGTACCCTCGATCAGTTTGGACGACACCATCACGTCGGCGTACTCGAACACCATCTGGTTTTCCTTGGCATGCACCTTCAGCGTTCCGGAATCGCCCAGCGTGTGCACGAGCTCGGATACCGTCTTGGAGGGGAGAATGAAATCGGCCTCGGCCTCAGTCGGCACTTCCACCTCGTTCTCGATCAGGGCCAGCCGACGGCCGTCGGTCGCAACCATGGTCAGTTTGCTGTTGCGGAAACTCAACAGCACGCCGTTCAGCATGTACCGCGTTTCGTCGCTGGAGGCCGCGTAGGCCGTCTTCTTCAGCATCTCCTTGAAGGCTGCCTGCTCCACGCTGTACGAGCACTGGCTTTCGGGCTTCGTGATCTTTGGAAAATCCTCGGCCGGCAGCCCGATGATCTTGAAGTAGGAGGCGTTGCAGTCGACCGAGGCCACATCCTTGTCGTCAACGGATACCTCGATGGCGCTGTCCGGCAATTCGCGGATGATGCTGAGGAGGCGGCGTGCCGGCAGCGTGGTGGCGCCTTGCTTGAGGACGTCGGCTTCGACTGAACAACGCACGCTCAAGTCCAAGTCCGTCGTGGTCAGCGAGAGCCGGTTCTTCTCGGCGGTCACAAGCACGTTCGATAGCACGGGGAGCGTGCTGCGAATGCCGACGACGTTTTGGACGACCTGCAGACCCTGCAGGAGAGCGCTCTTGTTGATTCTGAATTTCATGGACACTCCTCATGCATGCCGGATGCCAGAAGACGTGAAATGTCCGCTGGCATAAGAGCTATTACCCTTAAAAGAATATATTCTCCGTATCCGTATGCGGTGTCAATAGTGGTGCGAAAGAAATCTACGCGCGTCAGGATAACGGGTTACAGCGGAAACGGCCTGATGATGACACATGGCGAGACTGTTCATAACCTGGCAGTTGTGGAGACCCTGCTGAGCAGTAGACGGTAAGCGGGTCACTTGTGCACATCCGTTGCCAGGGTTACCATCAGGGGACCCGGACGCTGCCGGGGAAGGCGGCGCTTGCAGCCGTCGGGACCCACGCGCACGAGCGTAACCGTCGTTGAAAAGACGGGTGTCGTCAGACGGTTGTGAGGGTGTACATCGACCGCATATGTCAGGGAAGTGACGCCTGAGCGGACACGGCGAACAATGAAACGCAGGATGGAGCCCTCCTTCACGGGCTGCCGGAACTCGACCTTGTCCATGGCCACGGTGACGAAGCGACACGAGGGGAATTCCAGGGTGGCGGCGATCCAGGCGAATTCGTCCACCCACTTAAGCATATTGCCACCAAAGAGATCCCCATAGTGGTTCAAATGCTCAGGCATCACCAGTTTGTAGTTCTCCATCTTCAACCTCCGTGACGGACAAAGGCCAAGGTACTCTGCCAGCCGGTGACTGTCCAGTCTCCGCATCCTGCCACCTTGGGTCGGGTCGGGATTTCGATCCCAACCTACGGGGGAGCGTGTCGGGTCGAGGCATCTGCGGCCATGCCTGTGGACGCCTGCGTGCTTCCGCCGGACAGGTGCTATGCGGCAGGGGCCTGCGGCCCCTCACCCCGGCCCTCTCCCCGCCGGGGAGAGGGAGACTGGCGCAAGGCCCGCTTCCTCACCGGTACGGTGCTGTGCATGTACAGAGAAAGGGTGGAGGGCTGCTCCCGTTTCGAGGATCATTGGACCTGCCGTGTGGGATGTGGGGTGCCGGTGTCGCTTGACCCGGACACTCAGCACGGCGATATCGGCCGGCGTGATGCCGGGTACGCGGGATGCCTGTCCCAGAGTCAGCGGACGGACTCGACTGAGTCGTTCGCGAGCCTCGTAGCGGAGCTGGGCGAGCGTCCAGTAATCGGTGTCAACCGGTATGGTCGCGTCCTCCAGTGCAGCGGCGCGCGAGACACTCCGCGCCTCGCGCTCGATATAGCCGCGATACTTGATCCGGATCTCGATCTGGGCCACGACGTCCGGATGCAAGTCACGCAGAGCGCCCGGCAACGTCTCGTAACGGGACTCCGGGCGACAAAGCACCTGCGACAACGTATGCCCATCGAGATACGTTGCATCCAGACGAGACATTTCTTCATCTATTTGCGATACCAATAGTTGTGTCTCGCACAACTGTTCTTTACACACTATGCCGTACTTAACGGCATGGTCGAAGAGGCGGAAGCGGGCGTTGTCCTGTCGTAGCAAGAGCCGGTATTCTGACCGCGACGTGAACATGCGGTAGGGCTCATCCACGCCCTTCGTCACAAGATCGTCGAGCAGGATTCCGATATACGCAGCGTGCCGACCGATGTGTAGCGGCGGCAGGCCCAGCGCCCGCGCAGCAGCATTCACACCAGCCACCAGACCTTGGGCCGCCGCCTCTTCATAGCCCGTCGTCCCATTGATCTGGCCGGCATGAAAGAGTCCATCCACTCGCTTCGTTTCGAGCGTAGGCCGGAGCTGCGTGGGCGGCACGAAGTCATACTCGATCGCGTAGGCATGCCGGAGTATCCGGGCTTGCTCCAGGCCCGGTATCGAATGAATCAACGCCTCCTGCACCGGTACCGGCAGGCTGTTCGATGTCCCGTTGGGATAAACCCAATCCGTATGCAATCCCTCTGGTTCAATGAAAACGTGGTGCTGCTCCTTGTCCGGGAACTTAACGATCTTATCCTCTATAGAGGGACAGTACCGCACGCCTGTCCCGACGATAGCGCCGCCGTAGAGGGCGCTCCGGTGCAGATTATCGCGGATGATGCGATGCGTCTCGGCTGTCGTGCGAGTCAGGTGACAAGGAACCTGAACATGCCCCGGGGGTTTGCCTCCGGCAGCGCCTGCGCTAGTCGCGCCTAGCCGGTGTTCCACGTGGAACAATCGGGCGTGGCGTCGTCCACGCCACGAGAACAGCGGCGCCGGATCGTCCCCGGGCTGGAGCTCCATGCGGGTGTAGTCCAGGGAGTCAGACGCCAGACGCGGCGGGGTGCCGGTCTTCAAGCGCGCCATTTCGAAGCCCAAATCCCGGAGCGAAGCACTCAGCGCTGCGGCAGAGCGCTCGTCATCCCGACCGCCATCCCGACGCTCCAGGCCGATGTGAATCGTCCCACCCAGAAAAGTGCCAGGCGTCAGCACGACGGACGTGGCTTTCAGGCGAGTACCGTCCAGTAGCCCGACGCCCCGCAACTGACCGCCCTCCGTCCAGATCGCGGTAACGTCGCCCTCCAGGATCTTCAGCCCCGGACAGGCTTCGAGCACGGCCAGCATGCGCGCCGAGTAGGCCTGCTTGTCACACTGGGCGCGCGTCGCCTGCACCGCCGGTCCCTTGCGCGTGTTCAAAGTGCGGAACTGTATGCCGGTGTAGTCGGCGTTTACGCCCATCTCACCGCCGAGCGCATCGAGCTCATACACGAGGTGGGACTTCGCGATGCCGCCAATCGAGGGATTGCACGGCATGCAGGCCACCTTTGAGCGTGTCATCGTCACCAGGAGCGTCCGAGCGCCCAGACGTGCGGCGGCCAGGGCGGCTTCGCAGCCAGCGTGACCTCCACCCACGACAATGACATCGTAATCCGGGCTGGTGGCGGGGTGACTACTCACAGGGATGAGTCTGCCAAAGAGGGGGCCAATAAGCAATGCTTCGTCATGCCGTAACAGCAGTCCCTGTTATGGGCACCGGCAGGTTTCTGAGACCGGCTTGTGTGGGACTTCAACGGACGGACCGGAAGCGCGTGGAGACGGCGGTCCCCGCCGTTAGAGCCCCCCGGGCGTGACTGAGGCACAATGTTCCACGTGGAACAAAGGGCGGGAATGGCTACTTGCCGATGCAGAAACGGGAGAAGACAGCGTCCAGCAGGTCGTCCGTGTAGGTCTTGCCGGTGATTTCACCGATCGTCTCAGCCGTTTGCCGGATCGCGGCAGCCGCAGGAACCAGCAAGTCGGCGCGAGCTTCACACAGGAGCTGAATCGCCTCGCAAAGATGCCCCTCGGCCCTGATCAGACACTGACGGTGGCGCTCGGCAATGGTCACGTGGGACTCAACCTGGTGCGGGAGCCCCAGGCGTTGGATCAGCGCGTCTCGGACTTGATTCAACCCCGCGCCGTCGCGCAGCACGGCTGGCACAAGGATGCAGCCTCGGGGAAGATCGCCAGCGGAAACCCCGCAGCCCAGATCCTGCTTGTTCAAAACGAGAATAGTGCGCTCGGCCGGCAGGGTGGAAAGCTGCGTCCGTGCGTGGTTGTCAAGCGGGACGGATGCATCCAGGACATGGAGGTGAAGATCGGCCCGTGCCATGCTGGTCATGGCCCGCTCAACACCGGCTTGTTCGACGAGGCAACCCGTGGTGCGCAACCCGGCGGTATCAACCAGGCGAATCGGTATGCCCGTAAGCACGAGTTGCTCTTCGATGGTATCGCGGGTTGTGCCCGGCATGTCAGCCACGATGGCGCGCTCCACGCCGAGAAGACCATTCAACAGCGTGGATTTCCCCACGTTGGGTTGACCGGATATAACGACTAGCACGCCGTCGCGCAAGAGCCGGCTCTCTCCCCATGTGCCGAGCAGCGCTCTGACTCGTTCTCGGGCCGACCGCAAGGACGACAGCACGTGCGGCGTCACATCCAGGGGAATGTCGTCCTCCGAGAAGTCAAATGAAGCTTCAAGCATGGCAGAAGAACTCATAACACAGTCATAAAGTGTTGTTAAACAACTACTTAAGGATCCATCAAGCTGCTCCAAAGCCAGCTGCGCCGAACGGTCGCTGCGGGCTTGAATGAGATTCGCGACCGCCTCGGCTTGCGGCAGGTCCAAGCGGCCATTCAGAAAGGCCCGTTTTGTGAATTCGCCCGGGGCGGCCAAACGGGCGCCGGCTGCGAGAACGGCTTGGAGGACACGCCGGGAGGCCACGCGACCGCCGTGCCCCTGGAACTCGACAACATCCTCGCGGGTGTAGCTGTGAGGGGCGCGGTAGATCAAAACGACAACCTCGTCGGCGAATCCCGTCACGGAAGAACCCCCGGCCACGTCAGAGGCGAAGGCGTTGCGGACATGGCCATGCAGAAACGTACCCCCGGGCCTGGCCGATGGAGGGGGGGGCTGGCAGACGACGAGTCGATCGGCGATAGACAGACTTGCCGGTCCCGAGACGCGGACAACCGCAATCCCCGCCTCACCGGGCGCTGTCGCCAGCGCCGCAATCGTGTCGGTATCTGCTGCCTGCATGCCTCGAGAGTAGGAGCTGTCAATAGCAACGGCAAGCAGGAAAACCGCGCCCGCACCCGGCCGCGTGAGTCATTCCCGGGTTGGCCTGAAGCCTGCGAGGTACTATCGCTGGCCCTCGGCTGAAAAGTAGGAACCACGCTGTTGACGCCGCAAGGAGCGCGCGGTAAAGTCCGGACTCTTACTGAGGGGCTTGTGTCCAACAACAGAGGAGGTACAGTCATGGCGCGGGTGTATAACTTCAATGCTGGACCGGCGGTGCTGCCGGTTTCCGTTCTCGAAGAGGCGCAGCGTGACCTCGTGGATTACAAGGGCGCGGGTATGTCGCTGCTGGAATGCAGTCACCGCGGGAAGGAATACGACGCGGTACACACCGAGGCCGTCGCCAACATCCGCGAGCTGCTGCAGTTGACGGATGACTACACGGTCCTGTTCATGCAGGGCGGCGCCAGCGCCCAATTCGCGCTCGTGCCCCTGAACCTCCTCGGCGCCGGCCAGACCGCCGACTACGTGAACTCCGGCGCCTGGGCCTCGAAGGCAATCAAGGAAGCCAAGAAGATCGGCACGGTGAACGTGGCCGCCGACTGCGAGAAGGCGATCCCGACCCGCGTGCCCGACGCTGCGGAGCTGAAGCTCACCCCCGGCGCGGCGTATGTCCACCTGACCTCGAACGAAACCATTTCGGGCGCCCAGTACAAGAGCTTCCCGGTCACCGAGGCTCCGCTTGTGGCGGACATGTCGTCGGACTTCCTCTCCCGGCCGTTCGATGCGAAGCAGTTCGGGCTGATCTATGCCGGGGCGCAGAAGAACCTGGGTCCGGCGGGTGTGGCCGTGGTCGTGATGCGCAAGGACCTGGCAGAGCGCGTGGCGAAGAACGTGCCGACGATCTTCCAGTACAAGACGCACATCGAAGAGAACTCGCTGTACAACACGCCGCCCTGTTTTACGATCTACATCGTGATGCTGGTGACGCGCTGGCTGAAGCAGATGGGGCTGGCCACCATGTACGCGCGGAACGTGGACAAGGCCGGGCGCCTGTACGCGGCGATCGACGGCTCCGGCGGCTACTACCGCGGCGCGGCCGTGCCGGCGTGCCGGTCGGACATGAACGTCACCTTCCGCCTGGGCAGCGAGGCGTTGGAAGAGGCGTTTGTGAAGGAAGCCTCGAAGCTGGGCATGAAGGGTCTCAAGGGCCATCGCTCGGTTGGCGGTATCCGCGCTTCCATCTACAACGCCTTCCCGCCGGAAGGGGTTGACGCGCTGGTGGCGTTTATGAAAGACTTCCAACAGCGTAACGGCTGAGAGGCGTCACCTCCCGGTCGATTTGCCAGATTCCAAACGCCGGTCGGGGCCCTGCCCCCGGCCGGTGCAACAGGCCCGTAGCTCAATTGGATAGAGCGTCAGCCTCCGAAGCTGAAGGTTGTGGGTTCGATCCCCGCCGGGCCTACCACTAATCATTCACAAAGACTTGCTTGTAAGCGTGTTGTGCACGCACCAAGATTTGCCTTTCGGGTTGCGATCTCGCCGACCGACGCATGTTTGGACCGATTTTGATTGGATGTTTGGACCGCCGCTGGGGCGGTCGAGGAACTGTCCCGATCGCCTCCAAAATCAATCAGGCTCCCCACAGCGTCCTTGCGGATCAGTGTCATCCGACCCATGGTGAGGACGTTCTCGCCGGTCAATGCTTGTGCCAACCGCGTGCGCTCGACCGCGGCATTGGCCTTCAGCATCTGGTAGGAGACGTATTCGTTGGCAAGGGTGTGGACTACGCTGGCCTTGAAGACCACCTTCCCGAACTTCTCTGCGCGGCGCATGGCGTTGTGCGCTCGCATGTGCCGGCGGAACTTCTTCCAGAACGGCGCGGCACCCCACTTCTGCGCAAGCAGCGCGTGAGCTTGGCTTTCGTCGATCCACTCGTCTCCGCTGTCTTCCTGCGCCGGTAGTGGTTCGCCCGCTGCGCGAATCTTGGCTATCTCTCGCTCAAGCCTCGTGACGAGTTTGGAGCTGATGTGCCACGATTTCAGTGTCCGGACTACCTCCCTGGCCTTGTCATCGTCGAACAGGCTGCCAGCACGCATTCGATACACTCTGGCGCGCTGGGCGTTGATCAGTGGGTTGCTGGTGACGTAGTGGTTGAACACGACCTCGATGTTGTCACGCAGTCGTTCTGCCAGCTCGTGAGGATGCAGGTCCAAGCCCAGCGGGGACGCGTTGCACATGGCGAATGTTCGGCGCAGATCGTGCGGTGAAGGGACGCCTCTGCGGTAGTAGGTCTTCAGCCCCAAACGCTCTCCGTCGCGGGCACAGGCGGCGACCAGCGCCAGAGCGCTTGCCGAATGGCCGCGTCCATCCACGATCAGCCCGGTGGCGTCTGGCCGGCTTAGGCGCGGACGGACCTTGGTGAGATAGAGATCGAGGATATCAGTGGTTTCCGGGTAGAGCACATGGAGATCGACCGCGGGCTTGCCGCTCATCTTCTGGTTGCCGGGTAGCAGCCGAACCGCAAACCCGCCATCCACCTTCGTCACCTGCTTTCTGGATAGCGACGCCAGTTCGCCGCGGCGCAGCGCCGTGTCGAGGAAGAGCAGCAGCACCAACCGGTCGATCACGTGTGCGTCATTCGTTCTGTCGAGAG
Source organism: uncultured Victivallales bacterium (assembly GCA_964402115.1). Classification (GTDB taxonomy): domain Bacteria; phylum Verrucomicrobiota; class Kiritimatiellia; order UBA8416; family CAYOBW01; genus CAYOBW01. The sequence goes on from CAYOBW010000184.1 coordinate 8,343, forward strand.
TTGCCGTGTCTCTGGCTTTTGCGAGTTCATCCGGGGGCAGGAAGTCCCGCTGCTGATGGTTGGTGAACTTGCAGTGTGAGACGCCTGTGGTGGGGTTGACAGGTAGCAGCCCTTTGGCGACACAGCACTTGAACAACGCACTGACGCCGTTGATCGCTCGTATGATCCTCCGGTAACCAGCATCGTCAGGCCCCGTGGTCGGGATCAGGCCCGTGACCATCTCGGTCGTGATCTCCTCCAGAGCGTTCATGTTGAGCCTGGACAGGAGCCAGAAGGCTTCGCTGATACCCAGAGCCCGACTGGCAACCGTCAGCGTCGTACCTCGTGCGGCCGTTTTGCCAGGACGTGTTCCCTCCTCTTCAAACCAGGTCATGGCCGCTTGCGTTTTGGGAGTCAATTGCAGATACCGCTGGTACCGAGGCAACGTGCGGTCGTCCACCAACGGCCTGGTGAAAGTCGAGTGTCCGGCCCTGAATCCTTGGTTGTGCAACGAGCGCACACAGGCCGCGACCTGTTTGGCCAGACTCTTGAAGGGTTTTCCATCGTGGCGCACGAACCCACCGTTTGTCATCTGTGTGCGCATTTCCCCGAGTAGACCCTCGTCTACGACAAGGACCGATGCCTGACGGTGGGTGTGCGCCAACCATCGTTCGAGCAAACGGATGCTGACGTCGTCCTTTGTCGGTCTACCTCCCTCGGTCACGCCCGCGACACCACGCAGGGCTTGCACATAACCCTCGGCAGTTGTACCAGCGGCGGTTGCGGGCGTGCCCAACCACTTCGCTTCAGCCAACGGCTGCTTGATTCTGCCTAGCATGACAACACCTCCATCCACTTACGCATCGGGGCGGCGGCATGTTCCAACGCGCCAACTGTTGTAGTCTGCACGGCCCGCAACATGGTTGCCGCATTCCCGAGGCACTTACCCATCTCCTCGAACACTGGCAAGCGGCGAACATGGTCGGTCAGGAGATCGACTCTCACGCCGTCACGCCCCAGCGATGACTTGCTGATAAGCGCAGCATCCTCCAGCACCGTAAGCCAAGTCTTCACCGTCGAGTACGGCTGCCCGATGTTCTGCGCTGCCTGGTGGAGGTTGATCACGCTGCCGTCCGCATTTCCGCATTTCACGATGATGTAGCTGAGAAGTGCAGCCGCCCGCCCCATGCGGGCTAGTGACTCCACGTCGTGAGCCATAGCCAGCAGCCGTTCCTCCGCGACGACACTGAATGTACGCGTAACGAGTTGATCCGCCAAACCGGCGGATGCACCAGCGATGGGTGCGAGGTCAGTCGGTTTCAGTTCCGTCACGTACGGGGGCAGCGTTTCGCATTCCGTGCTGGGAACCAAAACGGCTACGTTCGCCGTGTCGTTGCTCTCGCTATCCGATACTCCATTCATTTCCGTGAATCCTTCATTCTCGACATCTCCTTCCAGCGTAAAGGTGGGAGCGTTCTGGCCCCGCGCCGACCGGTTTGATGTGACAGCCAGAGGCACGGCACGAACCGGGCATAACTGTGTTGGTAGTTGGGTTTCGGCGTAAAGGGCCAGGGCTGGATTGCCCCTGGCTGGTGTAGCCGTCAGCTTGGCGAGCGTCTGGCCGGCCTGGGTCTACCCGCAGGCATGCCACTTTGACGTCAGAGGCTGCACGATTATTGCAAGCGAATGTCACAAATCGTATTACCGGGATGGTCTGGCTGAACCCTGGGTATGCAGGGTAGGTAAAGTGTTGCGCAGGAGTTGCTGGCTGTTGTCCGGGGCTTCGGCCAGCCTGGGCTGTTCCACCGTCCGTTGCTGTGCTTGAGGGAGGGGCCGGTCGCCCGAGGGTACGGCCGCGTGCGTAGGGCGTCCAAGGTTTCCGTCGACGGACGCGCCTGTATGCGTGTTAATCGATCATCGGCGACACCGTACAGCGACGCCATGGACTGTTTGCTCACAATGCCGGCATGGCTGGCGGCGAGGGTCTGTCCGGCCGCCGTACTCATGAAGGCCGGACTGGGCTTGATGCCGACACGCCACAGGTCCAGCCTGTCTGCGTCCCAGCATGTGCCGATGGTCGGGTCCGTCGAGGTCACGCCATCGGTGTGGTGGTCCACAGCGTAGATGAGACACTGTCGGCCTTCTCTGTTGAGCGGCAGCGTGGACCCGAAGTGGCGGCGAAGCAGCTTTGCCGCACGCGGACCATGGTCGATATCATCCCCGTCATCCGCACGGCAACAGTCGTGAAAGATGGCGAAGAGGCGGACAACGACCACGTTCGCTCCGGTGCTGTGGGCAAGGCGCACGGCCATGCGTTCGACTCTACCCCAGTGGCTTGGCCCGTGAATGGAGCCCGTACCGCAAGTGAATCTGGACAAGCAGTAGCGACGCAGTCCGTCGAAGGTCCCTTCATCCATGGTGTGTGTGGCATCACGTGAACGCCCGTGTTCAGTTTGTTGACCGGGCCGACTCTCGACTTGCTGTAGACCCGTGGTGCATGTCACCCCGGTGTTGGTAGGTGCGTGGTCCTTATGCATGGCGAATCTCCTTCACTACTTCGTCTGGTCGAATAGGGCCGTGATCAGCTGCAGGCGTCAATCCGCCATTGGCCCCCGTGTCCCCCGTACTTGCTGCTGAGTTCTGCCGGCGCAGCGTCTGTGAGCAGGTTGCGTCTCGGTGTGAGCACATCTACGTACCTTTCAACAAGGATCTTGCACCGGATGACGAATTGGCGGAAGTTGCGGCAGTTTCCGGGGCTTGTCCTTCTTGTGTGGCAGCAGGACGAACTCCTTCTCTTCCCGATTGTTGGTGTAGAACAGAATCCGGTCCCTTGGCACGCAGAGGCTGAACACAACCGGATCAACCCCTCTCCTGTGCTCGGCATGCCACTGGGCAAACCAGGAAGCGATGCCGGGATCTGAAGTCCAAGAGAACCCGCGGACGGCCCATTTGTGCGGTTTGCAGACACCGCGATACAGTGTGAAGTGCTCGCCTGCCGGGATCGGATCGCCAGCCGAACGCAGCTTCTCTTTGTCTGCGTCGTCTAGTACGACGTAGTACACCTCAGGGGCTATGGATCCATAATTGATGTGGGGGTGAGCCATCACGATTGTGCGCTCATACAGGCTGAATTGCTTGAACACCCGTTCGTTTGAGAGCCCGAGGTACAGAAGCTTCTCGTTGAGGTCCATTTGAAAGGCCAGGACATCGAGGAACTCGGGGCGCCCCCAGTACTTTTGTAGCCAGTGCGTCATGCCCTCCACGAAGGCTTCGCCCAGGGAGAGACCAACAGCGGCCTGATACGTGCCGTTATGGCGCGTGCATCTTTCGTAGATATTGATGTGACGGTTGTACAGGTACGTCAGATCAAGCTCGATCAGCGGCTCCTCCGACACCCTGACTTTTACGGAACGTCGTCGTTTGGTAGCTTCCATGAGTGTGTCTCCTTGTCGTTCATCAAGCCCTGCATCCTGTTGCCGTTGTCGTTCATGCGCTGCTAGCCCCTGCTCGTGTCCCTCTACAGACTGATTCGTGCGAAGGGGCGCCGATCTTTCAGGTTCACGGCAACGGCCGGTAAAGCTCCAGCTCTCCCGCCAAGCTCAACCACGCGGGTCGGCGTCACCACGAACTGGGCCCGATGTCCCGCAAACCGTTCCGGCCAGTCCGCGCTGAGTTCTTGCTCGTCCGCAGCCAGGCACACGACGGGCACCCCGGCGGGCAAGCGCCAGGCATAAGGCTGCGGATCTTCCTGGCTGGGGCCTGCTGCAGGCACCGCGGACATCAGGTAGCCCTCGTACAGAATCTCGAACATGGCGGCGGTCTGCCCGACATCCAGCGTCCAGAGGTGGCGCCGCAGGGGAGACCAAGCCGTACAGGCGACCACCACGACATCGACGGGAGCGCGCCAGGAAGTGGAGCCGTAGGGAAGGGGGCGCAGGCGTAGAGGGCGCGGCAAGGCCCCTGGGAGTTGGTACAAATCGTCGGAGGGGGGTAGGCGGTAGATGTCCTGGCCCTGGACGTCTGGGACTATTGTAACAAACCCCTGGGCCTGCGAGCGGGCAAGGAAGGGCAACAGGCACTGGTCGCGCATGCAGAGGATGGCGGCAGCGGGGGGCAGTTGGCGGAGGAGGTTACATGTAGTTGTAAGGTGCCCTACAGCGGCAAGGGTGTGGCAGACAAGGAGGTTGTGGGTGCGGATGGCCACCAGGGCTGCAGGCTTGTAGATCGTGTTATCGCTCTTCATGGCACCTCGGCCTTCGGCGGCTTGTCTAAGCGGATGAAGACCGTACCCATCCGCTGGAGTCGGTCCACCATTGGCCCCCCGTGTTCGCCATGCTTGCGGCTGAGTTCAGCCGGCGTAGCGTTCATGGTGATGACGGTCGGCAGCATTTCCGTGCAGAGCCTGGTGTCGATCAGCCCGAACAGCGGCTCCGACCAGACACCCGCGGGGTGCTTGTCCAGCTCGTCAAGGACCAGTAGGCCAGCCGTGCGCAGGTGGTGCTTGCGCTGTTCAGCCGTACGCCGATCGTCGTGATCGCCGTTCTTCCAGTAGTCGGCCACCAGTTGATCGCCGCGCACCCACAGCACGTTGTCCGCTGTTCCAGCGCTCCGAACATCGCGGTAGTTGCTGCGGTCAGCAATCTGGGACGCCAGCATGTTCCACAGCCCGGCAGCGAGCATGGTCTTCCCCGAGCCCGGACAGCCGTACAGCACGCATGCGTGGCAGCAGCCATCCAGAACGTCGCAACCGTAGGTGGCGACAGCACGGATTGCAGCGCGCTGCTGCTCAGACCAGGGCTCTATGACTGGCAGTTGCAGCGTGCGAAACTGCTGCGGCAACAGGGAACTTGCCCAAGCCGCTCTGTCCGGAAAAAGAGAAAATGGAGAGTCCGCTCCCTTCTTATTCTCTTTAGGATCTCTTATAGTATCTTCTAAGCTCTTCTGTAGTGTGCCCTCGTCGTGCCATTGTTGTGCCCTCGTTGTGCCCTGTTGCGTGTCCATCTATGTGCCCTCCGGTTGACGTGCGCTGGAACGTGAAGTGTCATATGGCCTGTAATGCAAGCAGGTTATGACTGTGCAAACGGCTTTGTTGCTTGTGCCCTTGAGCGTGCCCGTGGATGTGTTTGAGGGACGGCGTGCACCGTCGCTCATCACGACGTCCTGCCGGATCAATTCGTCCTTGGCTACCCGTTCCAGAAACCCGCGCACGACCTTTTCCGTGATACCCCAACGCTTGCTGAGCATCCGCACCGAAGTCATGACTTGCCCGCGCACAAGGTGGACGCGCTGCTGCGTTCCGGGCGCGTTCAGTTCGCCATCTGCAATCTGCGCCATTCCGTACAAGTCGATCAGGTGGAAGACGTCGTCAGTGCGGCGATTGGTGAACATCGGACTGCTGAAGACTTCCCGCCCCACGGCCACGAATCCTCTGGTGCCGTGGTAGGGCCGCATGACCGGCTGGATAGCTGTAGGCTCATCTTCCCCATCCTCCCCATCCTCTTCGTCCGGGAAGTCCTCGTCGCGGGTGCCCACTAACTGGGTTTCCCGTGGCGCTGGAGCCGTCGCGGCGGGAGTGACCGGACCCCTGCCCAGCAATTGCATGCGGCGACTGGGGAGTACGGCGAGCCGATATACACGCGGCAAGTCACCACCGTTATAGTCCCGCTCTTTCGCCAGGCACAGGGTGAGCAGCGTCTCGTGGCGTTGCCCGATCATAACGACCTGGTCGGCTCATCGAGGTGGACGGGCAGGAGGAGTTCGTCGTGTATCTGGCTCCGGTGG